>VENA01000024.1 GCA_009711785.1 Bacillota bacterium
CCTAAATTTGTAATCTTTATTAATGATAAAGAATTAATGCATTTTTCATATCAAAGATATTTAGAAAATCAATTAAGACAGTCCTTTGGATTTGAAGGAACACCTATTAGATTTGAGTTTAAAGAGAAGGGAGAATAAAATGGGGAAGCTAATTATACTTATATTAGTTAGTTATTTTTTAGGAAATATTTCAACTTCTTATATTTTAGGTAGAATAATAGAAAAAAAGGATATTAGAAATCATGGTAGTAAAAATGCAGGAGCGACTAATGCTTTAAGGGTTTTTGGAGTCAAATTAGCAGCATCTACTTTCTTAGGGGATGCATTAAAGGGAGTAGTTGCTGTAATAATTGGAAATTATATTTTAGGTTATAGTGGCATGTTAATAGGAGCTATTTTTGCTGTGATTGGTCATAATTGGCCTGTTTTTCTAAAATTTAAAGGAGGAAAAGGAATAGCTACAACTATAGGCGTTGTATTGGCTATTAATCCTCTTTTAGCAATTATATCTATAGTAATTGGATTAATAATTATAATAAAAACTAAATATGTTTCATTAGGATCAATTATTGCTATGAGTATATTGCCGTTAATTAGTTTAATTGTTGTAAGACCTTTTGATGAAAAGTTTTTAATTTTCACTTTAATTCTATCTATAATGGCTGTTTATAGGCATAAAACTAATATTGAAAGATTAGTAAAAGGATTAGAATCAAAAATTGGGGAAAAAGCTTAGAATAGGAGGAAGACCATGAAAAATATAGGAGTTATAGGTGGAGGTAGCTGGGGTACGGCTTTAGCTATCTTATTAGGTAAAAAGGGATATAATGTGGATTTATGGATTAGAAATAATAAACAAGTTAAAAAGATGAAGATGGCAAGGGAAAACGTTAGATATTTACCAGGTGTTATATTACCAGATAAGATAAATATAAACAATGATATGTTAAAAACTATACATAAAAAAGACATAATTCTTTTGGCAGTGCCCTCACACGCAGTAAGAAATGTGTTAGAAAAAATGCAAAAACATGTAGAAGCTAATCAAGTAATTGTAAATGTGGCTAAGGGAGTAGAGCAAAATACTCTTTTTAGAGTATCAGAAATAGTTAAAGAAATCTTACCAGAATCTAATTATGCTATTTTATCAGGTCCGTCCCATGCTGAGGAAGTAGCAAAAGATATGCCTACAGCTGTAGTTGTAGCTTCAGAGACAAGAAAAATAGCAGAATATGTACAAAAGGTATTTATGGCTCCTAAATTTAGAGTATATACAAACCCTGATGTTATAGGGGTAGAATTAGGGGGCTCACTTAAGAATGTAATAGCCCTAGGAGCAGGAATATCTGATGGGTTAGGATATGGTGATAACACAAAGGCTGCACTTATGAATAGAGGTATTATAGAAATTTCTAGATTAGGTGAAAAAATGGGTGCAGATAAAAATACCTTTGCAGGACTTTCTGGTATAGGTGATTTAATAGTAACCTGTACTAGTATGCATAGTAGAAATAGAAGAGCAGGAATTAAAATAGGAGAAGGTTATAGTTTTGAAGATGCTGTTGAGTCAGTAGGGATGGTAGTAGAAGGTATTAAGACTGCTAAATCTGCTTATCAATTAGCTAAAGAATATAATGTAAGGATGCCTATATGTGAAGAAATATATGGAGTATTGTATAAAAATAAAGATGTTAAGAATTCTGTTATAAATTTGATGTTAAGAGACAGAAAACATGAAATGGAAGATGTTATAGACAATTTAAATTGTGATTGGTAGTATTTTTAAGGACATACAAAAGTATGTCCTTTTTTTTGTGGCATGTCATATTATTTATAAAAGTTCATATATATATACTGTTAAGGATAAAAGGAGTTATTATATATTTTAATGTTTTAACTAAGTTATCCATAATTATATAAAGGAGGGAAAAGGATGGATAAATTTGATATATACAATGATATTGCAGGAAGAACAAATGGTGATATTTACCTAGGAGTAGTAGGTCCTGTAAGAACAGGAAAATCAACATTTATAAAAAGATTTATGGACCTATTAGTTTTACCAAACATAAAGAATACATATAGCAAAGAAAGAGCAAAGGATGAATTACCTCAATGTGGGGCTGGAAAAACAATTATGACTACTGAACCTAAGTTTGTCCCAAGTGAAGCAGTGGAATTAACTTTAAATGAAAATATTAAATTTAAAGTTAGAATGGTAGATTGTGTTGGTTATTTAGTAAAAGGGGCACTAGGTCATGAAGAGAACAATATGCCTAGAATGGTAACAACACCATGGTATGAAAAAGAAATTCCTTTTGAAGAAGCTGCAGAAATTGGAACTAGAAAGGTAATTACTGAGCACTCTACTATAGGAATAGTTGTTACAACTGATGGATCTATAACAGATATAGATAGACATAATTATATAAAATCAGAAGAAAGGGTAGTTAAGGAGTTAAAAGAATTAGATAAACCGTTTGTTATTTTATTAAACTCAACACATCCTAATCTAGATAGTACTATTGCTTTACGTGAAAATCTAGAAGAAAAGTATAATATACCTGTAGTAACTGTAGACTGTATGAATATGGAAATGCAGGATATGAACAAAATATTAGAAAAAGTCTTGTTAGAATTCCCAATCAAAGAAATAAATATAGACTTACCTGGTTGGATTGACGGATTATCTAAAGGACATTGGATTAAAAAAGATATTTTAGATTCTTTAAAAGACGTTGTTGGCAATTTACAAAGATTAAGTGAAATAAATTTAGCAGTGAATAAATTAAATGAGGTAGAATTAATAGAAAATGTAAAATTAGATGAAATAAATCTTGGGGAAGGTATCGCTAATATTAATATGGACATTAATAAAGATTTATTTTATAAAGTTATTAGGGAGTCAACAGGCTTTAATATAGAAGGAGAACATCAAATAATCAATCTCATTACTAAGCTTTCTGAAGCTAAAAAGGAGTATGACAGAGTAGAAAAAGCTCTTAATGATGTTAAAGAAACAGGTTATGGTTTAGTATCACCGAGTTTAGAAGAATTAGAACTTTTAGAACCTGAGACTTTTAAAGAAGGAAATAGATTTGGTGTTAAACTAAAAGCTAATGCACCTTCATTACATTTAATTAGAGCTGATATAACAACAGAGGTTTCACCTGTTATAGGTACAGAAAAGCAAAGTGAAGAGTTTGTAAAATACTTATTAGAAGAATTTGAAAGTGATCCTTCTAAAATTTGGGATTCTAATATGTTTGGAAAATCATTACATGATTTAGTAAAAGAGCAGTTGCAGGGTAAATTGAATATGATGCCTCAAGATGCTAGATCTAAAATCCAAAAAACTCTACAAAGAATTGTAAATGAGGGTAATGGAGGTTTGATTTGTATCATAATTTGATATAAAAAAAGATTAAGTCATATGACTTAATCTTTTTTTGGTCGGGATGACTGGATTTGAACCAGCGACCCCAAGTCCCCCAGACTTGTGCGCTACCATACTGCGCCACATCCCGTTAACAGTGATTAATATTATACAAAAATTTGTTATGATTGTAAAGGGGAAATTAAATTATATTTTAAAATTAAGTATATTTTCCATTAATGATTTTTATGTTATAATTTCATATATAGATATATTAAATAACATTGAGACTAAAGTCCAATATAATAATATTGAATTATAGTTTAAAATTATTATAGAAGGTAGTGATATTATGGCTATTAAGCATTTACTAAATTATTTAATTATGTTTTTAATTGTAGCTTTAATTGGTTATATGTTAGTTGTAATAAGAGAAAAGTATTTTTTATACAAAAGAAACACAATAATTATTGATAACAAAGCTGTAACTGATGAACATTTAAAACAAACTAACATAAAAAAGTTCACAGTATTAGGAGTAGATGTTAAATCTGGAGATGAAGTTAAAATTTCACTTTTGAGTGGTGTTAAATTAAAAGGTATTTTAATAGGTGCAAATAAAGACAGTGGTAATGTATTATTGTTAACAAATAAGAATGATATCAAAAAATTTAAAGCTAATAGAATAGCTGTTATAAAAATAATAAGTAAATATGGAAAGTTTTTTTAATATATACTCTATTAGATTTTTATTTTTAAAAGGAAAATCAAAAGTTATGAAGAAATATATCTATAGAAGTATCCTTTTAAGTGCTTGGTGGTGGTGTGATGTCAAAGGAAGATAGAGTTAGAAAAAGAAAGAGAAGAAAAAAATTTAGAATTATTTTAGTTTCAACTATTTTATTATATTTTTTATTTAGATTAATGCCAACACTATATGCTTCAGGAGAAAAAACCTTTACAGTAAAAAGAGATACACTTAAGGTTAGTCATAAAACTCAAGGTATAATTTTAAAAAATGAAAAAATATATAATTCTCGCAATAAAGGGAAAATAAACTATTTTGTTAGTGAAGGAACAAAAGTTTCAGCAGGAACAAAAGTTGTAGAGGTATTAAACAATAATGCTAATGAACTAAAAAAGCAATTAAAACAAATAGATGAAAAAATTAGTAAGTATAAAGACGCTAATATAAATAAGAAACTTTTTAATGAAGACATAAAAAAGACAAATGAAAAAATTAATAATATAGTTAATGAAATTAAAGATAATATTGAAAATAATAATTATGAAAAAATAGTAAAATTAAAACAGGATTTGAAAAACATAATAGAAAAGAAGAACTTAGTTTCTGGAGATAGTACTTACCTTAAAGTAGAATTGAATAGGTTATTGGAAAATAGAAAAGAATTAAATAAAAAAATAACTAGTATAAATAAAGGTTACTATACTAAGCAATCTGGCATTGTTAGTTATAACTTTGATGGACTTGAAAATATTTTTAATATAGAAAACATGTTAAATATAACACCTAATAGATTTAAAATTTTACAAATGGAGAAAAATAAAGTGAGAAACTCAGATAATATAGAAGTTGGACAACCTTTATTTAAAGTTTGTGATAATTTTAAATGGTTTATAGTGACTAAGCTTAGAAGTGACAGTATTAATTTTTTAAAGGAAGGTAACAATGTAGATATACACTTTTTAGATGAGGATAGTTATATTAATGCAAAGGTAGTTAAAATAAGTCAAAATAATAATGAAAAAGTATTAATATTTGAATTTGACACATATTTTTATGATTTTTATGATAAAAGGTATGTTGATATTGAAATTATAGAAAAAAATAAACAAGGACTAAAAATACCAAAAACATCTATAGTTTTAAGAGATGGTATAAAAGGTGTATACGTAAATAATATGGATAATATTATTAGATTCAGACCTATAAAAATTATTAGTGAAAATAGAGAATACGCAATTGTTGATGAAAATTATATTGAATTAGAAATTGATAATGAAAAGAAAAAATTAAAATCAATAGTAATGTATGATGAAATAGTCTTACATGGTGATAAAGTTAAAGAATCTAAAGTTATCAATTAAGGAGGGATATATATTAACTTAGAAAGTAATTTAACTACAGTTAAAAATAATATAAAAAAAGCTGCAGAAAAATCAGGAAGAAAACCTGAAGATATTACTTTAATAGGTGTTACAAAAACTATTGATGTTGATATTATGAAAAATGCAATTGAATTAGGACTAGAAAATATTGGTGAAAATAAAGTACAAGAGATACAAAGAAAATATGAACTTTTAAATAATAATGATTTGAAATGGCATATGATAGGACACCTTCAAAGCAATAAAGTAAAATATATTATAGATAAAGTTCACTTGATACATTCTTTAGATAGAATGTCCTTAGCAAAAGAACTGCAGAAAAGAGCAAAGAAAATTAACAGAAACGTTGATACTTTAATACAAGTAAATATTTCAGAAGAAGAAAGTAAATTTGGTTTATATGGAGATGAAGTTATAGACTTTTTAGAGAAAATATTAAAGTTTGATAATATTAATGTAAAGGGACTAATGACAATGGCACCACATGTAGAAAATCCTGAAAAAGTTAGATATGTATTTAAGCAATTGAAAGGACTTTCAAAGGATATAGAAAAAAAAGGGTTTGATAATACAGAAATGAAATATTTATCTATGGGAATGACTAATGATTATGAGATAGCAATTGAAGAAGGTTCTAATATGGTAAGAGTAGGAAGAGCAATCTTTGGTAAAAGAAATTATTAAGGGGGAGAAATATGGAAGCTAAGGGTAATATATTAGATAAGGTTAAATATTTTATTGGTTTAGATGACTTAGATGAAGAGTTTCAAGAGGAAATGGAAAATGAAGAATTTGAAAATACAGTAAGTACTAGAAAAGCGAAAAATAATAAAGTTGTGAATATACATACTAGTTCACAAATAAAACTGGTTTTACATGAACCAGATAAATATGAAGATTGTACTAAGACAGTTGAAGAGTTAAAAAATAGAAGACCAGTTGTGCTTAATCTTAAAAATTTAGAAGGTGATTTAAAAAGAAAAGTATTTGATTTTACTAGTGGGGCAATATATGCTATAGAAGGTACTATACAGAAGGTAACAAAGGATATATTTGTACTTGCACCTAGCAATGTAGAAATAGATGCAAAAATAAAAGATGAACTTAAAAACAAAGGACTTTTTCCTTGGAAGAAATAAATTATAAGAGGTGAATTAATTGATTAGCAGATATGTAATATTAAAAGCACTAGACCTATTTATATACATAATTAATATATTGATTATAGGAAGAATAATTTTGTCATTTATTATAAGAGATCTTAGAAATCCTTTATTAAGATTTGTATATAATCTTACAGAGCCACTTTTAGCTCCATTTAGAGAATTATTAAATAAATTACCATTTAATACAGGTATGTTTGATTTTTCACCTATTTTAGCTATATTGTTTTTAGATATATTAAGAAGTATAGTATTTAATATATTAGTTTAGGTGTTAGCATGATAAATAATAAAGAAAAATATATTGAACATATTAACGATAATAGTCAAATTTTAGTAATGAGAAAAGTATTAGATAAGGTAGAAAGAGTACTTGATTATCATAAAGTGGAATATACAGATTTTTTAGATCCCTATCAAAGAAGACTTTGTTATTCGTTTTTAAACAGATTTTTAGAGATAAAATATTTTGAAGAAGGTGGATATAATAATAGTGAAAGGAAATCTATTGTGATATTTCCTCATTATTTAACAAAATATAATATAGATAATCCGGTTAAGGTATTAAAAGTTAAATATAGTTCTGATTATACAGATTTAAATCATAGGGATTATCTTGGTGCTTTAATGAGTTTAGGTATTAAGAGAGAAAAAGTTGGAGATATTATTGTTAGTGAAAATTTTGGCGAGATTATTTTGTTAGATGAAATTAAAGATTTTGTTCTTTTTAGTTTAGACTCAATAGCTAAAGAACGTGTTGAGGTTAATGAAATAGCTTTAAGTGATATCGTAAAACCAAAAGTAGAAACTAAAGAAATATATACTACAGTAGCTTCATTAAGAGCAGATAATATAATTAGTTCAGCCCATAACATTTCAAGATCAGATAGTTCTACATATGTTAAATCTAAAAAGGTAAAAGTAAATTGGGAACCAATAACTGAACCTTCCTATGAAATTAATGAAGGGGATATGATTTCGTTAAAAAAGAAAGGACGAGTAATAGTAAAAAAAGTTTTAGGTTTATCTAGAAAAGGGCGAATTAAACTTATATTAGAAAAACTATTATAGCGGAGGGTTTTATATGATAACACCATTAGAAATACAAAATAAAGAATTTAAAAAAGGTTTAAGAGGATACAAAGAAGTAGAAGTTGATAGTTTTCTTGATGAGGTAATCACAGATTATGAGAAGATCTATAAAGAAAATATTGAACTGAAGGATAAATTATCAATGCTCAATGATCAAATAAAGCACTATGATGATATTGAAGATACATTACAAAATACTTTAGTTGTAGCTCAGAAAACTGCAGAAGAGGTAAATTTAAATGCAAGAAACAAATCACAGCAAATAATAGATGAAGCAGAAGAGAAGGCTAGACAAATAATAGAAAAAGCTCATCAAGAAGTAGTAGAAATTCAGAAAGAATATGAAGATGTAAAAAAAGAAACCCTTGTTTTTAAGATGAGATTTAAAACACTTTTAAAATCACAACTTGAGTCTATGGAAGAGTACTTTGAAGAACAAGATATTAAAAATGATGAATAATTAAAAGGTTTGTTAGCTATCTTGCTTACAAACCTTTTTTAATATATACTTGACAGTAAATTAAGAAGTTATATAATTATAGAGTGTGAAAAATGCTGAAATAGTAGGAGGAATCAAATGAATAATATAGGTATTATAGGCGCTATGGATGAAGAATTAGAAATGTTAATAGAAAAAATAGAAATTAAGAATAAAAAAGAAATTGCTAAAATGGTTTTTTATGAAGGAGAGTTGTTGGGTAAATCTGTAGTTTTAGTAAGATGTGGTATAGGAAAAGTTAATGCAGCTTTATGCACTCAGATACTAATTTCTGAATTTAAGATTGAGGCTGTTATAAATACAGGAGTTGCTGGAGCAGTATCGAAAGATTTAGATATTGGTGATATTGTTGTTTCAAAGGATGTAATTCAACATGATTTTAATGCTACTGGTTTTGGATACAAGCTTGGAGAGATTCCAAGATTAGAAGAATATATTTTTAAAAGTAATGAAAAACTAATAAAAATAGCAAAAAAAATAAGCAGTGAGAAATTACTAGATCATAAAGTATCAGTTGGAAGAATACTATCTGGGGATGTTTTTGTAGCAAGTTCAGAAATAAAGGACAAACTATGGAAAAATTTCAAAGGAGATTGTGCTGAAATGGAGGGTGCAGCAATAGGGCATGCATGTTTTTTAAATGATATTCCTTTTGTTATATTACGTTCAATTTCTGATAAAGCTGATGGTAAAGCCCATGGAAACTTTAATGATTTTGTACATCAGGCAGCAATAAATTCTGCAAATATCGTGGAAAAAATGATTAGTCTAATATAGTATGGAGGATTTTTATGGATATAGATTTAGTGAAAAAAAGAAATAATGATAAAAAAATAATAGACTTAGGGGAAGATATTAAAATAGGAGGTAATGAATTTACTATAATATCAGGTCCATGTTCTGTTGAAAATGAAGAACAGATACATACCATAGCTAATTTTTTAAGTGAATTAGGAGTTAAGATATTAAGAGGTGGTGCATTTAAGCCGAGAACATCCCCCTATGCCTTTCAAGGACTTGGTTTTAATGGGTTAAAACTTTTAAGAGAAGCAGCAGATGAAAATAAATTAAAAGTCATATCAGAAATAATGGATCCAAGGGATGTTGAAAAAGCATATGATTATGTAGATATTATACAAATAGGATCTAGGAATATGCAGAATTATAGTTTATTAAAAGAAATAGGTAAAGTAGATAAACCTATTTTATTAAAACGAGGCATGACAGCTACAGTTAAAGAATGGCTAATGGCAGCTGAGTATATTGCATTAGAGGGTAATGAAGATATCATACTTTGTGAAAGAGGAATAAGGACTTTTGAAAATTATACTAGAAATACCTTAGATTTAACGGTTGTGCCAATAATAAAATCTTTATCTAAATTACCTATTATTGTAGACCCAAGTCATGGTACTGGGAGAAGAAATCTTGTAATACCTATGACTAGGGCCGCTGTTACTGTGTCAGCAGATGGAGTTATGATTGAGATCCATCCAAAACCAGAAGAAGCTTTATCAGATGGTTTTCAATCTTTAGATTTTAAACAAACAAAAAAGTTAATAAAAGAAATAGATAAAATTAAAAGTTGTATTGATAAACTTTAAAGTTTATTAATACAACTTTTTTATTTTACTAAATGTTTATATTACTAGATTCAAAACGTTAATCTAGTAATTAACATATAAGCATAATCTTATAAAAGCTTTTTTGTGTAAAAAGTTAAACATTGCATATAATAAAAATATCAATATCTAAGAAAGGTTAGTGAGGTAAAACTATGGGTAATAATGAAAAAAATGAATTGGAAGATAAAGTATATGATTTAGCTTTAAAAATTGAAAAAACAAAGATTGCAGAATATGTAGATATATTGGATAATAAATGGAGACTATTATCAATTAACTTTGTAGCTGGCTTAGCTAGAGGATTTGGAATGGCTGTTGGTTTTACAATTTTAGGTGCTTTATTTATATACATTGCTCAAAGAATAATCACTTTAAACCTTCCTGTTATTGGTGATTTCATAGCGGAATTAGTAAAAATAGTAAAACAGAATTTATAGGAGGGAATTATGGATAAAGATAAATTAAATTATTATAAAAATAGACTTATTGAAGAAAAAAATAGTACTTTAAAAACTGTTGATACAATGAATGAAGAATCTAATAAAGCACTAAAGGAATCTACAGATGAATTATCAGTATATGATAACCATCCTGCTGATATTGGTAGTGAAACATATATGATGGAGCAGAGTATGAATTTAAAGAATAATGAAGAGTTAATTATAAAACAAATAGATATAGCTTTAGAAAAAATAGAAAACGGAACTTATGGAAAATGTGAGATATGCGGAGAGGAAATGGATTTAGATAGATTAGATATAATCCCATATGTAAAAACGTGCTTAAATTGTAGGGATGATAAATTACCTATGAATGATATGAATAATCAAAGACCTGCAGAAGAAGATAATTTAAAATATCCCTTCGGGAGAACAAACAAAGATCATAGTCAAGAAGAATATGTTGGTACAGACGGTGAAGATATAAGTCAAAGCATATATAAATTTAATCAAGTAAAGAGTGATCCGTCATTAAACACAGGGGATGATATTGGTATTTATGATGAGAAGGAAGCAGGTATTGTTGAGGATGTAGAGAAAATTTCTAGTGATTTTTATAAAGGACAATTAGAAAATGAAGATAGAAAGGATATTCCAGATAGACAGAAAAAGAAATAAAGGGTTATAAAGCCCTTTTTTTTTAGAGTTGTAATATCCTTTAATATAGATTAAAATATATTTAGACTAAAAATAAGGAGGTTTATATGTATTACTTATTACCATTATTAGTTATTATTATCGATCAATTAACTAAATACTTAGCCGTGAAGCACTTATATAGACAAGCATCGGTAAGTGTTATAGGAGATTTTTTAAGCTTTACTTTTGTAAAAAATTTTGGTGCAGCCTTTGGTATATTGCAAAATCAAAAAATGTTTTTTATTATTATAACAATAGTTATACTTATAGGAATTATACTTTTTATGAAAATTAGTAATAATTCAAAACTTATGGATTATTCCTTATTATTAATAATAGGAGGTGCCATAGGTAATTTAATAGATAGAATAAGAATTGGTTATGTGATAGACTTTATAGATGTTAAATTTGGGAATTTATATGATTATCCAGTTTTTAATTTGGCAGATAGTTTTATAGTAGTAGCTACTATAATCATTATATATTTAGTTATATTTGATAAATATGAAATAAAATAGAAAGAGTGATACTATGGCAGATATCGAAATCATTGTTTGTAAAGAAGATTCCGGTAGAATCGATGCATATTTAGCAGAAAAGTTAGATGAATTATCTAGATCATATATAAAAAAATTAATTAAAAAGGGTAATATATTAATTAATGATGAAAAGATAAAACCTAGATATAATATTAATGAAGGAGATAAGATAGAAATAAATTTACCTAAACCAAAAGAAATTGAAGCAGTACCAGAGGATATACCAGTAAATATAGTATATGAAGATGACGATGTTGCTGTTGTTAATAAACCTCAAGGGATGGTAGTACACCCAGCTAAAGGAAATCAAACAGAAACCTTAGTAAATGCATTATTATATCACCTAGATAGTTTATCATCGATAAATGGTGTTATAAGGCCAGGAATTGTACATAGAATTGATAAAGATACAACTGGATTATTAATGGTTGCTAAAAGTGATTTAGCCCATATAAAGTTATCAGAACAGTTAAAAGAACACACCATAACTAGAAAATATTATACTTTAGTCGAAGGTAGAATTAATGAAAAGAAAGGAACGATAAACGCTCCTATAGGGAGAAATCCATCAAATAGGATAAAGATGGCAGTTACATCTAAAAACAGCAAAGAAGCAATAACTCATTTTAAGGTTTTAAAGCGTTTTAATAAATATACTTTATTAGAGGTGAGTTTAGAAACTGGAAGAACTCATCAAATAAGGGTACATATGGCATATATTAAACATCCTGTAGTGGGAGATCCTGTATATGGAGTTAAAAGACAAAAGTTTAATTTAAAAGGTCAGCTATTGCATGCAAAGATAATAGGTTTTAAGCATCCAAGAACCGATAAATACTTGGAATTTAATTCTAATTTACCTACACATTTTGAAAAAATACTAGAAATTCTAGAAAAAAGAAAAAATTAACTAGACAAATGTCTAATGGTATGCTATCATGTATTAAGATAAAAAAGAAATCCTTTAAAGCGACACGAGATGTCGGTAAGGAGTAAGAATACATAATATAAGTATTTGTATACTAAACTTCTTATCGATCGAGATAAGGAGTTTATTTTGTTATATGGGGGTGATTTAATGAGACAAAAGGCAAAGATACTTGATGAAAAAGCTATTAAAAGAGCAACAACTAGAATCGCTCATGAAATATTAGAAAATAACAAAGGAACTGAAGATTTAATTTTATTAGGTATAAAAACTAGAGGGGTACCTTTTGCAGAAAGATTAGCAGAAAAGATCTATCAAATTGAGAATAAAAAGGTTCCTATATTAACATTAGATATAACACTTTATAGAGATGACCTAACAGAGGTCGATGAAAAACCAATTGTTGAATCTAATAAAATAGATTTTGATATAACTAATAAAACAGTAATATTAGTAGATGATGTGTTATACACTGGAAGAACTGTTAGAGCAGCATTAGATGCCATAGTAGATAAGGGTAGACCAAAGAAAGTGCAACTAGCAGTTTTAATTGACAGAGGACATAGGGAATTGCCAATAAGACCAGATTTTGTAGGTAAAAATGTTCCCACATCTAAAGAAGAAGTTATTAGTGTTAAGTTTGAAGAAATAGATAAGGTTAATGAAGTAATGATAAATGAATACTAAGACCTTTTAAATCAGTCCTGTGAGGCTGATAAGGGAGATTTTGTCTCCCTCCTTAAAATTCAAAGGAGGTATATTTATGTCTGTAAACACTTGTGTAAATGAAAAATCAAATGGAAATCAAGAGAAACTTAAATCTGCAACAAGGAAAGGTATAATGGGTATACAACACGTGGTTGCCATGTTTGGTGCAACTGTATTAGTACCTATGTTAACTGGATTAAATCCATCTGTGGCATTATTTTCAGCTGGTTTTGGAACTTTATTATTTCACTTAGTAACTAAGGGGATTGTACCTGTATTTTTAGGCTCAAGTTTTGCCTTTATACCGGTAATAGTAGCGGTTGCTAATAAGTATGGAGACTTAAGATATGCCCAAGGAGGTATAGTAGTAGCCGGTGGTTTGTACATGGTATTTTCTTTAATGATAAAAATCTTTGGTGCAGATAAAGTAAAGAGTTTCTTTCCACCTATTGTAACAGGACCTATGATTATAGTTATAGGACTAATATTAAGTCCAACTGCTATAGAAATGGCTTCTGCAAACTGGCTTGTAGCTTCTGTGGTTGTAATTACAGTAACTTTAGTATCAGTATTTGCAAAGGGCTTTTTTAAAGTAATACCAATATTATGTGGTGTCTTAGTAGGATATGCATTTTCAGCATTTTTAGGAATAATAGATTATAGTCCGATATTAGAAGCAAGTTACTTTAGTATGCCAGAATTTACAGCGCCTAAATTTAGTTTTGGAGCAGTGGCTATGATAGCTCCAATAGTATTAGCTGTTTTTATGGAACATATAGGAGATATAACAACTAACGGAGCCGTTGTAGGCAAGAATTTCTTTGAAGAACCAGGAGTGCATAGAACTTTATTAGGAGATGGTATTGCTACATTATTTGCAGGTTTTATAGGCGCACCAGCTAATACAACGTATGGTGAAAATACTAGTGTTTTAGCTGTAACTAAAAACTATAACCCATCAATTTTAAGATTAGCAGCATGCATAGCAATCACTTTAAGTTTTATAGGAAAACTAGGAGCTATATTACAAACTATACCTGTTCCAGTAATGGGTGGAGTAAGTATTATACTATTTGGTATGATAGCAAGTGTTGGATTGAGAACATTAACTACTGCTGAGGTTGATTTTTCAAGTAATAGAAACTTAATAGTAGCATCTTTAATATTAGTAGCAGGAATAGGCACTGAAATACTTAAAATAAAACAAAATCTTAATGCCTTTGATGGAGTGATAGGTATTCAGATAACAGACAATATTCAAATAGTAGGTTTAAGTTTAGCGGCAATTATAGGTATATGTGTAAATAAATTATTACCAGAAACAGCTTAAACTAATTAATTAAATAGCAAGATAAAAAACACCCTAATTATTTATGAGATAATAATTAGGGTGTTTTTTTATAATTATAAAACTTAAATAATATTAATATTATAGAAAAATAATAAGTATGTTGTTATAATGTAATAAAGGTGGGATTATATGGAACTTGATTTTCTTTTATTATTACAAAATATAAGTAATCCAATTTTAGATAAATTATTTATAATAGTCACTAATATAGGAAGTGAGTATTTTTACTTTATTGCTATACTATTAATTTATTGGTGTATAGATAAAACTATTGGAATAAAGGTTTTATTTATTGTCGTAGCATCATCTTTTATAAATGATTTAGTGAAGGGATTATTTAAAGCAGAAAGACCAATAAGTTTAGATGAAATTAATTCGTTATATGTAAAATCTGCACCGGGGTATTCTTTTCCTAGTGGTCACTCACAAATATCTGCATCCTTTTGGTTTTATTTGATGACTAAATTTAACAGGAAAATATTTTATATTATAGGATCTATAATTATGATTTTAGTAGGGTTTTCAAGACTTTATTTAAGAGTTCATTGGCCTAGAGATGTTTTCTTTGGATTAATATTAGGTGTATTTATCGTTTTATTAATAAAAGTAGTTAAGAAAAAAGTTAAGATAGGTGAGAGTATTCTTTTATATTTTATGTTGTTAATAATATTAAATTTAATACTCTTTTTTGTTAGTAATAATATATACACAATAGTTATATCTTCATTGACGGGAATATTAATTGGTTATATGTTAGAAAATAAGTTTATTAATTTTAATGAAAGTTCTACTTTTATAAGACAAGTAATTAAGCTTATTTTAGGGTTATCTATAATATTAGTTATTTTCATTTTATTTAATTTATTACCATCTATAGGTATTATAGATTATTTAAAGTTTTTAATGATTGGTTTCACTTCAACATTTGTAATTCCATATGTATTTACTAAATTAAATCTAGCATAAAAAAAATAGAGGACTAATCCTCTATTTTCTTTATTTGATATACTTCCTTTTTTTTAGGAGTTACATATAAAGTATTATTATTTTCATAGATAACCATACCTAGTTTAGCACCGTTTGGCTTTTTAACATTATTTTTCTCTGTATAATCCACTGGAACATTACTAGACATCTTACCTTTACTATGAAATGCTGCTAATAAGGCTGCTTCAATTAAAGTATTTTCAGGTACTTCTTTACTGTCTTTCTTTCTTATAATAACATGGGAACCTGGTATATCTTTAGTATGAAGCCAAATATCATTTTTATTTGCATATTTTAATGTTAGATAATCATTTTGTTTGTTGTTTTTCCCTACATAAATATCATATCCATCTGAAGATATAAAATGATATGGTTTTGAAGTTGTTTTTCTCTTTTTAGATTTTTTATTTTTCTTTTTAACTCTCAAATAACCCTCATCAACTAGTTCACTGCGAATCTCTTCTAACTCTTCTAATTCAGTGCAGTTTTCAATACTAAGTAAAATATGTTCTAGATATTCTATATCAGCTTTAGTTTTCTTAATCTCTTTAGATACTTTTTTATATGCATTTTTTAATTTATTATATCTTCTAAAATATTTTTGAGCATTTTCTGAAGGAGTCAATCTTGGTTTTAAATTAATAGTAATCTCTTTGTTATCATCATAGAAATTTTCACATTTTAATTTTTCTTGTCCTCTTTCTATTCTGTATATGTTTGCAGTTACTAATTCTCCATATATTTTATATTTTTCTCTATTTTTAGCATTTAAAAGTTCCTTTTTTTGCTTAGCTAATTTCTTTTGATTTCTATCTAATTTATTTGATATATTTTTTCTTAAGTTTATAGCCTTTTGACGTATTCTATCTAATCTATCTCTAGTAAGAAAATATTCTTCTAAAACCTTACTAATTGAGTTAAAATGCTTCTTTTCTTTATCAAATTGTTGTAAATTAATAGCTGAAAAAGCAACAACTTTATTATTTTCTGAATCAGTAACCATTGTAGGTTTGTAGGTATTACTTTTAACTTTATTTATTAGATTGTTGAAACTACTATATAAAGAATTAATTTCATCCTCATTTAAGGCGCCAATTTGTTTATTTGAATCAATATTAGCTCTATAGCATATTTCTTTAGCGATTAAAGGACTAATACCTAAATAATTTTTATAAATAAACTTAAATAATAAATTTCCATCATTATTAATATCTAATAGATTTAAAAAATGTTCTTTGTCAAGATTTAAGGGATTATCTTTATTTTGACTTGGGGGTAAAGAATAATTTATCCCCGGTAGTATTTGTCTTTTTCTACTTACATCAGGAGTTATCCTTTTTATTGAATCTATTATATTTAAAGTATCTTTTTCAATTAATATAATATTACTATGTCTTCCCATAATTTCTATAACCAATTCTTTATTAGAAGTAATACCAAGTTCATCTGAACTAGTGATACCTATCTTTATTATTCTTTCTAAAGTAGGTTGTTTTATGTAAGTAATTTTGCCACCTTGAAGGTGCTTTCTTAAAAGCATACAAAACATAGGGGGTTTTATAGGATTTTTTTTATTAGCGTTAGTAAAGTGGATTCTTGGATTATTGCTACTTGAAGATATTAATAATTTATAATTAGTAGAATTATTTCTTAATCTTATAAGTATTTCATCATCCTCTGGCTGATAAACTTTATCTATCTTAGCATTAAGTATCTCAGTATTTAATTCATCTATAAGTGATTTAACGACTATTCCATCTAATGACATAAAAATTCCTCCAATACATATTTATTTAAAAGTATAACATCTTGTTATCAGAATATAAAGTTTAATTTTGAATAATAATGAATAATAGATTTAATATTATTCTTCACAATTAAATATTAAAATATTGTAACAATTAAAAGGAATTACGATAATTAATATAGTAATATATTAATAGGTATTTTTGAGGAGGTGTAAAATGTTAAAATTTGAAAAGCTACATGGACTAGGAAATGATTTTATAATATTTGATGGTATAAATCAAAATATGCCAAATTATAATGAATTGGCTAAAAAAGTTTGTAACAGACACTTTGGTATTGGTGCTGATGGTATGATGGTAGCTGAAAAGTCAGATAAAGCTGATATTAAAATGTGTTTTTATAATGCAGATGGTACAGAAGCGCCAATGTGTGGAAATGGAATAAGATGTTTTACTAAGTTTGTATATGATAATAACTTAATTGATAAAAAAAGCTTTAATGTTGAGACTTTAGCAGGTATAATGAAACCTGAAATAAAAGAAATAAAGGGAAAAATTAGTGATGTTAAAGTTAATTTAGGAACTCCTAATTTTATTGCTAAAGAAATTCCTGTAATTTCTGAAAAAGAAGAATTTATAAATGAAAAAATTAAAGTTTTAGGAAAAGAGTATAATATTTCTGCAGTGGCAATAGGAAGTATACACAGTGTTATTTTTAGTAATAATTTAGATAATATTGATATAAAAGAAGTTGGAAATTTAATAGAAAATCTAGAGATTTTTCCAAAGGGTATTAATGTGAATTTCTCAGAAATAATAGATGATAGAAATATTAAAGTACTAACTTGGGAAAGAGGTGTTGGTCAAACTTTAGCCTGTGGGACAGGAGCTGCAGCCTCTGCAATAATTGGTTCTAAGATATGTGGGTTAAATAAAAGTTTGGATGTTCATCTTCTAGGTGGAGTAGTTAATATAGAGCAGAATGGAAAATATGTATATATGACAGGACCAGCAGAGTTTGTATGTAGTGGAAAATATAATTTTTAAATATTAAGTGTTGATTTTATTTAAAAATTGAGTATAATATTTAGAAAGGATGGTACCAATGATAAGAAGTATGACAGGATTTGGAAGAAGTGAAAATAATGATGATTTAAGACATTTCACTGTTGAAATCAAATCAGTTAACCATAGGTATAATGATGTTATTATTAGGATGCCTAAACATTTGAATTATGTAGAAGAAAAAATTAAAAAAGTAATAAAAAGTAAAATTAAAAGAGGTAGGGTAGAAGTATTTATTAAACTTGAAAATTATGAAAATAATGATGTCGATGTAAATCCTGATATTTCATTAGCAAAATCATATAAAAAAGCTATAGACGCTGTGTGTGATGAAATTAATATAAGTAATGAAATTAATGGTGACACTCTTTCAAGATTTCAAGATATTTTTAAGATTGAAAAAAAGGAAGCTGATGAAGATGAGGTTTGGAATTGTTTAAAAGTGGCTGTTAAGAAAGCTTTAGAAAATGTAATTAATATGAGGATAAAAGAAGGAAAAGAATTAGCTGAAGATATAGAAAAAAGAGCAGAAAAAATAGAAAGTATGACTAAAGAGATAGAAGAGAAGTCCTCTGAAGTAGTTTTAGAATATAAGGAAAAACTAAAAACTAGAATAGAAGAATTATTAGACGAAAACTACGAGATTGATGATAATAAATTAGCAAATGAAGTAGCACATTTTGCTGATAAGAGTAATATAACTGAAGAGGTTGTAAGATTATATAGTCATATAAGTCAACTTACCAAAACCATTAAGTCAGATGATATAGTTGGAAGAAAGTTAGATTTTTTAGTTCAGGAAATGAATAGAGAAACAAATACCATAGGCTCTAAATCAGGAGATTTAAAAATTACAAATAAAGTAGTGGATATAAAAAGTGAGCTAGAAAAAATCAGGGAACAAGTACAAAATATAGAGTAAGGAGGTTATAATTTTGAGTATAAAACTTATAAATATAGGTTTTGGTAATATAGTATCAGCAAATAGAATAGTAGGCATAGTAAGCCCAGAATCAGCTCCTATTAAAAGAATAATACAAGAGGCACGTGAAAGGGGAATGCTAATAGATGCTACATATGGAAGAAGAACTAGAGCTGTTATAGTAACAGATAGTGACCATATTATCTTATCAGCTGTTCAGCCTGAAACTGTTGCCCATAGATTAAATAATAAAGATACAGAGATAAATTCTACAAAGGAATAGAAAGGAGTGTCAAATGAAAAAGGGTTTACTTATAGTAGTATCAGGACCTTCAGGAGCTGGAAAGGGAACGATATGTAAAGAATTATTAAAACAGAGAAAAGATCTAAATATCTCAATATCAGCAACTACTAGAGAACCAAGAAAAGGTGAAGTAGATGGAGTTAACTATTTCTTTTTAGATAAAAATAAATTTAAAGATATGATTAAAAGTAATGAATTTTTAGAACATGCAAGCGTATATGATAATTTCTATGGAACACCTAAGAAATATGTAATGGATAAATTAGAAAAGGGAGAAGATGTTTTATTAGAAATTGATATACAAGGGGCTTTAAAAGTTAAAGATATTTATCCAGAAGGTGTTTTTATATTTATATTACCACCATCTATGGAGGAGTTAAAAAATAGAATAGTAAATAGGGGAACTGAGACTAAGGAAGCTATTCTAAAAAGGTTTAATTCTGCATATAAAGAAATTAATTTTGTATTTAAATATGATTATGGTGTGGTAAATGATGAAGTTCACTCAGCAGTTGATAATATTAAAGCAATAATGAAGGCTGAAAAATGTAGAGTAAATAGACAAAAAGAATTAATAAAAAAAATAGAGGAGGTATAGGGAATGTTATATCCTTCAATTAATGAATTATTAGAAAAGGTTGATAGCAGATATACTTTAGTAATGTTAGTTTCAAAAAGAGCAAGACAATTAGTAGAGGGTGATGAGCCAGGTGTTGAGGTACGTACAACTAAAAGTGTTACAACAGCATTAGAAGAATTTTATGAAGAAAAGTTAGAATATACTAAACCTGATATTAAAAGTTTAAAGTAATGGAGTGATAAGCTTGTTAAAGGATAAAAATATAGTAGTGGGAGTTACAGGTGGTATAGCTGCTTATAAAGCTGTTGATGTTGTAAGTAGATTAATAAAAAAAGGTGCAAATATTGACGTTATAATGACAAAATCAGCAACTAAATTTGTTACTCCATTAACATTTCAATCTTTATCACAAAATTTTGTCACAGTAGATATGTTTGATGAACCAAAAAAATGGGAAGTAGAGCATATATCATTAGCACAGAGGGCAGATGCATTTGTTTTAGTTCCAGCAACAGCAAATATTATTGGTAAAATAGCCAACGGCATAGCAGATGATATGCTTAGTACGACTGTTATGGCAACAAATTCAAAAGTTATATTTGCCCCAGCTATGAATACACAAATGTTTAGAAATCCAATATTTAAACAAAATATGGATAAGTTAAAGGATTTAGGATATGAATTTATTAAAACAGATACAGGAAGATTAGCATGCGGAGATATAGGTGAAGGTAAGTTAGCTCAACCTGAAATAATAGTTGATTATGTAGAAAAATCTTTTAAAAAGGATCTTAAACTTAAAGATAAAAAGGTTTTAATAACAGCAGGACCTACAATGCAAGCTATTGATCCAGTTAGATATATAACTAATCACTCTAGTGGTAAGATGGGCTATTCTTTAGCTAAATCAGCAAAAGATAAAGGTGCTAATGTAACTTTAATAAGTGGACCTACTAATTTAAAAGCTCCTAAGGGTGTAGATGTTATTAATGTTAAAACTACAGAAGAAATGTTTGAAGCTGTTAATAATCATTTTAAAGATTGTGATATATTAATAAAAGCAGCGGCACCTTTAGATTATAGACCTGAAAAAGTTAGTAAAAATAAGATTAAGAAAAAAAGTAGTAAATTAGAATTAAAATTAGTTAAAAACATAGATATAGCTGCACATTTTGGTAAACTAAAAGAAAAGCAAAAAATTATAGGTTTTGCAGCTGAAACCGATAATATAGTTAATAATTCAAAAAAGAAATTAAAGGCTAAGAACTTTGATATGATTATAGTAAATGATGTTTCTAAAAAAGATGCAGGTTTTAAAAGTAACACAAATATTGTAACAATAGTAGATAAAAACCTAAATGAAGAAAGTTTCCCTAAAATGAAAAAAGAAGAATTATCTGAAATTATAATTGATAAAGTTAGTAAATTAAATTAATTTCATTTATAATAAGCTAGATAAATAGTTACTATTTATCTGGCTTTTATTTATCATATGTAGTAGAAATATTTAGACTTATTGATAATTATTATTGATTAAAGATGTTGTTTGCATTTTATGCTATAATAATAATAGCTTAAGTTGAAAGGTGAATGAAATGTTTAAAAAAGAATTTGTAGAAGTAATAGTAGATAATAGAAGTACAAAAACAGATAGAATTTACACCTATAAGATACCTGATAGTAAAAAGGATATTTTAAAAGAGGGAATGAGGGTATTAGTACCCTTTGGATTTGGGAATAAACTTTTAGAAGGAATAGTTATAGGATTTAAAGAAGAAATAGACATAGATATAAACAAAGTAAAAGGTATAAAAAAAATAGTAGATCAAGAACCTGTACTTTCTAAAAATATGATAAATTTAGGAATGTGGATGAAATATAAATACCTTGCACAATTTATCGATGTATTTAGAACGATGTTACCTACTGGAATATCCAATAAAGTAAATAAATATATATCTTTAAATAAAATTGATAAAATAAATTTAGATAGTATTAATTCAGAGAATCAAAAGAAAATAGTTAAATATTTATTAAATAATGGGGAAAGTGAATTTAACACAATAAGAAAAAATTTAAATTTAAATAATATAAATAGTAGTATGAAATCGCTAAAAAAGAAAGGTATCATAAAAACAAAAAGACGTGTAGATAATAAAATAGATAAAAGATATGAAAGGTTTGTAAAGCTTTTAACTAGTAATAATGAAGAAATTAATATTAATAAAAGAGCTTATAAACAGATAGAAATATTAAAATATCTTAAAAAGAATAATAATATCAAATTAAATAAATTATTAAGTATTACTAATTCTAATTTACAATCAGCAAAATCCTTAGAAAGTAAGGGCATTATAAAAATTTATGAAAAGGAAGTTAAAAGAAATCCTGTAACAAAAGAAATAAAAAAAAGTTATAAATATAAATTACAATATGAACAGCAAAAGTGTTTTGATATTATAAATTCAGATATACAAAATAAAAGACATAATAAATTTCTATTGCATGGGGTAACCGGTAGTGGGAAAACTGAAATCTATTTGCAATTAATAGAAAAGATGTTAAACTTAAAAAAGCAGAGTATAGTATTAGTACCTGAAATATCATTAACCCCCCAAACGTTAGATAGATTTATAGGGCGGTTTGGAGATGATGTAGCTGTCCTTCATAGTCGTTTATCACTAGGTGAAAGGTATGATGAATGGCGAAAAATAAAAGAAGGAGAAGTCAATATAGTAGTTGGTGCAAGATCGGCTATATTTGCTCCATTTAAAAATTTAGGGTTAATAGTTATAGATGAAGAACATGAATCTAGTTATAAGTCTAGTATGAGTCCGAAATATGATACTATAGAGGTAGCTAAAAAAAGGTGTGAATTAGAAGATGCATCTTTACTTTTAGGTTCAGCAACCCCTTCTATTAATACTTATTATGAAGCTTTGAAAAATGATATTAAACTTTTGGAACTTAATAATAGAGTTAATGACAAAAATATGCCAGAAGTAGATGTTATAGATATGAAGGAAGAACTAAAAAGTGGTAACAAATCCATATTTAGCGAAAAATTGTATGAAGCAATTAAAGATAATTTAAAGATAGGAAAGCAAACCATATTATTTTTAAATAGAAGAGGATTTTCAACTTTTATATCCTGTAGAGAATGTGGGCATGTACTTAAATGTAGAGAATGCGATATTTCTTTGACATATCATAGAAATAAAAATTCATTAATATGTCATTACTGTGGATTAGCAGTTAAACCACCAAATGTTTGCCCTGAATGTGGGAGTAAGTATATAAAATATTTTGGTATAGGTACTCAGCGAGTGGAAGAGATGGTTAAGGAGGCCTTTGATACAGCTAAAGTTCTAAGAATGGATGTAGACACAACTTCAAAAAAAGGAAGTCATGAAAGAATATTAAATAAATTTAAAGAGGGTAATGCAGATATTTTAATTGGGACACAAATGATTTCTAAGGGACTAGATTTTCCAAATGTAACTTTAGTAGGGGTTATAGCTGCTGATATTTCATTAAACTTACCTGATTATAGATCATCTGAAAGAACTTTTCAATTGATTACCCAAGTTGCAGGTAGGGCTGGACGAGGGGATAATGAAGGTAAAGTAATAGTACAAACATATGAACCAGATCATTTTAGTATACAAATGGCTAAAAACCATAATTATAAAGAGTTTTATAAAAATGAAATATTATTAAGAGAGGAATTTGAATATCCTCCATTTATAAATTTAATTAATATCGTTATTTCGGGTATAAAAGAGCATAATGTAATAAAAACTTCAAAGGAAACTTATAGAGAGATAATTAATAATATAGATAAAATTAAAATGCAATTTAATAAAGATGATATAATGGGGCCTAATCCTGCTCCAATAATGAAAATAAAAGGTAAATATAGATGGCAAATATTAATTAAATGTGATAATGGGAATATAAGTATATTAAAAGATATAATATACTCTATATGCGTTGAAAATAACGAAAATAAAAAAAGTATAAAATTTAATTTAGATATAAATCCAATATCAATAATTTAGGAGGGAAGCCTTATGGCAATAAGAAAACTAAGATATGAAGGAGATCCAATCTTAAGAAAAAAATCTAGAAATGTTGATAAAATAAGTGATAGAGTAATAACATTACTAAATGATATGGAAGAAACGATGCATAAAGAAGAAGGTGTAGGTTTAGCAGCTCCTCAAGTTGGTATACTTAAAAAATTAGTAGTTATAGATATAGGAGAAGGAACTATAAAATTAATTAATCCTATGATTATACACACAGAGGGAGAAGAGATTGATGTAGAAGGATGCTTAAGTGTTCCAGATAAGTCTGGAAAGGTAAAAAGACCAAAAAAAGTAAAGGTTAAATATCAAAATATAAATGGAGATGAGAAACTAATTGAAGGAGAAGGACTTTTAGCTAGAGTTCTATGTCATGAAATTGACCATCTTGAAGGTATATTATATATAGATAAAGTGATACAAGAATAGGGGGATTATATGAATATAGTATTTATGGGTACTCCAGATTTTGCGGTTCCTACTTTAAATTCAATATATAAAAAAGGATATAACGTATCTTTAGTAGTTACTCAACCAGATAGAAAAAAAGGAAGAGGAAAGAAACTAACACCGACTCCTGTAAAACAAAAGGCTTTAGATTTTGGGATAGAAGTTTTTCAACCTGAAAATATTAATGTAGAAGAAAATATTGAAAAGATAAAAAAATATAATCCAGATGTTATTGTTGTTGTAGCATATGGACAGATATTAAGAAAAGATATTTTAGATATTCCTAAAAAAGGGTGTATTAATGTACATGCTTCGTTACTACCTTCTTACAGAGGAGCAGCTCCTATTAACTGGGTAGTAATTAATGGTGAAGATAAAACAGGTGTTACAACCATGTATATGGAAGAAGGTTTAGATACCGGTGATATGATTTTAAAAGAAGAAATAGCTATTAAAGAAAATGATACTGCCGGAGTTATACATGATAAATTGATGGATTTAGGTGCAAATTTACTTATAAAGACCCTTGATATTATAGATAAAGGAGAAGTAAAAAGGACACCCCAAGATGATGTAAATTCAAGTTATGCACCTATGATGGATAAAGAGCTAGGAAAAATAGATTGGAATAAACCTAAAAGATCTATTAAAAATCTAGTTAGAGGTACTAACCCTTGGCCTTGTGCTTTTACTTACTATAATGGTAAAAAAATGAAAATTCATAGGGTTGAAATAGGTAGTGAAATGAAAGGAACAAATGGAGAAATAATCAAAGTTAATGATGAAGGCATTTATGTTTCTGTAAAAGATGGAAGTATTATTATTAAAAAGATACAATTCCCAGGAAAAAGACCGATGGAAGTTAAAGATTATCTAAGGGGAAATGAAATAGAAACTAATATTATTTTAGGTTAATCATAGGCTATTGGATGTGATTTTAGATGAAAAGAGATAAGCTAAATTTTATTATAGTGAATATATTATTAATGATGTTATTATCACTCATATCTTTTATAGGTTTTTATATTAGTTTAAGTAGTGGTATGAATTTAATGAGGTTTTTTATAATTTTTATATCTTTGATTATTGGATGTATAGTTTTATTTTTCATATGGAATATAATTATTTTAATTAAATTAGTAAAAAGTAGGGAAATTTCAAAGTTGAATTATAAAATTTTTAAAAGATTCCTATCGTTTTTTTATCCTTTGTTAATAAATGTATCTAAGTTATTACAATTAGATATAGACAGTATAAGGAGAGTTTTTACTAAGATAAATAATTTAATGATTTTAGCAAAAGATATAAAGGTAAGAAGTAATGAAATATTAATATTACTTCCCCATTGTCTTCAATATTCAAAATGTCAATATAAAATAACTAATAATATAGAAAACTGTAGATTATGTGGAAAGTGTAATATAAAAGATATATTAAATTTATGCAAGGAGTATAATGTTAAATGCGTAGTTGCAACTGGAGGGACACTTGCAAGAGCTTGGATTAAAAAATATAAGCCTAAAGCAATAATAGCAGTTGCTTGTGAAAGAGATTTGACAAGTGGAATTAATGATGTTAAAGTTTTACCTGTTTTAGGTGTTGTTAATGAAAGACCTAAAGGTCCCTGTTTTAATACTAGAGTTAATATAGATAAATTAGAAGAAGCAATAAAATTTTTTTTAGAGGAGGATTAGTATGTATCCCTTTGGATTGTTTGGACCTGAGATAATAATTTTAATACCAGCAATATTATTTTCGATGTATGCTCAAGGAAAGGTAAAAACAACATTCAATAAATACTTAAATGTTAGGAGTAAATCAGGCTATACAGGTGCTGAAATAGCAAAGTATATTCTAGATAGAAATGGTTTGAATGATGTAAGAATTGAACATGTAAGAGGACACCTATCAGATCATTATGATCCTAGAAAAAAGGTTTTAAGACTTTCAAGTCAAGTATATAATGGATCATCAGTTGCATCAGTAGGAGTAGCAGCTCACGAAGTTGGGCATGCTATACAACATGCGAATGGTTATTATCCATTAATATTAAGAAATAATATAGCGCCTATAGCAGGTTTTGGATCAAGACTAGCATGGCCTTTAGTATTTATAGGTTTATTTATTGCACCAAGTTTTATAAAGGTGGGTGTAATACTTTATGCGGCAGTAGTAGCCTTTCAAATAATAACTTTACCTGTTGAGTTTAATGCAAGTAATAGAGCTTTAGCTCAATTAGAAAATGGGTTATTATCAAGTAGTGAAATAAAACCTGCAAAGAAAGTATTAAATGCTGCAGCGCTTACATATGTTGCTGCTACATTAGTTGGTATTGCTCAACTTATAAGGCTAATATTATTAAGTAATAGAGAAGACTAAAGGGGATAAAACCCCTTTATTTTCATTTTATAATTGGGGGTAATTTTGTGAGTTATAATACAAGAATGAAAGCATATAAAATATTATTTGAGATAAATGAAAAAAAAGCATATTCTAATATTTCTATTCAAAGAAATACTAAAGGTATGGAAAAACTTGATGAAGCATTTATTAGGGAATTAGTTTATGGAGTTTTAGAAAATAAACTTTATATAGATTGGGTAATTAAGAAATTTTCTAAACTTAAATTTAAAAAAATTTCTCCTAAAATCCTTCAAATTTTAAGATTGGGAGTTTATCAAATTGTTTTTATGGATAAAATTCCAGATAGTGCAGCTTGTAATGAATCTGTTAAATTAGCGAAAATTGTTAGTCACAAAGGAACATTTGGGTTTGTTAATGGTGTTCTTAGAAGTATAGCTAGAAATAAAGAGAAAATAAAGGAGCCTAAAATAACTAATAAATTAAAGTATTTATCAATTAAATATTCTCATCCTGAGTGGATGGTGAAAAAATGGTTAAATGAATTTGGATTTAAATTTACAAAGGAACTATTAGAAAAAAATAATACAAAACCACATTTAAATATAAGGGTTAATACATTGAAAGTAAGTAGAGAAAGTTTAATGGATAAACTAAAAAATAAAGGTTTTGATGTTGAAAAAACAAAATATGCATTAGATGGAATAATAATTAATAATCCTTCAAGGATTACAGATTTAGAGGAGTTTAAGAAGGGTTTGTTTACAATACAAGATGAAAGTTCAATGTTAGTAGCTCAAATAATGAACCCAATGGAAAATAGTTTAGTACTTGATGTATGCAGTGCACCAGGAGGAAAGGCTACTCATATAGCGCAAAAGATGAATAATAATGGAAAAGTTATTGCAAGAGATATATATGAACATAAAGTAAATTTAATTAATGAAAATTCTAAAAGATTAGGTATAGATATAATTGAAACTGAAATATTTAATGGTAGTAAATTGGATGAAAATCTTTTAGAAAAAGTGGATTATTGTTTAGTAGATGCCCCTTGTTCAGGTTTAGGTTTAATCAGAAGAAAGCCAGATATTAAGTGGACAAAACGAAAAGATGAAATAGAAAAATTAGTTAAATTACAAAAGGATATATTATCAAAGGCTAGTAGATATTTAAAACCCGGTGGAACTTTAATATATAGTACATGTACAATTGAAAACAAAGAGAATTTAGAATTAATTAATACCTTTGTTAAAGAAAATGGAAATTTTAAATTTGAATCATTTTCTAATTTAGTAAATATAGATGAAAGTACTGCTAAGGGTTATTTACAAATGTATCCTAATATACATTCAACAGATGGTTTTTTTATTGCAAAACTTAAGAAAATATAATTACAGCTAAACTTATTAATATGATATAATAAAAAAGTATTAGTATAATACAGGAGTGATAATTTGAGTAAGATTAATTTAAAAGATAAAACTTTAAGTGAACTAAAAGACATTTTTATTAATTTAAATGAAAAATCTTTTAGAGCTAAACAAGTGTATAAATGGATACATCAAAAAAATATAAATCTCATTAGTGATATTACTGTACTATCAAAGGATTTAAGGGACAAGCTAGAAAAAGATTATGAGTTATCTAATATGACTATTTTAAAAAGATTAGACTCTAAGCAGGATAAAACAAAGAAGTACTTGTTTTTATTAAAGGATAAAAATATAATAGAAAGTGTTATGATGAAACATAAACATGGAGTCACACTTTGTTTATCTACACAGGTAGGATGTAGAATGGGGTGTGAATTTTGTGCGTCTACTAAAGACGGTTTAATAAGAAATCTTACGGCAGGAGAAATATTAGATCAAGTCTATCAAATAGAAAATGATTTAAATATTGATGTTAGTAATATAGTATTAATGGGAAGTGGAGAGCCCCTTGATAATTATGAAAATGTTCTTAAGTTTTTAAAAATGATAAATTCTAAAGATGGACATAATATAGGTTTTAGACATATTACATTATCGACTTGTGGTGTTGTGGGAAAGATTTATGAATTAGCAAATGAGAATATACCTATTACACTGTCTATTTCATTACATTCTCCATATAATGATGAAAGAAAGAAAATTATACCTATTGCAAAAAAGTATAATATAGAAGAATTAATAAATGCTTGTAAATATTATATAGAAAAGACTAACAGAAGAATAAGTTTTGAGTATACGTTAATTGAAGGAGTAAATGATAGAAAAAAAGATGCATATAAAATAGCAGAGATAATTAAAGGCATGTTAGCTCATGTTAATTTAATACCACTTAATGATATTAATGAAACTAATTTTAATAAATCTAACAATAAAAATGTAATAAAGTTTAAAAACATACTTTTAGAAAAAGGAATAAATGCAACTGTTAGAAAAGAAATGGGCTCAGATATTAATGCTGCATGTGGTCAACTTAGAAGAGACTATTTAAGAAATAAAGATAATTAACATTATTGGGGGGTTAGTATGAAAATAGGTGTAAGTTCCGATGTAGGAAAGGTAAGGGATATAAATCAAGATTCTTACTTTTGTTCAAACATAGAAGCCCTACCTTTATTTGCTGTCGCAGATGGCATGGGGGGACATAATGCAGGAGAAATAGCAAGTTCTCTCGCTATAGATATAATAAAAAAATATTTATATGATAACAAAGAGGATTTAATAAATGGATTAATAACTATACCCAAATTTATAAATAATTCTTTAAATAAAGCGAATGAAGCAATCTTAGCACATTCACTTAATAACGAAAAATGTAATGGTATGGGGACTACTATTACTATGGTGTATTTGACTAAAGAAGAAATATTTGTAGGGCATGTGGGAGATAGTAGAGCTTATTTATTAAGAGAAAAATCATTAAAACAGTTAACTCATGATCATTCTTTAGTGGCTGAGTTAGTTAGAAATGGTAGTATTACTCAAGAAGAAGCAATAAATCATCCTCAAAAGAATATAATTACTAGAGCTTTAGGGACAGATAAAGATGTAAAAGTTGATATTTTAAGTAGAGAAATTGAAGAAGATGACATAATTATGCTTTGTACAGATGGACTTACTAATATGGTCAGTGATAAAGAAATTACAGAGATAATATTGCAAAATAAAAATATTGAAAAAGCGAGTAAAGCATTAACAATGACAGCTAATAAATTGGGTGGTTCAGATAATACAACTGTAATGCTTATAAAAATAAAATAGAAAAGAGGTGAGATAATGATAGGAAAAATTCTAGGTAATAGATATGAAATTGTAGAAAAAATTGGTGGCGGCGGAATGGCATTGGTATATAAAGCTAAATGCCGCTTATTAAATAGATTTGTAGCAATTAAAATACTGAGACCTGAATTTACTAATGATGAGGAGTTTATTAATAAATTCAAACGAGAATCACAATCTGCAGCTAGCCTTTCCCATCATAATATAGTAAATATTTATGATGTAGGCTCTGAAGATGATGTATATTATATTGTTATGGAATATGTGAAAGGCAAAACATTAAAAAAGCTTATAAGAGAAAAGGGAAAAATATCACCTAAGAGGGTAATAAATATAGCAATAGAAATAGCAGAGGCTTTAAATCATGCCCATGAAAACCATATAGTTCACAGAGACATAAAGCCACATAATATTATGGTTACAGATGACGGTAGAATAAAAGTTACAGATTTTGGAATAGCAAGGGCAGCTTCTACATCAACTGTGACTAATACAAGTAATGTTATAGGGTCTGTACATTATTTCTCACCAGAACAAGCCAGAGGAGGATATACAGATGCAAAATCTGATATATATTCACTAGGTATAGTAATGTATGAAATGCTTACTGGCAGAGTACCTTTTGAAGGTGAGAGCCCAATATCAATTGCTTTAAAACATATACAAGAGGACATAATTCCACCGGGGGAAATAGATAAAAATATTCCAAAAAGTATAGATAATATTGTGAGAAAGGCCGTTAAAAAAGATCAAAGTTTAAGGTATAATAGTTCTGATGAAATTTTAAAGGATTTAAGAAAGGCTAAACAATTTGTTAATGAAGATATTGTGGAATTTAAGGATTATAATAATTCTCCAACTAGAGTTATACCAGCTATTAAAGATGATATGATAGATAAAAAGGATAAAAAAGATAAAAAGAATAAGAATAAAAAGAATAATTCAAAAAAACTTATTACAATCTTCGCGATAGTTGCTGCTTTAATATTTACAGGAGTTATAGCTGGTGGGTATTTAATAGTAAAGGATTACTTAATAGTAGAAGAAGTTAAAGTACCAAATTTAGTAGGTAAATCTCTAGAAAATGCAACGAAGGATATTAAAAAAGTAGGGTTAAAATTAGAAATTGAGAATAGAAAACATAGTAATAATATTAAAAAAGGACATATTATAGAGCAAAGTGAACCTTCAGGAGCCAATTTAAAAGTTGACTCCACTGTAAGGGTAGTTGTAAGTGAAGGTCCTGATCTTGTAAAAATACCTAAATTAGTTGGTAATATGTCTAACGAAGCAGAGATTTTACTAAGTGAAGCAGGGCTTAAAAAAGGAGAAATCACATATGAAGCTAGTGATGATTATCCAATAGATGTGGTTATTAAGCAAAATCCTCCACCACAAGAGATGTTAGAAAAGGGAAGTGAAATAGATTATGTAATTAGTTCAGGTCCAGAAAAGAAATACATTCCTATGCCAGATTTAGTTGGACTTACAGAACAGGATGCTAAAAGACGGTTAATTTCAAAGGGTTTTTTAGTTGGAGAAATTAAGTATGAGGCTAATAATGATATACCTGAAGGTCTAGTAAGTTGGCAGAGTTATCCTGTAGGTACAGAAGTTGAGAAAAATACAACGATAAATTTAGAAATAAGTACAGGTTCTAGTTCTAGTGAAAGTGATGAAAATGAAACTGAAGATAAACCTAATGATCCATCAGTGGAACTTACAATTAAATTACCAGATGATGATAAAGAGATAAAAGTAGATGTATATAAAGAACAAAATGATAAAAAAGAATTAATATACAGTAAAAAACATAAATCCAGTGAAGAAAGTATAAAGGTACCTATATCAGGAAAAGGAAAAGTTAAGTATATAGTATATTTCAATGGTGAAAAGAAGGATGAAGTTGAATATAATTTCAAGGAGGATAATTAATGCTTGAAGGTATAATCACAAAAGGGATAGGTGGATTTTACTACGTAAAGACAGAAAGTTCAATAATTGAGTGTAAAGCCCGAGGAAAATTTAGAAATAAAAAAATAAAACCTTTAGTTGGTGATTTGGTTAAAGTTAAATTAACCCACGGAGAAAATAAAGGGGTTATTGAAAAGATCGAAAATAGAAAAAATGTTTTAATACGTCCACCGGTTGCCAATATAGACCAAGCAGTAATTGTATTTGCTCTTAAAAAACCTGACCCAAACTTATGGTTATTAGATAGGTTTTTAATGATGGCAGAGAACGAAAATATAGATATAATTATTTGCATAAACAAGATAGATCTAGGTTCTAAGGAAGAAACAGACTATATAAAAGAAATCTATGATTTAGCAGGATATAAAGTTATTACTACAAATGGTAAGAATGAGATAAATACTGAAAGTCTTAAAGAAGTTTTAAAGAATAAGATAAGTGTTTTTGCAGGCCCATCAGGAGTGGGGAAGTCTACTTTATTAAACTCAGTACAACCTAATTTAAGTTTAAAAACAGGAGAAATTAGTAAAAAAACTAATAGAGGCAAACATACAACTAGAAGTGCTAATTTATTAGAATTAGAAATTGGAGGTTGGGTTGTAGATACACCAGGTTTCAGTTCACTTAATATAGATTTTACTAATGAGGATAATTTAGATTACTTTTTTAAAGAAATTTATGAATATAAAAACATGTGTAAATTTACAGGATGTAAACATAATAAAGAACCCAAATGTGCAGTTAAAGAGGCAGTAGATGAAGGAAAAATAAGTAAAGATAGATATAATAATTATATAAAATTCCTACATGAGATAAAAAATAATAGGAGGTACTAAATATGAAAAAAATAGCACCATCTTTACTATCTGCTGATTTTAGTAGGTTAGATGAACATATAAAGAAAGTAGAAAATGCTGGGGCAGATTTAATACATCTAGATATAATGGATGGAATGTTTGTTCCTAATATTACAATGGGACCTCCGGTGATTAAATCACTTAGAAAAACAACTGATTTACCCTTTGATGTACATCTGATGATTAAAGAACCTGAACGTTATATAAAAGATTTTGCTGACGCGGGTGCAGATATTATAACAGTACATCAAGAGGCGTCGATACATCTACACAGAACTATCCAACAAATAAAGTCCTATGGACTAAAGGCTTGTGTAGCTTTAAATCCAGCTACACCTATTGAAACTATCAAACATGTTTTAAAGGACTTAGATATGGTTTTAGTTATGACTGTTAACCCAGGATTTGGAGGTCAAAGCCTTATTGAATCGATGGAATTTAAAATAAAAGAATTAAAAAATTTAATTAACCAAAATAATCTTAATGTTGATATTCAAGTTGATGGAGGAATAAAGGAAAATAATATCAAGCGAGTATGTAATTGGGGAGCGAATGTATTTGTTGCAGGCTCTGCAATTTTTAAAGCAGAGGATATTAATTTAGCAGTAGATAACTTAAAAAATCAGGTTGAATAATACTTAATGAAATAAAACCATTATCCTAGGGATATGGTTTTATTTCTTATTAAAAGAAAATTGTATTTCAACTCTTTGAATATTTTAAAAAAAAGTTAACGATAAAAAAATTATGTAAACGAAAAAAAGTGAGGGATTATGTGAAAGTTTTAATAATAGGAAGTGGAAGTGATTTAAATTCAAATTTAATAAAGGAAAATTTAGAAGGGGTAAATTCTATTATTTGTGCCGATGGCGGAGCAAAATTGTTATTTAAAAATGAGATTATACCTAATATAATTATTGGTGATTTAGATTCAATAGATAATGAATTAGTTGATTACTATAAGTATAAAGAAGTGAGTTTTAAAACCTTTCCTAGAAAAAAAGATAAAACAGATCTTGAGTTATCTATAGATTATGCACTAAGTTTAGGTGCAAAAGATATTACTATTATTGGTGCCACAGGTTCAAGATTAGATCATACTATTGCTAATGTAATGCTTTTATATCCGATATTCAAAAAGGGAGTTGCTGCTAAAATAGTGGATAATAATAATGAAATATTATTGGTTAGTAAAAGTGCTAAAATAACAAAAACGGGTAATAATTATGTTTCTTTAATTCCTTTATTTAAGGATGCAGAAGGTGTTACTTTGAAAGGATTTGAATACGAGACTAAGAAATTAGATTTTAAATTTGGTTCAACTTTTGGTATAAGTAATAAACTAAAAGAAAAGGAAGGTATAATAGAGATTAAAAGTGGGATTTGTTTACTTATTAAATCAAGGGATTAATTAAAAATGTAACAAAATGTTTACTTTTGAATAAGATAAATATATAATTGCTTTTTTAAAAGGGGAGATATATATGAAAAAAAATTTTCCGAAATTCCCTAAATTCTATTGCAAAAGTAAATTAAAAAAAGTCATTGGAATTGTTTTAGCAGTAATAGGAACTATCATTATAATTCAAGTTGTACCATTCAAATTTTGGTTACTATTATTAGGAATTTTACTTGTATTATTGGGATGGACATTTTATAGAATGTTTTAGAGGGGATAAATATGAGGGGATTCAGAGAAATAATTCTTATAATTGTTATTATTATATTTCTTGGTTTATCTATTTATATCTTACCTAAATGGATTCTGTTGACATGCTTGGGGATTTCTTTAATAAAGTTTGGATGGTTTTTATATAGCAGTTAAATATTATAATAATAGGCTTCCTTAAGGAAGCCAAATTATTATAGTGCTCTCTTTACTTTATCAGATCTTAAGCATCTAGTACAAACATGCATTCTTTTTGGTGTTCCATCTACGATCACTTTTACCTTACGTACGTTAGGACTCCAAGTTCTTTTATTATGACGCTTTGAAAAAGTTACATTGTTTCCGCTAGCCTTTCCCTTACCACAAATTTCACAATATTTAGCCATACTTAACACCTCCTTAACTCCACGTTGCAGATTAACTGCAAACATCAATATTTTACCACAACTCTTAGTGATTTTGCAATGATGATTTATATATTATAATAAAATTTGATATAATATAGTTAAAATCATATAATTTATTATAAAGCACATAGTATGTATAAATAATATTTTAACCTAATAGCTATTTAATATAAAAAAAATTCTAAATGTTGATTAGAAAAGCATATTAGGGTAGAATATATATATGTGCAATTATTGATTAATATTTAAGGAGGTATGTTAATGCCTGGAAAATTAAATAACAAATATGGTAGCATAAACATTGATGATAATGTTTTAGCTTCAATAGCGGGTATGGCAGCAATGGAATGTTATGGTTTAGTAGGAATGTCAACAAAGGGTAAAACAGATGGTCTTGTGGAATTACTTAGAAAGGAACACTTAACAAAAGGTGTTAAGATTCATACTGATAATAAGTTAATAAACATTGATTTATACATAGTAGTTCAATTCGGTACTAAAATTTCTGTTGTCGCTAACAACATAATTGAAAAAGTTAAATATAATATAGAAGATTTAACAGGATTGAAAGTAGATAAAGTTAATATTCATGTACAAGGTGTACGAGTACAAAAGTAGAAGGTTAGGAGGTACAAAGTTGAAAATCGAATATTTAGATGCGACATTACTTAAGAAGTTGTTTATTACAGCTGCAAATGCTTTAGATAATAATAAAGAGCTTGTTAATTCTTTAAATGTTTTTCCTGTACCTGATGGAGATACAGGAACTAATATGTCATTAACAGTACAATCTGCAGTAAGGCATATTAAAATGGTGGAAGATGAGGATGTTGAAAAAATAGCATCAGCAGCAGCTAAGGGTTCTTTAATGGGAGCAAGAGGAAACTCAGGCGTTATATTGTCTCAAATATTTAGAGGATTCGCTAAAGGATTAGAAGGAAGTAAAAAAATAGATGTTAATACATTAGCTAATAGCTTCAAGGTAGCTTCAGACACAGCTTATAAAGCTGTTATGAAGCCTATAGAGGGAACAGTACTAACTGTAGCAAGGGAATGCTCAGAAAAGGCTTTAGAGTTAAAAGAGTCAGAAACTGATATTGTAATATTTTTAAAAGAAGTGATTAAACATGGAGATATAACTTTAGATAAAACTCCAGAAATGTTAGATGTATTAAAAGAAGCTGGTGTTGTAGATGCTGGTGGAAAAGGACTTATGTTTATATTAAAAGGAGCTTTAGAAGGACTAACAGGTAACAATGATGTTTTAGTTGAGGAATATAAAGAAGCAGATTTATCTAAAGATTCTACAGATGAAAATATAAAATACAGTTATTGTACAGAATTTATTATTAATAATACAAATGAAGATGCTAATAATTTTAGAAGTGAAATATCGTCTTATGGAGATTCTTTATTAGTAGTTGGAGCAGATGATATTATTAAAACTCACATTCATACTAATAATCCCGGAATTGTTATAGAGAAAGCTTTAAAATTAGGTGAATTAACAGACATAAAAATAGATAATATGAAATATCAACACAGGAATGAAGTAGTTGAAGAAACTAAAAAAGAAAAGAAAGAAGTTAAAAAATATAGCTTTATAACTGTAGCTATGGGAGAAGGAATTAAGAATGTATTTAAGGATTTAAACGTTGACTATGTAATTTTGGGTGGACAAACTATGAATCCAAGTACAGAGGATATTTTAAAAGCAGTAGACGAAGTTACTGGGGAAAACATAATTATATTACCTAACAATAGTAATATAGTTTTAGCTGCAAACCAAGCTAGAGAATTAAGTGATAGAAGTATTACTGTATTGCCTACTAAAACAATACCACAGGGGATATCAGCCTTATTATCCTTTGAAGAAGACCTTGGGGTTGAAGAAAACGTAGAAAGCATGACAGAGGCTTATAAAGAAGTTAAAACAGGAGAAATAACTTTTGCTGTAAGGGATACTACTATTAAAGATAAGGCGATAAAAAAGGATAATATAATAGGTATATTTGATGGTGATATAAAAGCAGTTGGAACTGAAATAAATGATGTGTCGGTGGACTTAATAAAAGAAATTGTAGATGAAGATAATGATTTAATAACTATATTTTATGGAGAAGAAGTTACTAAAGAACAAGCTATAGAATTATCGGAAAAAATAGAAGAAGAAAATGAAGATTGTGATATAGAAGTTATATATGGAGGTCAACCATTATATTATTATCTTTTTTCAGTTGAATAAATATATTTAAAAAAGTAGTTAAGTTAATCTTAACTACTTTTAATTTAGTCAAAGTACATTTGAGGTGAGAAATTTGAGTGATCTATTAAAATCAGTTAAATATTTGAAAGGTGTTGGGCCAAAAAGAGCAAAAAAGTTAAAAAAAGTAGAAATAACTACGGTTGAGGACCTTTTATATTATTTTCCAAGAACTTATGATGATAGAAGACATATCACAAAGATTAATAAATGTATAGATGGCGAAAGGGCTAATCTTAAAGTAAAAGTATGTGGTGTTGGTACAAATTTAAGGACAAAGAAAAGATTGTCTATCTCAAAATTACCTGTAAAAGATGATACTGGTTATGCAAACCTTGTTTGGTTTAATCAAAGTTATATACTTAATAATTTTGAAATAGGTGATGAGATAAAAGTTAATGGTAAGATTAATAGAAAGTATGGAAAAATAGAGATAAGCAATCCTACATATGAAAAAAAAGGAAATAGAATTGGAAGTATAATACCAATATATCCGTTAACGGATAGTTTATCTCAAACAGAATTAATAAAAATAATAAGCAATGCTATAAAGGGCTATAATAATAAAATAGAAGAAATTTTACCACAAGAATTAATAAGAGAATTAAAATTATATACATTAAAAAAAGCATTAATGTATATTCATTTTCCTAAGGATAAAACCACTTATAAAAAAGCTAAGGAAAGACTAATCTTTGATGAGTTACTTATATTGCAATTAGGTTTAATACTAATTAAAAAAAATATTGATCATCAAAAAAAAGGTGTTAAATTTAAAAAAGTAAAAGAAATTGAAGACTTTGTAAATGATTTACCATTTGAATTAACTAAAGCACAAAAACGAGTTTTTAATGAGATAAGTAGCGATATGGAATCAGAAAAATCAATGAATAGATTGTTACAAGGAGACGTAGGTTCAGGGAAGACTGTTGTCGCATTATTAGCTATTTTAAAAGCAATAAAATCGGGGTTTCAGTGTGCAATGATGGTACCTACTGAAATATTAGCCATTCAACATTATCAAGAAATAACAAAATTATTAGATAGGTATGATATTAAATGTAGACTTTTAGTAGGTGGGTTAACTAAATCTGAACGAAATAAAATATTAAAAGATACAAAAGAAGGAAAAATAGATTTGATTATTGGGACTCATGCTGTTATTCAAAAGGATATAGAGTTTGATAAATTAGGTTTAGCAATAACTGATGAGCAACACAGATTTGGCGTAAGACAAAGAGCTGCATTAACAAAGAAAGGATACAACCCTGATATAATAGTAATGACAGCTACTCCTATACCAAGGTCATTAGCTTTGATACTTTATGGGGATTTAGATATTTCTGTAATAGATGAATTACCTCCAGGTAGAAAAAAAGTCGATACCTATGCAGTTGATAAAACCTACAGAGAAAGGATATATAATTTTATTAAAAAACAATTGAATATGGGAAGACAAGCTTATATTGTTTGCCCTTTGGTTGAAGAATCCGAAGATTTAGATTTGCTATCTGCTACAGATTTATACGAAAATTTAAAGAAAAGTTATTTTAATGATTACAATTTAGGGCTTTTACATGGGAAAATGAAATCTAAGGAAAAAGAGAAAGTAATGATTGATTTTAAAAATAAAGAGATAGATATTTTAGTTTCAACTACTGTAATTGAAGTAGGAGTTAATGTGACTAATGCAAATACAATGCTTATAGAAAATGCAGAAAGATTTGGATTAGCTCAATTACATCAACTTAGAGGAAGAGTCGGAAGAGGCAATTATAAGTCATATTGTATATTAATAAATGAAGGAAAGACTGACACGGCAAAAGAAAGAATGGCAATAATGGAAAAAACAAATGACGGATTTAAAGTATCTAAAAAAGACTTAGAAATAAGAGGGCCAGGAGAATTTTTTGGAACTAAACAACATGGTCTACCTGAGCTGAAAATTGCTGACATTACAAAGGATATGAATAAAGTAAAAGAAATAAGAGAAATTGCAATGAAAATTTTAGAAGAAGAACCACAGTTAAACAATAAATATAAAAAACTAAAAGAAAAAATTAGTTATAAATTTAAGGATAATATTAAAAATATTAGTTTAAATTAGTTTGTCATTGATTCACCTAAAATAAAACTTTTGTACTATTTTATAATATTTAAAGCTTAAATTACCAGTGTATAAATTTTTAAAATGGTTAAATTAATAGTACAAAGTAAAAAGGAGGTGAAAATAAATGGCAAACAATAATAGAAATAGTAATAGACTAGTTGTACCTGAGGCTCGTCAAGCATTAAACCAAATGAAAACTGAGATAGCTAATGAATTAGGATTATCAAACTATGAACAAACAGATAAAGGAACATTAACATCTAGACAAAATGGCTATGTTGGTGGATATATGACTAAGAGACTAGTTGAAATGGCACAAAGACAAATGTCAGGAAGATAATTCCCTTATTATAGATAAAAAAAGAAAGATGTTCTATTAGGAGCATCTTTCTTTTTTTATCTAGTGAAATTTTATAATTTTGACATTTTTTTTAAATTATATTTTGTATAGTTTTAACTATTATGCTAAAATAATATTGTTAGAGTTGGGAGGAATTAAATTGAGAATTATTACAGGTTTAGCAAAGGGACATAGAATAAAAGCACCTAAGGGTTTAAAAACAAGACCAACAACAGATAGGATTAAAGAGTCGTTATTTAATATAATACCTGATGTAAGTAATCAGAGAGTTCTTGATTTATTTTCAGGATCAGGAAATATTGGTATAGAATTTTTAAGTAGGGGTGCAGAACAATGTTATTTTATAGATAATAATGCTTCAAGTGTAAAGATAATTAAAGAAAATCTAAAAAAAACCGATCTTATAAAAAAGGCTAATGTTTATAAAAATTCTGTAGATAGAGCGATAAAAATATTGTCAAAAAAAAGAGTAGTTTTTGATATTATCTTTTTAGATCCCCCTTATAATAAAAATCTAGTAAAACCAACTATAGAAGAAATAAGTGAAAATAATATATTATCAAAAGAAGGTTATATAATTATAGAGCATGAGAGTAGTTTAAACCTCCCAGAAAAAATATCAGATCTGGTAAACTTTGATACTAGAAAATATAAGGATACAAGTATTTCTTTTTATAGAAGGGAGGAAGGATAATGGCAGTAGTATATCCAGGAAGTTTTGATCCTGTTACATATGGACATTTAGATATTATAAAAAGATCTAGAAGGAAATTTGATAAAGTAATAGTTGCAGTTTTAAATAATCCTTCAAAGAAACCACTATTTTCAGTGGAAGAAAGAATAGAGCTTTTAGAAAAAGCAACTAAATATATGGATAATGTAGAAATAGATTGTTTCACTGGACTTTTGGTTGACTATGTTAAAGATAAAGATATATCTATGATTATTAAGGGGCTTAGAGCGGTTTCTGATTTTGAATATGAACTTCAAATGGCTTTAATGAATAATAGACTTAACACAGATATAGAAACATTTTTCTTAATGACTGGTAGTGAATATTCTTTTTTAAGTTCTAGTTTAGTAAAGGAAATTGCTAAATTTGATGGAGATATATCACAGCTTGTGCCTAAGGAAGTTGAAATGGCAATGAAGGAAAAAAACTTAAATAAATAAGGGGGTATTTGGTTGGATATATTAAAATTATTAGATGAAATTGAAGATATACTTGATGAAAGTTCTTCGATACCTTTCGCTGGAAAAGTTATGGTAGATAAGGCTGAAGTTTTAGATGTCATAAAAGAAATCAGACTTAAGCTACCTGATGAAATCAAACAAGCTGAATGGATAAAAGAAGAGAGACAAAGGATTTTAGCTGAAGCACAAAATGAAGCTGATACTGTAATTGAGGAAGCGAAATTACATATTGAAGAAATGGTAGAAGAAGATGAAATAACAAAACAAGCTAATGAAAGAGCAGAGGAAATAATAAGTAAAGCTCAGCATAATGCTAAAGAGATTAGAATAGGAGCTAGGGAATATGCAGATGAACTACTTAAAGAATTACAAAATAATATGAAGGATATGATTGATACCCTTGAAAGTAACAGAGATGAATTAAAGGGACTTTAAAAATTAAAGCTTCTTAAGAAGCTTTAATTTTTTTTATTGCATTTATACAATATATAATTTCCTAGAATACCTATAAAAATAATTAAGAATAAGATAAGAATTATTATTGTAAAAGAAAAGTTAAAATATGAAATCCAATCCTTTGAATAAATATAATTTTGAGTGTTATATATTGTAGGTTTAACAATAACATTTTTGTATTTAATTAAATATAAAAAGTAAGTAAAGATTGCTGCAAATATTCCATGTAAAGTCTTTGAAAAAAAATATATTTTAATACTTATATCAGTTTTACTAATAAAGCTAATAACTTGACTATGTATTGAAAGACCACTCCACCCTATTAAAAAACTTATAATTAAAATTTTAATTAAATAATCCTCAATATTTATTAATGAAATTATTTGGCAACCATTTGTCATTTCGATTATCCCACTTAGTAACCCCTTTACTATATCTGGATTTGTATTAGGAAAAAAGTCAGATATGAAGCTAAAAACATTAGTCAATGATAAAACTTTAATAACAACAGAATAAAATATTATAAATCCTCCTATTAGAAGCATTGTACTTATTGCTTCTTTAACTGCATCCCCCATAATTAAACCTAAACTTTTATTTTTCTTATGTTTTCCTTTGATTAAATCTTTAAAAGAATTTATTAAATTATTATTATCATATAATAGTTTACTCCCTTCATTACGTTTATAAAACCTAAATAACAAACCTACTAAAATAGCTCCCAAATAATGGGATATAGCTATTAAAGCTCCTAGTTTTGGTTCGTTAAGCATTCCTACTGCAACTGCACCAATCATAAATAGAGGGCCAGAAGTACTACAGAAAGCTACAAGTCTTTCTGCTTCTGTTTTTGATACTGTATCATTATTTCTTAATTTAGCCACTAATTTAGCACCAACTGGATAACCAGAGGTTATACTCATAGCAAAGGCAAAAGACCCTTCTCCTGGAACATTAAATAATGGTCTCATTAAAGGTTTTAATAAAGCTCCTATAAAGTTTACTATCCCAAGGCTTAATAATATCTCAGCTACAATAAAAAAAGGAAGTAATGCTGGAAAAACTGTAAAAAACCAAGTTTTTAAACCACTCAATGAAGCTTTAACAATCTCTTCTGGAAAAAGAATTATAACAAATGCTAGCCATAATATTATAGCAATAATAAAAGCTTGTAATAGATATTTTTTTATTGTAGGTCTTAATGAATAATATATAATTAAAATTAAACATATAGATAAAATGAATATAATATTAGGCATGACATACCTCCTGTTAATTTCATGTTATATTATATTGAATTAATTATATATATATGATTTAAAGAGGGTGATTATTTGGGAAGGAACCAGTTTTAGGTTTAGCATTAGGTTCAGGTGCAGCTAGAGGATTAGCCCATATAGGGGTTTTAAAGGCGTTAGAGGATAATAATATAAAAATAGATTGTGTGGCAGGAAGTAGTGCAGGTGCATTAATTGGTAGTGTTTATTGTTGTAATACAAAACCTAGTATGATGAAAAAGATAGCTTTACAACTAGATAGAAAAATATGGTTAGATTTAACAGTGCCGAGAAGAGGTTTTATTAAGGGGGATTGTGTTGAGGAAATTACTAAACTATTAACAGCTGGCAAAAATATCGAAGATACTTATAAAAAACTTTCTATAGTAGCTACAGATATCCAAAATTCTAAAGTATTTGTATTTAAAAATGGACCTATATATAAAGCAGTAAGGGCAAGCATATCTATTCCTGGAATATTTGTACCTGTTAAATTAAAAGATAAAGTATTAGTGGATGGAGGGGTAATAGAAAGGGTACCTGTAAATAGTGTTAAAGATATGGGGGCAGATATAATTATTGCAGTGGACGTTGGATTTAGCACAAAACCTGGTAGGATTAATAATGTATTCGATGTAATATTACAATCAATAGATGTTATGGCAAAACAGATATTAGAAAATAAAATAATATTAGCTGATATAGTAATTAGACCTAATTTATCCCATATAAAACCATCTAGATTCGATAAAGTAGAAGAATGTTTTGAAATAGGTTATAACGAAACTATTAAAAATATATCAAATATAAAAGCAACTATTAAAAAATATAAAGATTAAGCTAGAGGCTTAATCTTTTTTTATGTATGGAGATATATAATAATCATAATTTGCTTTTATAGTCTTACTTGTATTTAGACCTAAAAAGTATATATCAGTTGCCTTTTTGTCTATTTCAATCATTTCCTTTATTTCTTTAGATTTAATTTTTTCGTAGTTAGCAAATTTAGTTATAATATCTACATTGGAGTTTCTTTTGATTTCTTTTAATATTTTAAAACCATTAACATTAGATGCAAGTACTCTGACGTAGGTTAAAGAACTGTTGTGGTAAGTATCAAATTTATCCTCTGTTAAATCTAATAAGAGATGGATAAGGATTCTTTGAAGTCTTGTATATGCATATCTTTTAGTTTTAATGTTATTTAAGATAACTCTTATATCATCATGTTTGTTACTAACACTTTTAATTCTATTGTTTAATCCTTCTTCAACATCTATTAAGTTATTTAACATTTCTTTATTACTTGTTCTTAAAAGATAAAGTAAGATTTCATTGTAATTTTCTAATTTATTAAATGTTTTGTATTTATTATAAAAATTTGCTAAATGTCTATAGCTATGAGAAGGGACGGATTTAGCTATATCATTTAAATCATAATTTTCTAAAAGTGATTTTCTAATAGATGTTGCACTGGAAATATTACCAGTTAGAACATTTGAATTATAATCTGCACCTTTTCTTTTAATAGTAAAGGGCTTAATATTACTTTTTAATTTATTTAGAGCTTTAAGATATTCAATAGCTAATATATTATTTGATTTTAAAAGTATCTCTGAAACATCTTTATCTAAACTTTTTTTTAGGGCATAATTTCTAGCCTTTGGGAAAGGGTCGCCGTTTGATAAAGATTTTTTTAAGTGGTTTTTAAAATCTAAAGTTTCATATGATAAAACATTTGCAATTTCTTTTAAAAGATGTAAATTTCCTGATTCACTCCCAAAGGAAATTGAATTAATAATATTTAAAGAATCTAATAATTTTATTGCCCCATAGGAAAAATATTCTGCACTTTGACAAGCATATATTGTAGGCAACTCTAAAACTAAATCAACGCCACTATCAACGGCTGACTTAGCCCTAGTCCATTTGTCAACTATAGCAGGTTCACCTCTTTGAAGAAAATTTCCACTCATTACACAAACACTAAAACTTGAATTAGTCACTTCCTTAGATAATTTAAAGTGATGTAAATGCCCATTATGAAATGGGTTGTATTCTGTAATTAAACCGACTATATTCATTAAAATCCTCCATTTAATAAGTTTATAACTATTTTATTACATTATGAGTAAATATACAAAAAATATGTATAATTTAATTATTAAATAAAATAATAAAAATATTAAGAAAATATTGTTTTTATGGTTTATATAGTTGATTTTTTTGTGTTTTTGTATTATTATGTTGTTGGTAGAAAAAGAATAAAAATTAGGAGGTTTATATATGAAGATTTTGGTTATTAACTGTGGTAGTTCTTCATTAAAATATCAATTAATAGATATGAAAAATGAAGAAGTATTAGCAAAAGGATTAGGGGAAAGAATAGGTATAGAAGGTTCAAAGGTTGTACATAAGCCTAGCGGAAATGACAAGGTAGTTATTGAAAAACCTATGGAGAATCACAAGGTAGCTTTAGAAATAGTTTTAAATGCATTAGTTGACAAAGATCATGGAATTATTGATTCTATGGATGAAATCAATGCTGTTGGACATAGAGTTGTTCATGGAGGAGAGAAATTCGCAGATTCAGTTAAGATAGATCAAAATGTAATGGACGCTATAGAAGAATGTGCAGATTTAGCACCACTACACAATCCACCTAACATGATGGGAATTGAGGCATGTCAAGAATTAATGCCTAATACTCCGATGGTGGCTGTATTTGATACTGCATTCCACCAAACAATGCCAAAGAAAAACTTTATTTATCCATTACCATATGAATTATATGAGAAACACGGTATAAGAAGATATGGTTTCCATGGAACTTCACATAAGTATGTTGCTAATAAGGCTGCAGAGATATTAGATAAAGATATAAAAGATTTAAAAATTATTACATGTCATCTAGGAAATGGTGCAAGTTTAGCTGCAGTTAATAATGGAAAGTCTATAGACACTAGTATGGGATTCACACCTTTAGAAGGACTAGCAATGGGAACAAGATGTGGAGATTTAGACCCAGCGATAATTACATTCCTTATGGAAAAGGAAAATATGAGTATCGAAGAAGTTAACACTTTAATGAATAAAAAATCAGGAGTTTTAGGAATTTCAGGAGTAAGCAGTGATTTTAGAGATATAGAAGAAGCTGCTAATGATGGAAATGAAAGAGCTCAATTAGCATTAGATAAATTCGTAAACAGAGTTAAAAAATATATAGGAGCATATGCTTCAATAATGGGTGGAGTAGATACAATAGTATTTACAGCAGGTTTAGGAGAAAATTCACCTGATATGAGAGAAGCAATTTGTTCTGATTTAGAGTATATGGGTATAAAAATAGACAAAGAAAAGAATGATGTAAGAGGAAAAGATACTGTTGTTAATACTGAAGATTCTAAAGTTAAAGTTATAGTTATACCAACTAATGAAGAATTAATGATTGCTAGAGACACTAAGAATCTTATATAATAGAGACAGGGGAATTTTCCCCTGTCTTATAAATATTACTTGACAAAAGTTAACTTGGTTTATATAATGAAATTCGGCGATGTTAGAGGTGAATAAATATGATAATAAACCTATCAAAACTTCTTGATGGTACTGAAAATGTAGTTGAAATCGATGATGTCTTTGATTTAAGACACTTAAAGATAAGGGGTAAAAAAATTAAATTTCATAAGCCCTTAGCTCTTAAAGGAGGTATCTATAAAACAGATGACGGTATTTTTATAAATTTAGATATTTCTTATGAATATACCGATGTTTGTGACAGATGTTTAGAAGAGTTTACTAATAAACAAACTTCAGTTCTATCAGGAAAAATCATTGAAAAAGCCGAAGATGATTCAAAGGAAGAGATTACAATTTATTTGGATAAAGGAAAAATTAATTTAGAAAAGGCTATAAAAAAGGTTTTAGTTCTAGATTTTCCTATGAAATCGCTATGTAATAGTGATTGCAAAGGTCTTTGTCCTAAATGTGGAATCAATTTAAATGAGGAGCAGTGTGAATGTGATACTACTGATGTGGACCCTCGTTTAGAAAAACTAAAAGAATTATTGGACTAATTTAAGGAGGTGTTTTAAATGGCAGTACCTAAGCGAAAAACTTCTAAGTCAAGAAGAGATAAAAGAAGATCAGCTAATAGTAAACTTAGGAAACCTAGCTTCGTTGAGTGCCCTCAATGCCATGAACCTAAATTACCACATAGAGTATGTAAGGAATGTGGATATTACAAGAATAAAGAAGTTATAGAGGTAGAATAAGTTATGAAGATAGTGATTAATAAATCGCTATCTTTTATAATTTAACTAAAGACCTGTATCTGATAGATACAGGTCTTTTTAATACTTATTAAAAAAAATAATAATTCTTGCATTATAAATGAAGATGATATATACTAAGTTTTAGTAACAGGTACTAAATTGAAGTAATAATATAGGGGTGGTTTTTTTGGCTAAAAGATTTAAAAAGAAAGAGAGACAAGAAAAATTAAAGGAAAAATTATCTGAAGACCCCTTTTTAACAGATGAAGAATTAACTGAAATATTCGATGTAAGTATTCAAACAATTAGATTAGACAGATTAGAACTAGGAATACCTGAGTTAAGAGAACGCGTTAAAAATGTGGCAGAGAATAATTATTCTAAAGTTAGATCTTTAGGAGGTAAAGAAATAGTTGGTGAATTAGTAGATTTACAACTTGGAAAAAGTGGTATATCAATTTTAGAGACTGATAAAAATATGGCTTTTGAAAAAACCAACGTTATTAGAGGTCATCACATCTTTGCTCAAGCTGAGTCTATAGCTATGGCAGTTATAGATGCTGATGTGGCTTTAACTGGAGTTGCAAATATTAAATATAAAACACCAGTTAAAGCTGGAGAAAAATTAATTGCTAAAGCAGAGGTTGTTCGAATACGTGGAAATAAGTATTTTGTACACGTATTTATTAACGTTTCTCAAAAACAAGTTTTTAGAGGTAAATTTATTCTAGTAGTTATCGAATAAATATACTAGGAGGGTTAAAATGAAGATAGCTTTAGATGCTATGGGGGGAGACAGAGGTGTAACAGTAACAGTAAAAGGTGCTGTTGACGCTGTTAAGGAATTTGATGTAAATGTTATCTTAGTAGGGAAAAAAGAAGATATAAAAAAAGAATTAAATAAATATGAATATCCAAAGGACAATATAGAAATAGTAAATGCAAATGAAGTAATAGAAAATGAAGATAAGCCTGTGATAGCTATTAGAAGAAAAAAGAATTCTTCTATGGTTGTGGGACTAAATTTGGTTAAAAAAAATCAAGCAGATGCATTTATATCTTCAGGAAACACAGGTGCATTGTTAACAGGAGGTATTTTTGTAGCTGGGAGAATTAAAGGTATTGAAAGGCCAGCTTTAGCTCCAGTTTATCCAACTGATAAGGGAGTATCTTTACTTTTAGATGCAGGTGCCAATGCAGAATGTAGACCAAAATATTTAAAGCAGTTTGCAATAATGGGTTCGATTTATGCTGAAAAAGTCTTAGACATTGAAAATCCTAAGGTTGGACTTGTTAATATAGGAGTAGAAGAAGGAAAGGGCAATGAATTAGTAAAAGATACATATGATTTGCTTAAAGAAACAGATATTAACTTTTATGGAAATTTGGAAGCTAGAGATATCCCTAAAGGTTATGTAGATATTTTACTTACTGATGGATTTGTTGGAAATACGGTCTTAAAACTTACTGAAGGATTAGCTCAATCAATTTTTAGTAATTTAAAGAAAGAATTTATGAAAAATACATTAACTAAATTAGGTGCATTTTTACTTAAGCCTAGTTTTAAAAGTTTTAAAGAAAAATTAGATTATAGTGAGTATGGAGGAGCCCTTTTATTAGGATTAAAGGGAGCAGTTATTAAAGCTCATGGTAGCTCAGATGCTGTGGCAATTAAAAATGCAATAAGACAAGCAAAAATATTTACTGAAAGAGATGTTGTTAATAAAATTAAAGAAGAAATAAACAAGACAGGAGGCGAGAAAACTGAATAATAAAGGTGTTGGAATTATAGGATTAGGTAGTTATGTACCTGAGAATATATTAACTAACAAAGAACTAGAAGAAATGGTTGATACTAATGATGAATGGATTCAGTCTAGAACAGGAATAAAGGAAAGACGAATTCTAGATAAGGATAAAGCAACTTCGTATATGGCAATGGAAGCTGGAAAAAAAGCTATCAAAGATTCAGGTTTAAGTAGTGAAGATATTGACTTAATAATAGTAACAACAGTTACTCCTGATATGGCTTTTCCATCTACCGCATGTTTAGTACAAAGGGATCTAGAATGTGAAAATGCAGCAGCCTTTGATTTAGAAGCAGCATGTTCAGGTTTCATATATGGCCTTTCAGTTGCCTATGGTTATGTGAAGGCAGGTATCTATAAGAATATTTTATTAATCAGTGCTGATGCTTTATCAAAGATAACTGATTTTACAGATAGAAATACTTGTGTGTTATTTGGAGATGGAGCTGGAGCAGCAGTTATTAGTGAAGTTAAAGAGAACACAGGTGTATTATCGATAGATATAGGTGCTGACGGTAAAGGAGCAGATTATTTAACACAACCAGCAGGAGGTTCTAAAATGCCTGCTAGCAAGGAAACTGTTGAAAATAGACTTCATTATATAAATATGGAGGGTAATGGAGTATTTAAATTTGCAGTAAAAATTATGGGGGATGCTTCAAAGAAGGTAGTAAGTGAAAGTGGTTTAGAATTGTCAGATATAGATTACTTAGTTCCTCATCAAGCTAATATAAGAATAATAAACTCAGCAAGAAAAAGATTAAAACTAGATAAGGACAAGGTATATGTAAATTTAGATAAATATGGAAATATGTCATCGGCGTCCATACCAGTTGCATTAGATGAAGCAGTTAAGGAAGGTAAGATTAAAAATAATGATAATGTAATACTTGTAGGTTTTGGAGGAGGCTTAACTTGGGGATCTTGTGTAATTAAATGGAGTAAATAGGAGGCACACTATGTTTAATACTGAAATATGTGAACTACTTAATATAAAATACCCGATAATTCAAGGGGGAATGGCTTGGGTTGCAACAGCTGAATTAGCTGCAGCAGTATCAGATGCTGGAGGTTTAGGTATAATAGGCTGTGGAAATGCACCAAAGGATGTTATAAAAAAAGAGATAAAAAAGGCTAAAGAATTAACAGATAAACCTTTTGGAATTAACATAATGTTATTATCTCCCTATGTGGATGATATGATAGATTTAGTACATGAGGAAAAAATTCCAGTAGTTACAACTGGAGCTGGTAATCCTGGTAAATATATAGAAGGATTTAAAAAAATAGGTACTAAAGTAATTCCAGTTGTACCGTCTGTTGCGCTAGCGAAGAGAATGGAAAGAGTAGGTTGTGATGCTGTCATAGCAGAAGGTACAGAAGCAGGAGGACATATTGGTGAGTTAACTACTATGTCTTTAGTACCACAGATTACAGATTCTGTAAATATCCCTGTTATAGCTGCAGGAGGTATAGCTGATGGAAGAGGTTTTATAGCAGCATTATCCTTAGGAGCTAAAGCTGTACAAATAGGTACTCGGTTTGTATGTACTGAGGAATGCATAGCTCATAATGATTATAAGTATAAAATATTAAAAGCTAAGGATAGGGATGCTATAGCCACTGGTAGATCAACAGGTCATCCTGTTAGAACTCTCAAAAATAAGTTAACGAAAGAATTTAATAAATTAGAAAAGAATAATGTTGATAAAGGTGAAATAGAAAAAATGGGAGCAGGCGCCCTTAAAAAAGCAGTTATAGATGGAGATATAGAATATGGCTCTGTCATGGCTGGACAGATAAGTGGTCTTATAACTGATATAAAAAGTTGTCAAGAAGTAATTGATGAAATAATGAGTCATGCAAAAGAAGTAAAAGAAAACATAGCAAAATTGTAGGAGTGATATTATGAAAACAGCTTTTATTTTCCCAGGTCAAGGAGCACAGTATGTTGGTATGGGCCTAGAAATATCGGAAAAATATGATGTTGCTAAAAAGACTTTTTTGGAGGCAAATGAAGCCTTAGGATTTGACATTAAAAAATTATGTTTCGAAGGACCAAAGGAAGAATTAGTAAAAACTGAAATTACTCAACCTGCTATTTTAACAACTTCAGTGGCAATCTTAAGGGTTTTAGAAAGCTTAGGATTAAATGCAGAAACTACAGCAGGGTTAAGTTTAGGGGAATATGCATCTTTAGTATATAGTGAAGTTTTTAATTTCAGTGATGCTGTTAGACTTGTTAATAAAAGAGGAAAATATATGCAAGAAGCTGTACCCTTAGGAAAGGGTACTATGGCAGCTATTATAGGTTTAGATAGAGAAGAAGTTGAAGGTATTACAAAGAAAATAAGTAATGAAAAGGGAATAGTTGAATGTGCTAATTATAATTGTCCTGGGCAAATAGTTATATCAGGAGAAGTTACTTCGGTTGAAAAAAGTTGTGAATTAGCTAAAGAAAAGGGTGCTAAAAGAGCATTAGTTTTACCAGTTAGTGCACCATTTCATAGTAGTTTATTAACACCTGCTGGAGATAAATTAGAAAAGGAATTAAATAAAGTAAACTTTGGTAAAATGAATAAAAAAGTTATTTCTAATGTCACTGGTGAATATATTAATGATACAAAAGACATTAAAGATTTACTTATAAAGCAGGTTTCTATGCCTGTATTATGGGAAGATACAGTAAATTTGATGTTAAATGATGGTATAGATACTTTCATAGAGATAGGACCTGGAAAATCTCTAAGAAGCTTTGTAAAGAAAACTGCTAGAAAAAGAAAAGCAAAAGTTAATTGTAGTAACATTGAAAATTTGAAGGGTTTAAATAAATTATTAGAAAAACTATAAAATGAGGAGTGAAGCTATGAACTTAAGTGGTAAGGTTGCTTTAGTTACAGGTGGTTCTAGAGGAATAGGAAAAGAAATAGCACTTAAACTAGCTTCTTTAGGTGCAGATATAATAATTAACTATTCAAGAAATAGTAAAAAAGCAGAAGAAGTTGTTTCTGAAATAGAAAATATGGGAAGAAAAGCATACTGTTTTCAAGCAGATGTTTCTAAGTTAGAAGAAGTTGAAAAATTAATTAAAAAAACATTAGATGAAGTTTCAAACGTCGATATTTTAGTTAATAATGCAGGAATCACAAAGGATAATTTATTAATGAGAATGTCTAAAGATGATTGGAACGATGTTATTAATGTAAACTTAACGGGAGCTTATAATTTATGCAAATCTCTTATAAGAAGTATGATAAGAAAGAAAAATGGATGTATAATTAATATATCTTCCGTAGTAGGTATAACAGGAAATCCTGGGCAATGTAATTATTCAGCTTCAAAAGCAGGACTTATAGGATTAACAAAATCTTTAGCTAAAGAAGTTGGAAAGAAAAATATAAGAGTTAATGCTATAGCACCTGGCTTTATTGAAACTGAGATGACAGATAAATTAAATGAAAATGTAATAAAAGAATACAAGAAAAATATTCCACTAAAGAAATTAGGAAGTCCAGAAGATATTGCTAATACTGTTGCATTTTTAGCAAGTGATTTAGCTAGTTACATAACAGGGCAAGTTATTGTAGTAGACGGTGGAATGTCAAATTAATATTTTGAAAGGAGGTGTGATTGATGATATTCGATAAACTAAAAGAAATAATTTCAGAACAATTAGAAGTAGAAGAAGATGAAATTACTATGGAAGCTTCATTCCAAGATGATCTTGATGCTGATTCACTAGACGTAGTTGAACTAATCATGGCTTTAGAAGATGAGTTTGATTTAGAAATCCCAGATGAGGAAGCTGAAAAAATATCTAAGGTGAAAGATGCAGTTAATTATATTGAAGCTAACAAATAGAAGTTAGGTCCCGAGATTCGGGACCTAATCAATAATGAAAACTAAATAACATCTTAAGATGTTTATATATAATATATGGAGGGGTTAATATTGAAAAAAAGAGTGGTTATAACAGGAATTGGTGTAATTAGCCCTGTAGGAATAGGAAAAGATAATTTTTGGAATTCTATAAAAGCAGGTAAAAGTGGTATTGATTATATAACAAAATTTGATACTGAAGAATATCCAGTTAAAATAGCTGGAGAGGTAAATGATTTTAATCCTAAAGAGTATATTAATAAAAAAGAAGCAAAAAGAATGGATTTATTTACTCAATATGCAGTGGCAGGAAGTAAAATGGCAGTTGAAGATGCTAAATTAGATGTAGATAATCTAAACAGTGAACGTTTTGGAGTTATTTTAGGATCAGGTGTTGGAGGCTTACAAACCCTTGAAAAGCAACATAAAAGATTAATAGATAAAGGCCCAAGAAGGGTAAGTCCATTTTTTATTCCAATGATGATTGGTAATATTGCTGCTGGTCAAGTATCCATAGCTTTTGGTGCTAAAGGACCAAATGAAACAGTAGTTACTGCTTGTGCTTCATCAACAAACGCAGTGGGAGATAGTTTTAAAGTAATACAAAGAGGCGATGCTGATATTATGATAACTGGAGGCACAGAGGCATCAATTACTCCTTTAGCATTAGCAGGATTCTCCTCAATGAAGGCTTTATCAACTAATAATGATAATCCAAAGGAAGCTAGTAGACCATTTGATAAAGAAAGAGATGGATTTGTAATGGGCGAAGGTTCTGGGATTTTAATTTTAGAAGAACTTGAACATGCTTTAAATAGAGGAGCTAATATATATGGTGAGGTAGTCGGATATGGAATGACTTCAGATGCTTATCATATAACAGCACCAGCTGAAAAAGGAATAGGAGCTGCAAAGGCAATGGAACTAGCTTTAAAAGATGCAGACATCGATGCTAGTAAAGTTGATTATATTAACGCTCATGGAACAAGTACTCCCCTTAATGATAAATTTGAAACCCAGGCTATTAAAACAGTCTTTAAAGATGATGTTAATAAATTAAAGGTTAGTTCTACTAAATCTATGACAGGACATTTACTAGGAGCAGCAGGTGGATTAGAAGCAGCAGTTTGTGCTTTATCTGTTAGCGAAAATTATATACCTGCTACAATTAATTATAAAAATGAAGATGAAGAATGTGATCTTAATTATGTCCCGAATAAGGGTATTGATTGTGAAGTTAATTACTCAATTTCTAATTCTTTAGGATTTGGTGGACATAATGCAAGCATTGTTATAAAAAAGTATAAATAAACAGACAGCTAGCTGTAATGGTACTAAAGACCCATTACAACTAGCTTATTTTGTTATTAAAATATTTGCATGAAATAATAAAGTTATAGTAAACTATATAATGGATAATATTGTAGATACTTTAAATAATTATTTGAAATATCTACAATATTATTTAATAACAATTTGGAGGTAAGTATGTTATTAAAAAAAGAGAGAATACAAAGACTTAAAGAGTTACAGGAGAATGTGAAATATGATTTTAAGGATTTAGAGTTATTAAACAGAGCATTAACGCATAGTTCCTATGCAAATGAAAACAAAAAGAAGAATTTAAAATATAATGAGAGATTAGAATTTTTAGGGGATTCAGTTTTAGGATTAGTTATTAGTGATTATTTGTTTATTAATTATCCTAAATATCCAGAAGGAGAATTAACTAAGATAAGGTCTTTAATCGTTTGTGAACCTTCTTTAGCGTCAATAGCAAAGGAAATTAAATTAGGTAAGTATTTATTATTAGGCAAAGGAGAAGAGGCAACTGGAGGTCGAGAACGCATATCAATTCTAGCAGATGCCTTTGAGGCAGTAATAGGGGCAATCTATCTTGATGGAAAGTTAAAACATTCAAGAAAATTCATATTAAATAGTTTAAATAAAATAATAGAGGATTCGGTGAAGGGAAAATTATTTTTAGACTATAAAACGCAATTGCAAGAGTATATACAAAAGAATAGTGATTCGAATATTGAATACAGTGTGACTAAAGAAATAGGACCTGATCATAATAAAATATTTTATATAGAGGTTAAAAATGGAGAAAAAGTGTTGGGGATTGGAAAAGGTAAAAGTAAAAAGGAAGCAGAACAAAACGCAGCAAGATCAGCATTAATAAAAGTAGGAGATATTAATGAGTAAAAAACATTATATAATACCAATTTTTGTTCCTCATTTGGGATGTCCTAATGACTGTGTTTTTTGTAATCAAAGGAAGATAACAGGCTTAAGTACTAATATGACAGGCAGAGATGTAAAAAAAATTGTAGAATCTTATTTAAAGACTATACCAAAAGAAAATACAAAAGTAGGGCTTGCTTTTTATGGAGGAAGCTTTACTGGAATTGATAAAAAAATACAAAAAGAGCTTATATCTACAGCTAATAATTATAAAAAATATGGATTAATAGATAGTATAAGATTATCAACAAGACCTGATTATATTAACGATGAAATATTAAATTATTTAAGGAAAATGTGTGTAGATACTATAGAATTAGGTGTACAATCTTTAGATGAAAAAGTTTTAGAAAACTCTTTAAGAGGACATACAAGCAAAGATGTATATGAAGCTGTAAAACTAATAAAAAAGTATAAATTTAAGTTAGGATTACAAATGATGACTGGACTACCAGGTGATACTTTAAAAAAATCCTTAGACACTGGGATTAAAATAGCTAAATTAAAGCCTAACTTCACGAGGATATACCCAACGTTGACGGTAAAAGAAACAGAGCTACAAAGGCTATATAATAAAGGTGAATACAAACCATTTACTTTAGATGAAACTATTAGTTTGTGTAGTGATTTATTAATGTTATTTGAATCAAATAATATAGAAGTTATAAGAATTGGTTTGCAGAATACAGAAAACATTTCACCTAATAAAGATGTAGTTGCTGGGCCCTTTCACTCGTCTTTAAGACAGCTCGTTGAATCTAGAGTATATAGAATTATTTTAGATGAAATTATAAAAACATTTACAGATAAAGCTTATGAAACGTTAGTTATAAGTGCTAATAAAAAAGAAATAAATTATATAATTGGATATAAAGCCATAAATACTAAGTATTTAAAAAGAAAATATGGATTTGAAAAAATTAATTATAAAAAAATTAAGTTATCTAAAAATATTATTTACGTAGAAACAGATGGATTTAAAAAGAAGGTTGATAGGTATAATATTATTAAAAAATATTTACAAGATAAAAATTTATTATTATCATAATATTTACCTTCAGTTGAGGAAGGTTTCCTAAAAAGGGAACCTTCTAGTTTAATTAATAGACAAATAGGGACTATGTGAGGTGCTAAAAATGTATTTAAAAAGATTAGAATTACAGGGGTTTAAGTCCTTTGCAGATAAAACTGTTATAGATTTTGAAAATGAAATTACTGGAGTAGTAGGGCCAAATGGAAGTGGTAAGAGTAACATTTCTGATTCTATTAGATGGGTTTTAGGTGAACAGAGTGCAAAAACATTAAGAGGAAGTAAAATGGAGGATATTATTTTCGCCGGAACATCATCTAGGAGACCATTAGGTTTTGCAGAAGTTACTTTAGTTTTAGATAATAAAGATTCAGCTATGCCTATTGATTATACAGAAGTTAGTGTAACTAGAAGAGTCTTTAGATCCGGTGAAAGTGAATATTATATTAATAAAACAGGCTGTAGATTAAAAGATATTAAAGAATTATTTATGGACACTGGTGTTGGTATTGATGGATACTCCATAATAGGACAAGGGAAAATAGATGAAATATTAAGTTCAAAATCAGAAGATAGAAGAAATTTATTTGAAGAAGCTGCAGGGATTGTAAAATATAAGACTAGAAAAAACCAGTCAGAGAAGAAATTAAATAAAACAAAGGATAATTTATTAAGAATAAATGATATTATAACTGAGTTAGATAAACAAATAATGCCATTAAAACAGCAATCGAAAAAAGCTCAAGAGTATTTAAATCTTTCTAGTGATTTAAAGGATTTAGAAGTAAGCTTGTATACAAGGGAAATAAAGAGATTAAATGAACAATCTAAACACTTAGAAAATCAAAAGGAATTGATTGAAAAACAGTTAAAATATAATGAAGAAAAGAAAAATGAAATTGATGAAAATTATAATAAAATTAAAAAGAACTTAGAGGCTGTTGAGAGTAAGATAGAACAAGTACAAAACTTAAGATATAAAACTCAAAGTGAATTAGAAAGAAAAGAAAGTGAGATTAAACTTAATAATGAGAAAATAACTTTTTTAAAAAAGGAATTAAATAGACTAAATTTAGAAAAAGAACAACTTAATGATAACATAGAAGAATATCAAAATGAAATTAAAAATATATCACAGCAAAAAAAAGAAATGGAAGGAAAAATTCAAGATGAAAATTTATTACTTTCCAAAAAACAAGAAGAATTAAAAGTCATAGAAAGTAAAATAATGAACAATGAAAAAGAAATTGAAGAAAAGAAAAGTGATATTATACAAGTACTTAATGATATTGCCGACAAAAAAAGTGAAATTAACACTCTTAATTCTTTCAATGAAAATATAGAAAAGCAAATTAAAGAATTATTAAAAGAAATTGATGAAAAAGAAATTTTAACAAAGGAAAAAGAAAAAGATATACTTAAGTCAGAAGATAAAATCCTTGATAAAAAGAAAACTATTAAAAATCTTTTAGATGAAAAGGAAAATATAAAAAATGACAAAGAAGATACAAAGGTTAAATTAGATAAGCTAATAAGAGAAAAAAATAACTTAAAGGGAGAAATACAAGGGAAAATCTCTAGATATAATTTACTTAATGATATGAAAAGGGAATATGAAGGTTTTTATAGAAGTGTAAAGAATACCCTTAAAGCTTGTAGAAACAATACTCATTTAGGTAAAGGAGTTAGGGGAGTTATAGCTGAGTTAATTTCAGTTGATAAAAATTTAGAAAAAGCGATAGAAATATCATTAGGTTCTAATCTTCAAAATATAGTCACTGAAACTGAAGAAAATGCAAAGAATATAATTAACTATTTAAAGAAAAATAAATTAGGAAGAGTAACATTTTTACCAATGACTTCAATAAAGGGTAGAACATTAAACTTGAATAAAAGAAGGGTACTAGATATAAATGGAGTAATAGGTATAGCTTCAAATTTAGTAAAATATAAAGAGGATTACGAAGAAATATTTAAATATTTATTAGGAAGAATTTTAATAGTAAAAGATATTAACGTAGGGATCAAAGTAGCAAAATTATGTAATCATTCCTTTAGAATAGTATCTTTAGATGGAGACGTATTAAACCCTGGAGGTTCTTTAACCGGTGGGAGTTATAATTCAAGAAACACTAAATTATTAGGACGAAAGAGACAAATAAAAGAATTAAAATCTGAAATTAAAGAATATAAAGCTAAATATAAAGAAATAGATCAAAAGGTAAATAAAAAAGATGAAAAATTAAGAGATCTGGAAAAAACACTTAATGACTTAGTAGAAAGAATAAATGTGGAAAATATAGAGTTAACTAAACTTGAAAATATTTATAGTAAAGAAGTAGATACAAAAGATAATTTAACTAAAGAAATAAAAATGTTAAAAGAAGAGTTAAAACAGCTTAATAAACAGAATGAGGAAACAACTGTTAATAAAAGCACTTTGATTAAGGATTTAAATAAATTAAAAGAAAAAAATAACTTAACTCAAGATACTATTGATAATATGATGGAAGATTTTGATGAAGAGAAACAAAAGAAAGAATCTCTATCTAAAGATATAACAGAAATAAAAGTTAAAAGTGCTTCTTATAAACAAGAGATGGTCTCATTTAAAAATAGTCTTGAACAAATAAATAAAAATATACAGAAAATAAAAGAAAATTTAAATACAAAGAAGAATGAATATAAAGAGAATGAAAAAGAAATTGAAGAACTTAAAAATAATCAAAGTAAACTTAATAATGAAAAAGATAAGTTAAAAAACCTATTATCAGAATATGATTCTAAGGTTACTGAGTCAAAAAATAAAAAGGTAACTTTATCAAATAAGTTTGATAATCAACAGGCAATTTTAAAGGATATGGACAAGAAAATAAATGATCTTCAAAAGAGTTTAAACACCCTTGATATAAAACAGACTAAATATAATATGCAACTAGAAAATTACAATAATAAACTCTGGGATGAATATGAAATGACATATAAAATGGCTTTAAATTCTAAAAAGGAAATAGAAAATGTAACAAAAGTACAAAGTGAAATAAGAAATTTAAAAAGAAAAATTAAAAATTTAGGAAATGTTAATATAAACTCAATAAAGGAATATAAAGATGTAAAGGAAAGATATGAGTTTTTAAATGAACAGAGAGAAGATTTACTTAAAGCTAAGGAATCTTTGAAAAAAGTAATAAAAGATATGGAAGTGAAGATGAAAGAACAATTTATTTCTAATTTCCATATAATTAAAGAAAATTTTAAAGAAGTGTTTAATAAGTTATTTGGAGGTGGAAAAGCAGATATATATCTTGAAGATGATGAGGATGTTTTAGGAAGTGGGATTGAAATAATAGCCCAACCTCCAGGAAAGAAATTGCAAAACATTTCACTTTTATCAGGTGGAGAAAAAGCCCTTACAGCAATAGCATTATTATTTGCAATTCTAAAGTTAAAGCCAACTCCTTTTTGTATCTTAGATGAGATAGAAGCGGCTTTAGATGATGCTAATGTATACAGATTTGCAGACTATCTTCAAGAGTATAGTAATAAAACACAATTTATAGTCATAACACACCGAAAAGGAACAATGGAATCAGTGGATACACTTTATGGTGTGACTATGGAAGAAAAAGGAGTTAGTAAATTAGTATCAGTAAAATTAACAGAAAAACTAAAAGAAAAAGTTAGTTAGGGAGGATTACTTATGTTTAAAAATATATTTAAAAAGAATAAAGAAAACGAAGAACAGAAAAATGAAGAAATACAGCAAGTTGAAGAGACTAAAGATAATAATGAAGAAAATAATAAATCTGGTTTATTAGGTAAATTGAAAAAGGGATTAGAAAAAACAAGAAAAGGAATTACAGAAAAAGTTGATGATATATTAAAGTCTTATACTAAAATAGATGAAGAGCTATTTGAAGATATAGAAGAAGTTTTAATTACTGCAGATGTTGGAGTTAATACTACTATGAGGATAATTGATGATGTTAAAGATAAGGTGAAGGAACAAAAGATCACAGAGGCTAAGGAAATAAAAAGTTTACTAAAAGAAGAATTAGTTGAAATTTTGACTGAAGTTGAAGGTAGTCAAGAACTAAATATAGAACCTAGTCCATCTATTATGCTTGTAGTTGGAGTTAATGGAGTTGGGAAAACAACAACAATAGGGAAATTAGCATCTAGATTAAAAAAAGAAGGAAAGAAAGTTTTAATTGCTGCCGGTGATACATTTAGAGCAGCTGCTATAGAACAATTAAATGAGTGGTCAAATAGAGCAGGGGTAGACTTAATATCCCATAATGAAGGAGCAGATCCAGCTGCAGTAATATTTGATGGTATTCAAGCAGCTAAGGCTAGAAAAGCTGATGTTTTGATTTGTGATACAGCAGGAAGACTTCATAACAAAAAAAACCTGATGAATGAATTAAATAAGATTTTTAGAATAGTAGGAAGAGAATACCCAGAAGCAAAAAAAGAAGTTATGCTAGTTGTAGATGCCACAACAGGACAAAACGCAGTGATACAAGCAAAGTTATTTAAAGAAGCATGTGATATAACAGGGATTGCTCTAACAAAATTAGATGGTACAGCTAAAGGTGGGGTTGTATTAGCTGTTCAGTCTGAACTTAAAGTTCCTGTTAAGCTTGTAGGAGTAGGAGAAGGAATTAATGATTTACAAGATTTTGAGCCTAATGATTTTGTAGATGCACTTTTTCCAGAATAAATAGTTGACAAGTATGAAATTGTGTTATAGAATGAGTCTGTCAAGGAAATGACTTTACACCTAACAAAGGGTGATAATAATGTTTGAAAAAGTAGTAGAAATAGGATACATGTTTGATTTTTACGGAAAATTGTTAAGCAAAAAACAGCGCTCTGCTATTGAATTATATTATATTCACGATTTGTCTCTTAGTGAAATAGGAGAACAACTTAAAATAAGTAGACAAGGAGTTTATGATACTTTAAAAAGAGCTGAAAAGAAATTATATAATTTTGAAGAGAAACTTAGACTAGTAGATAAATTCAAACAAAAGAATGCTAAGGTAAAGAGCATATTAAATCATCTTGAAGTTATTAATAAAGAAATAGAAAAGTGCAATCATCTAGATTTACAAAAAAGTGTAAAAGAAATTGAAAAAATTATTTCAGATATATTGGAAAGCAGTCAGGAGGTTAAATAAATGGTTTTTGAAAGTTTAGCTGAAAAACTTCAAAATTCACTAAGTAAGTTAAAGGGTAAAGGAAAATTAAACGAAAAAGACGTTAACGCTGCTATGAGGGAAGTTAAACTTGCTTTGTTAGAAGCGGATGTGAATTTTCGTGTTGTTAAAAACTTTATAAAAAAAGTTAAAGAAAGAGCCATAGGCCATGAAGTAATGGATAGTTTAACTCCAGGACAACAAGTAATTAAGATAGTTAATGAAGAATTAACAAACCTTATGGGTGAGACTGAAAGCAAATTAAATTTTTCTTCAACACCCACAGTTATAATGATGTGTGGTTTGCAGGGTGCAGGTAAAACTACTACGACTGGAAAATTAGGAGTTTTACTTAAAGATAAAGGGAAAAGACCTTTGTTAGTAGCATGTGATGTTTATAGACCAGCTGCAATTAAACAGCTACAGGTTGTAGGGAAACAAGTAGATTTACCAGTTTTCTCAATGGGAGATAAACAGAATCCAGTAAATATCGCTAAAGCATCTATAGAACATGCAAAGAAAAATGGTAATGATGTAGTTATTCTAGATACAGCAGGTAGACTTCATATAGATGAAGATTTAATGGATGAACTTAAAGATATAAAAACAAATCTAACGCCAGACGAAATTTTATTAGTTGTAGATGCTATGACTGGTCAAGATGCCGTTAATGTTGCTAAAACATTTAATAATGAGTTAGAAATAAATGGTGTAGTTTTAACTAAGTTAGATGGAGATGCTAGAGGTGGAGCTGCTTTATCAATCAGATCAGTCACCGAAAAACCTATAAAATTTGTAGGTATGGGTGAAAAAATGAACGAATTAGAAGCATTTCATCCAGATAGAATGGCATCCCGAATATTAGGTATGGGCGATGTTTTAAGTCTTATAGAGAAAGCTCAAGCTAATATTGATGAAAAGAAAGCTAAAGAATTAGAAAAAAAATTAAGAACGTCACAGTTTACATTTGATGACTTTTTAGATCAATTAGAACAAATGAAAAATATGGGACCACTTAATCAAATACTAGAAATGATTCCTGGTGTTAATTCTAAGCAGTTAAAAAATTTAAATGTTGATGATAAGGATCTTGTTCATATAGAGGCTATTATAAAATCTATGACAAAGAAAGAGAGAAATGACCCTTCAATAATAAAAGGAAGCAGAAGAAAGAGAATAGCAGAGGGTAGTGGTACTAGTATACAAGAAGTTAATAAATTATTAAAACAATTTAAAGAAACTAGAAAAATGATTAAGAAATTCTCAGGCATGGAAAAAAGCATGAAAGGTAAAGGAAAAATGAATTTTCCTTTCTTTAAATAATTATAGTTTTAAAAGGAGGTGAAATAATGTCAGTAAAAATCAGATTAAAAAGAATGGGTGCTAAGAAAAAACCTTTTTATAGAATAGTTGTAGCAGATTCTCGTTCACCTAGAGATGGAAGATTCATCGAAGAATTAGGATTCTATAATCCTGTTGCAGAGCAAAAGGAAATAAGAATAGATGATGAAAAAGCTATCAAATGGTTAAAGAATGGAGCTAAGCCTACTGATACTGTATTAGGACTTTTCAAGAAAAATGGTGTTATTGAAAAATTTGAAGAATCTAAGAAAGCGTAGTTAGCTTTCAGGGGGTGAAATAATGGGTGAATTAGTTGAAACAATTGCGAAAGCACTTGTTGATAATCCAGAAGAAGTTAAAGTCAATGAAGTTGAAGGTACTCAATCAGTTATTATTGAACTAAAGGTAGCCCCAGATGATATGGGAAAAGTAATAGGTAAACAAGGAAGAATAGCTAAGGCTATTAGAACTGTTGTTAAAGCTGCAGCTATTAAAGAAAATAAGAGAGTAGTAGTAGAAATTATATAATAAAGGAATTAGTTAAACTAATTCCTTTATTTTTCTATATGTATAATGAAATTTCTTTAGGAAATAATGTTTAATATCTCATTTAATGAGGTGAGTAAAATGGTTGAAAAGATTAAAATTGGTAAAATAATAAATACCCATGGTATTAAAGGTGAGATTAAAGTATTACCTTTAACAGATGATTTAGATAGATTTAATGAATTAGAAAATTTTTATATACAAGGCGAAAAAGAAAAGTTTAAAACTGAAAAGGTAAGATATAATAATAAAAATAATGTATTAATTAAAATAAATGGATATGATAACATAAACGAAGTTTTAAAATATAAAGGTAAATATATTTTAGTAGATAGAAAAGATGTTGTGGATTTGCCAGAAAATTCATTTTTTCTCTTTGAAATTAAGGGTTTAAAGGTTTATGATACAGATAATAAAAAAATTGGAGTTATCAAAGATATTTTAACTTCAAGTGCTAATGATGTATACATAATAAAGGACAATGAGAAGGAATATTTAATACCTGCATTAAAGCATATAATAAAGGAAGTTAATATAAATGAAGGTAAAATGATAATTGATCCTTTAGAAGGAATGATAGAATGAAAATAGATGTATTAACTTTATTTCCAGAGATGTTTAATGGAGTATTAAATGAAAGTATTATAGGTAGGGCAATTGATAATAATATAGTTGATATTAACTATACAAATATAAGAGATTACTCCAACAATAAACATAATAAAGTGGATGATTATCCCTTTGGAGGGGGGCCTGGAATGGTAATGAAACCTGGGCCTATTCATAGAGCTATTGAGGATGTTAAATCTAAAGACTCAAGGGTAATATATTTAACTCCTAAGGGGAAGGTTTTTAATCAATCTATGGCACAAGAATTATCTAAAGAAAGCCATTTAATCTTTTTGTGTGGTCATTATGAAGGTATTGATAATAGAGTAATAGATAATTATGTTACCGATTGTGTATCTATAGGTGATTTTGTTATGACTGGAGGAGAACTTCCTGCAATGGTAGTAATTGATTCTACAGTTAGATTATTACCTGGTGTATTAAGTTCTAAAAATGCTTATATGGATGAATCACATTATGAAGGTATATTAGAATATCCTCAATATACACGACCTAGAACTTATGAAGGTAAGACAGTACCAGAGGTTTTATTAAGTGGAAATCATAAAAAAATTAAAGAGTGGAAAAAATACGAAGCTCTAAAAAATACTTATGAAATAAGACCAGATTTGTTAGAGAAAAAAAATCTGACTAAAGAAGAGCATAAACTTTTAGAAAAAATAAAAAAGGAAATTGGTAAATAAAAGTTGTGTTAAAAAGGAATTTATGCTATAATAATTTGGGTAACACGGACGGTCCTCTATCTAAGTAGGTAAGAACGTCTAGGCAGAAGGGAGGTAAAAAATATGAATATTATTAAAATGCTTGAACAAGAACAGTTAAAAAATGATTTGCCAGAAATTAATCCTGGAGATACTGTACAAGTACATTATCACATCAAAGAAGGTAATAGAGAAAGAATCCAGGTATTTGAAGGTACTGTAATGAAAAAGCAAGGAAAAAGCTCAAGAGCAACTTTCTCAGTAAGAAGAATATCATATGGTGTAGGAGTAGAAAGAACTTTCCCACTACACTCACCTAAGATTGAGAAGGTAGTTGTAACTAGACAAGGTAAAGTAAGAAGAGCTAGACTTAACTACTTAAGAGGAAGAACAGGAAAAGGTGCAAGAATAAAAGAAAAGAAAAACTATTAATTTATTGGGACTGTATACAGTCCCAATTTATTATATATAGGAAAATATTTTTATTAAATATTGGTGGTGTTAAGATGAAAGTAAATTGGTATCCAGGACATATGAAAAAAACTAAAGAATTATTGCAAAAGAACTTAAAGTTAGTAGATGTGGTATTTGAAATTTTAGATTCTAGAATACCGATAAGTAGTAAAAATCCTGATATTGACAAAATCACAGGACAGAAGCCGAGAATAGTAATTTTAAATAAAAGTGATTTAAGTAGTGAAGCTGGAAATAATGAATGGCTAGAATATTTTAATAAAAAAAACATACCGGCGGTTTTAGTAAATGGAGTAACAGGTTCAGGTATTAAAAATCTATTTAATATTACAAATAAACTAATGAAAAATAGAAATGATAGATTAATAAAAAAGGGAATAAAAAATAAACCCATAAGGGCTATGATAGTAGGTGTACCAAATGTAGGTAAATCGACTGTTATAAACGCATTAACAGGAAAAAGAAGTGCTAAGACTGGAAATAAACCAGGAGTAACTAAAGGTAAACAGTGGATAAAGCTTAAAGGTAATATTGAATTATTAGATACACCTGGAATTTTATGGCCTAAATTAGATAGTAAAACAGTTTCTTATAATCTAGCTTTTACAGGGGCAATAAAGGACGATATAGTTGACATTGAAACTTTAGGACTTAAACTAGTAGAAAATATTATAAAAAAATCACCTAAACTTTTAATAGATAGATATAATATAGTTATTGAAGAAGAAGAAAAACCTTTAGAGGTATTGAATAGTATCGCTATAAAAAGAGGTTGTATTATTAAAGGTGGCGAAATAGATTATACAAGAGTTACCAAATTAATTATAGATGAGTATAGAAAAGGAAAAATAGGAAAGATTACTTTAGAGTTACCAAAAGACATAGTGGAGGTTTAAAAGTGTTAACTATAGAAAAAGAATTGTGGAAAGAAGGATATAATTATATAGCATGTGTCGATGAGGTCGGTAGAGGGTGCCTAGCAGGGGATGTAGTAGCTTCTGCAGTGGTTATGCCTAAAGATCTATTTATAGAAGGTATAAACGACTCTAAAAAGCTCACAGCAAAAAAAAGAGATAAGCTTTATGATATTATATATTCTAAAGCTGTAGCCATTGGAATTGGGAGTGTGGATTCAAAAGAAATAGATGAGATTAACATTAAAAGGAGCACTCACAAAGCAATGAAAAAAGCAATTAATAATTTGAGCGATAAAAATGGTGACTTGATAAAACCGGACTTTGTTTTAATCGATGCTGAAAAAATTGACATTAAAATTCCTCAAAAGAACATTATAAAAGGAGACTCTAAAAGCCACGGAATTGCAGCAGCATCTATAATAGCTAAGGTGTATAGAGATAGGTTATGTAAGGAATGGTCAAAGGAATTTAAAGGATATGGTTTAGAAAAGCATAAAGGATATGGTACTAAGGAACATATTAAAGCTTTAAAGAAAAAGGGACCGTCAAAGATACATAGACTTAGTTTTCTAAAAAATATTTTAGATGATGACAAACAACTTTCAATGATTTAAAATTTGATAATGATAAAATAGTAATAAATTATTTTTATTACTATTTTATCATTATTTTATTATCTAAAAAATCATGATATCTTTCAAATATTAGACCTACAACAAACCAAGCAGGAAAATAATCTAATCTAATATAACCGAAAAAGGTAAGACTTGTAGATTTTTTATAATCCCATGGGCAATATCCTATTAAAATGTCTAGAATAAAGCCTGATGTAAATTCTATTAAATAAATCAAAAACACCCATATAAAACCTCTTATTAAAAAATTATACCTCCTTATTTTGTCATGTATTGATTCAAAAAAAATAGCCAGTCCATATATGAAAAACATCCAAATATAAGTATGACCCGTCAATGCAAAATCACCAGAAATCAATGAAGATAAACCAGTCCAAAGTATTTCTAATAAAAGGCCACTAAGACCATAAATAATAAAATGTATCATAATGTTATTATAAGGATTAATATAATAAATATACATAATGTTACATTTCTATATAAAAAACTACAAAATATTAGCTGTGTTCAGCTGAATGTCGCTATTTGACTATTACCCAGGCAATTTTTAAATTATTTATCTGTATATTTTTGTGTCTAAAATAATAAACTTAAGACTATAATATCTATATATATTAGTGAAAAATAAACTTAGGAAGTGAAACTAGTTGAAAGAAAGAGATGTATTAATATGGTTAAGTAGTTTGAGTAAAATAGAATGTAAAGATATGTACAATATATCTAATAATATTAGAAATTTATCTATGCTTTGGAAGATATCTGTTAATGATCTAAAAAAATTAAAATGTATTAATAATAAATTAAAAGAAGAAATTATAGCAAAGAGAAATAAAACGTATTTTGAAAACTTTATTGAAAAAAATAAGAAGTTTAATGTAAAAATAATTACAATACTAGATGATACATATCCTGATTTGTTAAAAAAAATATATATGCCACCTAAAGTTTTGTATATTAAAGGTAAGTTAATAGAGAAAAACAACCCTACAGTAAGTATTATAGGATCTAGAAAAGCAACAAAATATGGAATGTTTCATGCTGAAAAATTTGCAAAGGAATTGTCAAAGTTAGGGGTTAGTATTGTAAGTGGAATGGCAAAAGGTATAGACACCTTTGCTCACATTGGAGCTTTACATAATAGGGGAAAAACTATTGCAGTTTTAGGCTCAGGTGTTGATATTATATATCCTAAATGTAATAATAAATTGTATAAAAAAATATCAGAAAATGGTACTATTGTCTCAGAGTTTCCTTTAGGTACTCAACCGATAGCGAGAAATTTCCCTAAAAGAAATAGAATTATAAGTGGATTATCATTAGGTGTTTTGGTTATAGAAGCTGCTTTAAGAAGCGGTACTTTGATTACAGTAAATTATGCTTTAGAACAGGGAAGAGAAGTTTTTTCATTACCAGGAAACGTAAATAGTCCTAATAGTATAGGCACTAATAAATTAATAAAGGATGGGGCAAAATTAACAACAAATATATATGACGTTATAGAAGAAATAAATACATTAAAAGAAAGATATAATATATTAACTAAGGGGAAAATAAATTCAAATACTTTAAGTGAAAAAGAACTTAAAGTAATAAATTGTATAATTAATGGACCAATTCAATATGATATGATATCTTATAATACAGGGATAAATATTAATGAATTATGTAGTATTATTAAAATACTAAAACTAAAGGGTTTAATAAATGAAACAAATGGAAAAATATTTTCATTAAAAATGGACTACATTTAATGAATTTGATATAATAATTTACATTATGAAATTCGGAGGTGCTTTATTTTGGCAAAATCTTTGGTTATCGTTGAATCACCGGCAAAGGCAAAAACTATAGGAAAATTTCTAGGAAAAAAATATAAAATAAAGGCTTCGGTAGGACATGTTAGAGATTTACCTAAAAGCAAATTAGGAATAGATATTGAAGATAATTTCAATCCAAGATATATTACTATAAGAGGTAAAGGTCCTGTACTGAGTGAACTAAAAAAAGAAGCTAAAAAAGTAGACGAAATATACTTAGCAACTGACCCCGATAGAGAAGGTGAAGCTATTTCCTGGCATTTAGCGACTGCTTTAGGATTAGATAAAACGGGTAAAAATAGAATAGAATTTAATGAAATTACTAAATCTGCTATACAAAAGGCCATAAAGAATCCAAGAGATATAGATATGAAGTTAGTAGATGCTCAACAGGCAAGAAGGATTCTTGATAGACTTGTAGGATATAAAATTAGTCCTTTATTATGGAGAAAGGTAAGAAAAGGATTAAGTGCTGGTAGAGTTCAATCTGTAGTAACAAAACTTATTTGTGATAGGGAAAAAGAAATAAAAAAATTTGAGCCTAAGGAATATTGGTCTATAAATTTATTTTTAAATAAGAATGGAAAAGATTTTGAAGCTTCGTTCTATGGTAAGAAAATTAATAATAAAAATAAGAAAATAGAAATAAATAATGAAGATGAAGTTAACGAAATAATAAAGAATATAGAAAAAGGAACCTTTATAGTTAATAAAGTTAAAAGAGGAACTAAAAGAAGAAATCCTTATTCGCCTTTTACTACTAGTAGCTTACAACAGGAAGCATCGAAAAAGATAGGTTTTTCAACAAAGAAAACGATGCGTATAGCTCAACAACTATATGAAGGAATTGATATAAAAGGAAAAGGAACAACAGGTCTTATTACATATATAAGAACTGATTCAATAAGAATATCTAATGAAGCTCTTAGTCAATCTAAGGATTTTATTTTAAAGGAATATGGAGAAAAGTATTATTCAGGTAAAAAACGAAAAGGGAAGAAAAAAGATATACAAGATGCCCACGAAGCAATAAGACCAACATCTGTATTTAATACACCTAATTATTTAAAAAAATCTTTAACAAAAGACCAATACAAACTTTATCAACTAATATGGAAAAGGTTTGTAGCAAGTCAAATGAAACCAGCAATTTTTGATACCTTATCTGTAAGGATTAATTGTAATGATTATATCTTTAAAGCTAGTGGTTCAAAAATAAAATTCGATGGATTTTTAAAAGTGTATGATACGGGTAATAAAAAAGATAAGATCGATATACCTGATCTTAAAGAGAATGAGAAGCTAGATTTAACTAAAATAGATCCTAAACAACACTTTACTAAGCCTCCAGCAAGATATTCAGAGGCATCCTTAGTAAAAACGTTAGAAGAACTAGGTATAGGTAGACCAAGTACGTATGCACCTACAATAAGTACAATATTAAGCAGAGGATACGTAAATATAGAAAATAAATATTTTGTACCTACGGATCTAGGAATTTTAGTTACAGAAATATTAGAAGAACATTTTACTAACATAGTAAATAAGAAGTTTACTGCTGAGATGGAAGAAAACCTTGATAAAATAGAAGAAGGTAACTTAAAATGGAAAAAAGTAATTAAAGATTTCTATGAAGACTTTAAACTAGTTTTAGAAGCAGCAGAAAAAGAAATGAAGGAAATAGAAATAAAAGATGAAGAAACTGATGTAATATGTGAAAAGTGTGGAAGAAATATGGTAATAAAGCACGGTAGATACGGAAAGTTTTTAGCATGTCCTGGTTATCCTGATTGTAAAAATACAAAACCAATTTTAAAAGAAGTAGGGGTTAAATGTCCAAAATGTAAAGATGGTGACGTAATTCAGAGACGATCAAAAAAGGGAAGAAAGTTTTATGGATGTAGTAATTATCCAGATTGTGATTTTATTTCTTGGGATAAACCAGTTGAGAAAAAATGTCCTGAATGTAATAGTTTCATGGTTAAAAAGACTCCCAAAAAAGGAAGTTATTTAAAATGTACTAACTGTGGTAAAAAAATTGACGCAGAAAAATAAATTATGTTAAATAATTATAAAGTTGTCGAAATTAGTTGAATGTTTGTTAAAAATATGATATTATTTCTGTTGTTTTGAGGATAGGAGTTGAAAATATGTTAAAAGGTACAACTATAATAGCTGTTAAAAGAGGTAGTAAGATAGCAATAGCAGGTGACGGACAAGTTACAATGGGGAATAAGACTGTTATGAAACATACTGCAAAAAAGGTAAGGAAACTATATAACAATGAGGTAGTTGTTGGATTTGCAGGGTCAGTAGCTGATGCTGTGACATTATCCGAAAAACTAGAAGAAAAATTAGAGCAATTCAGCGGCAATTTAAAAAGATCTTCAGTTGAGTTAGCAAAAGAGTGGAGAAGAGATAAAGTATTAAGGAAACTAGAAGCTATGTTGATTGCAGGAGATAAAGAAAATTTACTTGTGATTTCTGGAAATGGAGAAGTAATAGAACCAGATGAAGGAATAGCAGCAATAGGCTCAGGTGGAAGTTATGCTTTTGCAGCAGGAAAAGCTTTAATAAAACACTCAGATTTAGAAATTAGAGATATAGTAAAAGAATCATTATCTATAGCTTCATCAATTTGTGTATTTACAAATAATAATATAACCGTTGAAGAACTTTAAAGGAGGTGTTCTAAGTGAAGGAATTGACACCAAGAGAGATAGTAAAACAGCTAGATAAATATATTATTGGTCAGAAGAAAGCTAAGAAATCAGTAGCTATAGCCTTAAGAAATAGATACAGAAGAAATAAATTAGACAAAGAGTTTCAAGAGGAAGTTAAACCTAAAAATATAATTATGATGGGCCCAACAGGGGTTGGAAAAACTGAAATTGCCAGAAGATTAGCAAAACTTGTGAAAGCTCCATTTGTAAAGGTTGAAGCGACTAAATTTACTGAGGTTGGCTATGTTGGAAGAGATGTAGAGTCTATGATTAGGGATTTAGTGGAAACTTCTATAAGAATGGTTAAAAATGAAAAGATTAACAAAGTATATGACAGAGCTGAAAAATTGGCTGATAAAAGAATAGTGGAAATTTTAGTACCATCTAAAAAGAAAAATAACTATCCAAATCCTTTAGAAGCCTTTTTTGGAAATAGTGCTAATGTAGATTCTGAGAAAGATGAAAATGAGGATAAGTCTGATGATATTAAGTATAGAAGAACTGAGATAAGAAATAAATTAAAAAATGGTGAGTTAGAAGAAGAAACTATAGAAATTGAAGTGGAACAAAATAATAATTCTACAATGGAAATGTTTAGTGGCGCAGGATTAGAAGAATTTAACATTAATATGAGTGATGTCTTAGGTGGAATAATTCCGAAACAAAAGAAAAAAAGGAAAATGAAAATTAAAGAAGCTAGAAAAATCCTTGCATCACAAGAAGCACAGAAACTTGTTGATATGGATAGGATAAAAGAAATAGCAATAAAAAAAGTTGAGAATAATGGTATAGTGTTTATTGATGAGATAGATAAAATATGTGATAGAGGCAATAAGGGTGGTCCAGATGTTTCAAGAGAAGGTGTTCAGAGGGATATACTACCTATTATTGAAGGAAGCACTATTGTAACAAAACATGGACCTGTGAAAACAGATCATATATTATTTATAGCAGCAGGAGCATTCCACGTTGCTAAAATAAGTGATTTAATCCCGGAAATTCAGGGTAGATTTCCTATAAGGGTTGAATTAGATAGTTTGACTAAAGAAAATTTTGAAGAGATTTTAGTGAAACCTCAGAATGCTTTAATAAAACAATATAAATTATTGTTAAATACAGAGGGAATTGATTTAAAATTCAAAGAAGATGCTATAAAGGAAATAGCACAAACTGCTTATATTATAAACGAACAATCTGAAAATATAGGAGCAAGAAGATTGCATACAATTTTAGAGGAATTACTAGAAGAAGTTTCATTTGAAGCACCAGAAATTGGAATGCAAGAAATAGTAATCACAAAAAAATATGTAAATGATAGATTAGGTGAAAAGGCAAATCAAAAAGATCTGTCTAAGTACATACTATAGAGGAGGATAATAATGGGCGAAAGTTTATTAACAAAAACAAGAAAATTAAATAAGATACTTCAAGAATCAGGTTCAAAACCAGTATCGTTTAAAGAAATAAGTGATACTTTAAGTGAAATATTAGAAGCAAATGTATATATAGCTAGTAGAAGAGGTAGAGTATTAGGGTTTAATTTATCAACCGGATTTGAATGTAGTATAATTGAAAGTGAAGTAGTTGAAGAGAGAAGATTCCCTAAAGAATATAATGATGAGTTATTAAAAATTAATGAGACTCAAGAAAATATACACGAAACTACTGATTGCGTATTCGATAGAGTAACTAAATGTGATTATCCAAATAAAATTGCAACTGTAATACCAATACTTAGTGCAAGTGGAAGATTAGGGACTTTAGTATTAGCAAGATTTGGGAGAGAATTTACTGAAGAAGATTTAGTATTAGCAGAATATAGTGCTACTATAGTTGGAATGGAGATTTTAAGAGCGAAGAATGAGGAAATAGAAGAAGAAGCTAGAAAGAAAACTATAGTACAAATGGCTATAGGAACGTTATCTTTTTCAGAATTAGAAGCAGTAGAACATATTTTTAATGAATTAGATGGCGATGAAGGATTGCTAGTAGCAAGTAAAATAGCTGACAGAGTTGGAATAACAAGATCAGTAATAGTAAACGCACTAAGAAAGTTTGAAAGTGCTGGAGTAATTGAATCTAGGTCTTTAGGCATGAAAGGGACATATATTAAGATATTAAATGAAAAATTAATGGATGAATTAAATAAAATGAATAAATAATTTTTAAAAAATGTTGCCAAACTAAAAAAGGTATGGTATACTACTTAAGGTGAAAAACTCACACTTGATGATTTTCAAAGATGTGCCTAAAGGGTCCTTTGAAAAGATGACTTAAGTGGTGGTAAAAAACATAGGAGGTGAATGTAATGTCAGTTATTACTATGAAACAGTTATTAGAAGCAGGTGTACATTTTGGACATCAAACTAGAAGATGGAATCCAAAAATGGCTGACTACATTTTCACAGAGAGAAATGGAATCTATATTATAGATTTACAAAAGACTGTGAAAATGGTTGAAGATGCATATGAGGTTGTTAAGGAAATTTCTGCAAATGGAGGAGAGATTCTTTTTGTAGGAACTAAGAAGCAAGCTCAAGAATCTATTAAGGAGAATGCAACAAGATGTGGAATGCATCATGTAAGTCAAAGATGGTTAGGTGGTATGTTAACTAACTACAAGACTATAAGAAGAAGAATCAAAAGGTTGCATGATCTTAAGAAAATGGCTGAAGATGGAACTTTTGATGTATTACCTAAGAAAGAAGTCTTAGAATTGAATAGAGAAGAAGAAAAGCTTGAAAAATTCTTAGGCGGAATTAAGGACATGAAAGGAATACCTGATGCTTTATTTGTGGTAGATCCTAGAAAAGAGAGAATAGCTGTTAAAGAAGCTGAAATATTAGGAATACCTGTAATAGGAATTGTTGACACAAATTGTGATCCTGACGAAATAGATTATATTATTCCAGGAAATGATGATGCTATTAGAGCTGTAAAGCTTTTAACAGAAACAATGGCTAATGCAGTTTTAGAAGGTAAACAAGGCGAACAGGTAGAAGAATAAAATATAAGCTTATTGGTAAGGGTTATAAGGGAGGACTTTCCCTTACTACTCTTACCAATTTTTAAATTTATCAAATGTTAAAAAAGATAGTATAATTTACTAAAATTATATAAAAATAATATTGGAGGGATAAATATGGCGATAACAGCAGCAATGGTAAAAGAATTAAGAGAAGAAACTGGTGCAGGTATGCTTGATTGTAAAAAAGCTTTAGTAGAAACAGATGGTAATATAGAAGAGGCAGTTGAATATTTAAGAAAGAAAGGTTTATCAAAAGCAGCTAAAAAGGCTGGTAGAGTAGCAGCAGAAGGAATCATAGAATCCTACATACATGGAGGAAGAATTGGCGTATTAGTTGAAATTAACAGTGAAACTGATTTTGTTGCTAAAAATGATGAATTCAAACAGTTTGCAAAAGATATAGCAATGCAAGTAGCAGCACAAAATCCTAAGTACGTATCTAGAGAAGAAGTACCAAGTTCTGTAGTAGAGAAAGAAAAACAAATATTAAAAGAACAAGCTTTAAATGAAGGTAAACCAGAGCATATAGTTGAAAAAATGGTAGAGGGAAGAATAGACAAGCATTTTAAAGAAATTTGTTTATTAGATCAGCCTTTTATTAAAGATCCTGATGTAGAAGTTAAAGAATTATTAAAAGAAAAGATAGCTAAGCTTGGAGAAAATATAGTAATAAGAAGATTTGAAAGATATGAAGTAGGCGAAGGTGTTGAAAAGAAAGAAGAAAACTTTGCTGAAGAAGTTGCTAAGCAAATGAATAAGTAGGCTATATAAATGGAGAACACTGAGTGTTCTCCATTTAAATAAAAGTTATGTTTATTAATAAAGGAATTTTACTGTCTATATAGAATATAATATGCTAGGAGTGTTTAAATGAGTAAGCCTATATATAAGCGAGTAGTCTTAAAGTTAAGTGGAGAGGCTTTAAAGGGCAAACAAGGTTTTGGAATTGATGAGGATACTATTTATGAAACTGCTAAAGAAATAAAAAAATTACATGAACTAGGAGTTCAAGTAGCTATTGTAGTAGGAGGAGGAAACTTCTGGAGAGGTAGAACTAGCAAAGGAATGGACCGTACTACTGCAGACTATATGGGAATGTTAGCTACAGTAATTAATGCTCTAGCTATGCAAGATGCCCTTGAGAATTTAGGTATTCTAACTAGGGTTCAAACAGCTATAGAAATGAGACAGATTGCAGAACCTTATATAAGAAGAAAAGCGGTTAGACATTTAGAAAAGGAAAGAGTTGTTATCTTTGCTGCAGGTACAGGTAATCCGTATTTCTCCACAGATACCACAGCAGCACTAAGAGCGGCTGAAATAGAAGCAGATGTGATTTTATTAGCTAAGAAGGGTGTTGACGGGGTTTATGATTCTGACCCTCAAGAGAACCCAAATGCGCAAAAGTTAGAAAAATTAAATTACAAAGAGATTTTAAATCTAGGATTAGGCGTTATGGATTCAACGGCTGCTTCTTTATGTATGGATAACAAAATACCTATTATTGTTTTTGGTATAGAAAAAACTGAAAACATTGTTAAAGTAGTGCTAGGTGAAAAAATGGGAACTCAGTTGAAGGAGGAATAGAAATGTATTTAGATGTTCATAAGAACGCTGAAGGTAAAATGAAAAAAACAGTTAAAGCTTTCAAAGGAGAATTAGCTACAATAAGAGCAGGAAGAGCAAATCCATCTATGTTAGACAGAATAAAAGTTGATTATTATGGTACTTTGACTCCATTAAAACAAATTTCAAATATCTCTGTACCAGAACCAAGACAGTTAGTTATACATCCATATGATGCAAATGCTTTACCTGAAATAGAAAAGGCTATCTTAAAGTCAGATTTAGGATTAAATCCTGCTAATGATGGTAAGATAGTGAGATTAACTATACCACAATTAACAGAAGAAAGAAGAAAAGATCTTATTAAGATCATTAGTAAGACAACTGAAAATGCAAAAATAGCTATAAGAAATGAAAGAAGAGAGGCTAATGACGAATTAAAGAAAATGGAGAAAAATGGCGAATTAACTGAAGATGATTTAAGGAAATCAGAAGAAGAAGTACAAAATCTTACAGATAAATATATTAAAGAAATAGATAAGCTAACCGAGAAAAAGGAAGAAGAGTTAATGGAGGTTTAAATTGGATTATACCAATTTGTACGGTTATTACTTAGACGAGGGACTTAAATTATTAGATACTAAAGAAGAAATTGAAATTGTAAAAACCCATGGATTAAATTCCAAATTTACGAAGGATTTATCAGAGCTACGTATTTTAAAGATTACTGAAAGATGTAATAAATTAATAGTTTTAGCAGGTTATTTTTAATCCCCTTCTAATAGCTAGAAGGGGTTTTTAGTGACTGTAGTGGTGGAGGTATAAAAATGATTTCAATAAACAAAAGCATAAATAACTTAAAGAAAAAATTAAATCATGATAATTTGCCTAAGCATATAGCAATTATAATGGATGGTAATGGTCGGTGGGCAAAGAAAAAATTATTACCTAGATCTGCAGGACATAGAGAAGGTGTAAAAAGAGTTAGAGAATTAGTAGAAGAATGTGGGAATATAGGCATAGATTTTTTAACGATTTATGCATTCTCTACTGAAAATTGGAACAGACCTAAGGATGAAGTCAATTATCTAATGAGTCTTTTAATAGAGTTTTTAAATAAAGAACTTGAAACATTACATAAAAATAATGTTAAAATAAATGTGTTAGGAGAAATTGATGCACTTGAAGTTAATGTACAAAATGAAATAAAGAAAGCTTTAAGAAAGACAAAGAATAATAATAAATTAACTTTAAATATAGCTTTAAACTATGGAGGCAGAAAAGAAATAGCTCTTAGTTTAAAACATATTATAAAAGACTTAAATAAGGGAAACATATCAATAGAAGAAATAGATGAGAACTTGATAAGTGATTATCTTTATACAAAAGGTCAGCCAGACCCAGATTTACTAATTAGAACCAGTGGTGAACTAAGGATAAGTAATTTTTTAATATATCAATTGGCATATACAGAATTTTATTTTACAGATGTTAATTGGCCAGATTTTAAAAAGAAAAACTTATATAAAGCTTTAATTGAGTATCAACAAAGGAATAGAAGGTTTGGCGGTCTCTAATGGGTGGTGTTAAGATGAAAAAGAGGATAATTAGTGCAGTTATTGGTGTTATATTGTTGCTTAGCATAGTAAGTATAGGAGGACTCTTATTTAAGGCTTCAATATTAGTAGTTACTTTAATAGGTTTGTATGAGTTTAATAATGCTACAAAAGTAGCGGATATAAAAGCGTTGAAATTTCTTACATATTTACTACCCATAAGTTTATTTATAATAAGCATATTCGAAAAGTATAATTATATTCAAAAGTTTATCATAATATATACTTTAGCATTATTGATAATGATGGTAGTAAGTAATAAGATCAAGCCAACAAATATTGCTTTCGCTCTTTTAGGGACTATATATGTATCTGTTTTTCTTTTTCATATTAATTTTTTAGAAGGAAGTCCCTTAATTTGGTTAGTTTTTATAATAGCATGGGCTACAGATACTTTTGCTTATTTTTTTGGGCAATTATTTGGAAAAAGAAAACTTTGTCCAAGATTAAGTCCTAAAAAAACAATAGAAGGAGCAATAGGTGGAGTTATAGGTAGTTTTATACTAACTTTAATATATTTAAAAGTATTTAATATACCAAATTTAATACTTTTAAGTGTTTTAAGTATTTTAGGTTCAATATTGTCACAAATAGGAGATTTAGCAGCATCTAAAATAAAACGGACAGTTGGTATAAAGGATTTTGGTAATATAATGCCTGGACACGGTGGCGTACTTGATAGATTTGATAGTATAATATTTATATCTCCTTTTATATATTATTATATAGAGATTTTTATTTAGGTAAGGAGTGATTATTTGAAAAATATTAGTATTTTAGGATCAACAGGCTCTATTGGAACACAAGCCTTAGATGTTATTAGAAATAGTAATGAATATAATGTAGTTGGACTTTCTGCTAATAGAAATATAGATTTAATAGAAAAGCAAGCATTAGAATTTAAACCTAAAATTGTCTGTCTAGCAGATAAAGAGAAGGCTAAAATACTTAAAAAGCGCTTAAATAACAAGGACATAAACGTTTTAGCAGGGATGGAAGGTATGATAGAATTAGCTAAAGAAGAAACTACTGATATATTATTAACTTCTGTCGTAGGAATGATTGGGTTAAAACCAACCTTAGCAGCAATAGAATCGAAAAAGACGATAGCTTTAGCTAATAAGGAGACTTTAGTAACAGCTGGTTCTATAGTAATGCAAAAAGCTAAAGAAAATGATGTGGATATTATTCCTGTAGATAGTGAACATTCAGCAATATTTCAATCTTTAAGAAGTGGACGTCCAAATGAAGTTAAAAAATTAATTCTAACTGCTTCAGGAGGTCCTTTTTTAAATAGAGAAAAAAAATATTTAAAGACGGTTACCCCTAAAGATGCTTTAAAACATCCAAACTGGGATATGGGGAGTAAAATATCAATTGATTCAGCAACTCTTATGAATAAAGGGTTAGAGGTAATTGAAGCTAGATGGTTGTTTGATATGAGTATTGAAAAAATAGATGTAGTAGTACACCCGCAAAGCATTATTCATTCTATGGTAGAGTTTATAGACGGAAATATTATAGCACAATTAGGAAATTCTGATATGAGAATACCTATACAATATGCTTTAACCCATCCAAAAAGGCTAAAGAATAATCTGAAGAGTTTAGACTTAGTTGAACTAGGAAAGCTTACTTTTCAATCACCTGATTATAATACTTTTCCTTGTTTGAATTTAGCGTTAAACTCAATAAAAGAAGGTGGTACTATGCCAGCGGTATTAAATGCAGCTAATGAAGTAGCCGTTGAATATTTTCTTAACCATAAAATAAAAATTATGGATATACCAAATTTAATTGAAAAAACACTTAATAAACATAAGAATATAAAAAAACCTACTATAGATGATATAATAGAAAGTGATAAATGGGCACGTAGTATAATAAAATCAAAACTTGTATAATAGGGGTGAATATTTTGACTACAGCAATAGCAGCAATTTTTGCGTTTTTTTTAGTAGTTTTGGTTCATGAATTTGGACATTTTGCAGTGGCTAAACTTGTTGGTATAAAAGTACACGAATTTGCAATAGGAATGGGACCTAGATTAACAAACTTCAAAAAAGGCGAGACTGAATACTCTTTAAGATTAATACCCATAGGTGGATATGTGAAAATGGAAGGTGAAGACGAAAAGTCGGATGATGTAAGAAGTTTTAGCAATAAACCACCACTAGCTAGAATGGCAGTCTTAGCTGCAGGTGCGTTTATGAATTTTTTATTAGCACTGATTATATTCTTTTTTGTATCTTATTCATTGGGAGTTCCTACTACCACAATAGAAAAGGTCATACCAGAAAAACCAGCTTATAAGTCAGGATTAAGAGCAGGAGATCAAATTATTAAAATTAACGGCAAAGAAACTGAAAGTTGGGAATCAGTTGTCAATGAAATTAATAAAAATAAAAGTGGTAGTATAAATGTAACAGTATTAAGAAATGAAATAAAGAAAGAATTTAATGTAAAACCACAATATATCGAGAAAGATAATAGGTATGAAATAGGTATACATTCAAAAACAAAGAAATCTGTAACAATGGCAATAAAGGGTGGTTTTAGAAGTCTTGGATTAATTCTAGGTGCCATGATTAACTTCTTTAAGTCATTGTTTGTAGGAAACTTTAGTAGTGCAGAAGTAGGTGGACCTGTGAGAGTTGTTCATATGATAGGTAAAGCTGCTCAATATGGTTTATTAAACTTGTTTAGTTTTATAGGCTTGATAAGTGTAAATCTAGGTTTTTTCAATTTATTACCTATACCTGCATTAGATGGTAGTAGACTATTATTTGCGTTAACAGAATTAGTTAGAGGTAAACCTATTAATCCAGAAAAGGAAGGATTAATACATTTTATAGGTTTTGTATTTTTATTATTATTAATGGTAGTTGTAACGTATAAAGATTTAACTCAACTTAACGTATTTTAGGTAGGTGTTATAATGAGAAGAGAGACTAAAAATTTTCACTATGGAAAAGTTGGAATAGGAAGTAAGTATCCTGTTAGTGTACAGTCAATGACAAATACAAATACTGAGAATATAAACGAAACAATTGCACAAATAAAGAAACTAGAAGATGTAGGTTGTGATATAGTAAGGGTAGCAGTTCCTAATATGAAAGCAGCTAAAGCAATTAAAGAGATAAAGAAGGATATTGATATACCTCTTATTTCTGATATACATTTTGATTATAAGTTAGCAATAGAATCTGTTAAAAATGGAGTCGATGGTTTAAGAATTAATCCTGGAAATATAGGAAGTAAGGATAAAGTAAAAGAAGTTGTAAAAGTAGCAAAGGATTATAACATTCCAATTAGAATTGGAGTTAATGCAGGGTCTATAAGTAACGAGTATTTAGAGAAGTATGGAGGAGTTAATGTAGATTCTATGGTGGAGAGTGCGCTATCACATATACGTATTTTAGAAGCTATGAATTTTCATGATATTGTGATTTCTTTAAAGGCTTCAGATGTAAAATTAACTTTTAATGCTTATGATAAGATATCAAAATTAGTTGGTTATCCTCTGCATCTAGGAATAACAGAAGCTGGTAGTATTTGGAGTGGTACAATTAAATCATCAGTAGGTATAGGAAGCTTATTACTACTAGGGATTGGTGATACTATTAGAGTATCCCTTACTGGGGACCCTGTTGATGAAGTAAAAGTAGGAAAACAAATTTTGAGATCTTTAAATTTACTTAATGATAACATAGAAATAATTTCTTGTCCTACATGTGGCAGAACTAAAATAGATCTTATAAAATTAGTAAATAAAGCAGAGGAAAAATTAATGGGTATTAAAAAACCTTTAAAGGTGGCCATAATGGGTTGTGCTGTTAATGGACCTGGAGAGGCGAAAGAAGCAGATATTGGTATAGCTGGAGGAAAAAACGAGGGTATTATTTTTAAAAAGGGAAAGGTAATTAAAAAAGTAAAAGAAGAAAAGTTACTTAAAGAACTAATTAGTGAAATTGAAAAATTGTAGGTTGTAAGGGGGATTAACATGTATTATATAACCGCCGTAATACCAGCATTTAATGAGGAAAAAACCATAGGAGAAGTTATTAAAACCGTTTCGAAGGTAGATATTATTGATAATATTGTTGTAATTAGTGATGGTTCAAAGGACAATACAGCTAATATAGCGAAAGGATTAGACGCTGAAGTATTAGAATTAAGTGAGAACATTGGTAAGGGAGGGGCAATAAAACGGGGAATCAATCGTTCTAACGGAGATATTATTTTATTTTTAGATGCAGATTTAGTAAACCTTAAGCCTAAACATATAATGGATTTATTAAAACCTGTAATAAGTGATAATTATCAAATGTCTATAGGAGTTTTTGATTCCGGTAGAAAAGTAACTGATTTAGCCCAAAAGATTACACCTTTCCTTTCAGGGCAAAGAGCTATTAAAAGAGATGTTATAGAGCAAATATCAAATCTAGATGTCACACGTTATGGAGTTGAATTAGCAATAACAAAATACGTTAATAAAAATAATATAAAATATAAAGAAGTAATATTGCCTAATTTAACCCATATAATGAAAGAAGAAAAATTAGGATTATTTAAAGGATTTACTGAGAGACTAAAAATGTATTGGGATATAGTAAAAATGATAGATAACTAAGATTTGAGAAATGGGTGTTTATAATGGTTGATTTACCTCAAATAATTTTAAGATTAGTTCTTTCAATTTTTCTGTCAGGAATTATAGGAATTGAACGAGAGAGCATCAAAAGACCTGCAGGTTTTAGAACACATATTTTAGTTTGTGTCGGTTCAACTTTAGTTATGTTAGTAGGAACTCATATATTTGAATTATATAAATATGATACAAATTTAGACCCTGCTAGGCTATCTGCTCAAGTTATAAGTGGTATAGGCTTTTTAGGTGCCGGTACTATAATAAAAGAAGGAGATACAGTAAAAGGTTTAACTACAGCAGCAAGTTTATGGGCAGTAGCTTGTGTTGGTTTAGCTGTAGGTGCTGGTTTTTACTTTGGTGCAATAACTACAACTTTTCTAATATTTATTACATTAATGGTATTTACAAAAATTGAAAGAAATATAAAATCTAGAAGAAACTATATTAAATTGAAAGTAATTACAATAAATAAGCCTGGACAGTTAGGAAAATTAGGAATAATTACAGGAAGTATGGGAGCTACTATTGAAAGTATAGAATTACAAACAAACGATAAAAAAAGTGAAGCTGCTATAGATTTGTTAATAAGATTAAAAGATAAGAAGGATGGAATTAAATTAGTTAAAGAAATTAGTACAATAGAAGGTGTAAAAGAATTATCCCAAAGATAAAGGGGGATTTAGTTATAGTATGGAAAATAGCACTAGATTGAATAATATTTTAGACTCCTTAAATATAAGTATTGAAGAAAATAGCTTAAAAAAGCTAGCTATAAAAAAAGTTCTTGTTAATAAAGAAGAAAAAAGTATTAAAATTACTTTATTATCAAATGACATAGTACATTATGAATCTTTAAATGAGTTGAAAAAGAAGCTTTTTACTAATTTAGAAGTTTTTGATAGTATCAATATTAATGTTGTTTATGATGAAATAAATAGGCCTATTGAAGAAATAATTAAAGATTATTGGAATAATATTAAATATATAATAAGAGCAAAAATATCTTCAAGTAAGGCATGGTTAAACAGTTTAGAGTGGAAGTTTGAAAAAGATGTTTTAACTATATATGTTAACAATGAAGTAGCTTTACACACTTTGAAAAATAAAAGATTTAATAAATTATTAATTAATGTTTTTAAGGAAAAATTTAATATAGATATTAAAGTGAATTTTAAACTTAATATAAATAATGATGAAAATAATTATAATTTGATTAAAGAAAAAGAAGAGAAAAAAATATTAAAAAACATAGAAAAAATAACAAGAAATAATAGAAATTCTAATTCAAAGAACACATCCAAAGGTAGTTCAAATTTAATATATGGAAAGAAAATAGATACAGATATTGAACCTATGGAAAATATTAATACAAATTCAGGGACTATTACATTAGAAGGGGAAATATTTGACGTAGAAGTTATTGATATAAAAGGAAATAAAAAAATATATATATTTAAAATCACAGATTTCACTAATTCAATTACTGTTAAGGTATTTGGTAATAAAAAGCAGCAAGATGCATTAAATAATCTAACAAAAGGTATATATGCAAGGGTTAAAGGAGACATTGTTTATGACTCTTATTCAAAAGAGCTTGTAATGATGGGAAAAGCAATTTTATTACTGGACAAGCCTGAAAGGATAGACACAGCAGAAGAAAAAAGAGTTGAACTTCACTTGCATACACAAATGAGTGATATGGATGGTATGACAAGTTTTACAGAGTTAGCAGAATGTGCTTCTAAATGGGGACATAAAGCCATTGCTTTAACAGATCATGGTGTAGTTCAAAGTTTCCCTGAAGCAATGGATGCTTCTAAGAAATTTGGTATTAAAATTTTATATGGAGTTGAAGGTTATATAGTTAATGACTGCGAACCTGTTGTAATAAATTATACTGATGAGTCAATAGACTGTGAATATGTAGTTTTCGATATTGAAACAACGGGACTTTCCTTTAAAAATGATGAGATAACAGAAATAGGAGCAGTTAAAATAAAAGATAATAAAGTTATAGATACATTTAGTCAATTAGTTAATCCAGAAAAGAAAATTCCTGAAAAAATAACTAAATTAACAGGCATTACAGATCAAATGGTAGTGGATAAACCAAAAATAGATAAAGTGTTACCTGAATTTTTAGAGTTTTGTAAGGGAAGTGTTTTAGTAGCCCACAACGCCTCTTTTGATGTAGGTTTTATTAAAGAAAAGGCAAATAGATTTGATTTATCAGTTAATAATCCAGTACTAGATACATTAAAATTAAGTAGACGAATGTTTACTGATTTAAAGAGTCATAAACTAAATAAAGTTGCAAAACATTTAGATGTTAAACTTGAAAATCATCATAGAGCTGTTGATGATTCTAAAGCGACTGGTGAAATATTAATAAAATGTATAGAGATTTTAAAAGAAAAAGAAGTTACTACTTTAGATGAAATTAATACGAGTTTTGATGATACTATTAATTATAAAAATTCAAACTCTTATCATATAGTTATATTTGCAAAAAATTATAAAGGATTAAAAAATCTTTATAAATTAGTTTCAGAAGCACATATAAATTATTTCTATAGAAAACCAAGGATACCAAAATCAGTATTAGCAAAGTATAGAGAAGGGTTAATACTTGGAACAGCTTGTGAAGCTGGAGAGTTATATAAAGCCATTTTGAATAATAAATCTTTTAATCAAATTAGAGATATTATTAATTTCTATGATTATCTTGAGATACAACCTATTGATAATAATCAATTCCTAGTTGAAAAAGAAATTTTAAATGATAAAGAGGATTTAAAAGATATCAATAGAAAAATAGTAAACTTTGGTGAAAAGTTCAATAAACCTGTAGTAGCTACAGGAGATGTACACTTTTTAGATCCTAAAGATGAAGTTTATAGAAGAATACTAATGAGTGGGAAGGGCTTTAGTGATGCAGACAATCAACCTCCTTTATATTTAAGAACAACTAAAGAGATGTTAGATGAATTTAATTATCTAGGAGAGGAAAAAGCAAAAGAAGTAGTAATAAAGAATACAAATTTAATATCAGATATGATTGAAGAGATGTTACCTATACCAGAAGGAACTTTCCCACCTGTAATTGAAGGTTCAGAAGAAGAACTTAAAGAAATGACATATAATAAAGCTAAGAGAATTTATGGAGAACCTATACCTGATATAGTAAAGGATAGGCTAGATAAAGAATTAAACTCCATTATAAGTAATGGGTATGCTGTTTTATATATTATATCTCAAAAATTAGTTAAAAAATCTTTAGAAGATGGTTATTTAGTAGGTTCAAGGGGTTCAGTTGGTTCATCCTTTGTAGCTACAATGAGTGATATTACAGAGGTTAATCCTCTACCGCCTCATTATGTATGCCCTGATTGTAAACATAGTGAGTTTATAACAGATGGTTCTGTAGGTTCAGGAGCTGATATGGAAGATAAAAATTGTCCTAAGTGTGGTAGTATGTATAAAAAAGATGGGCATGATATACCTTTTGAAGTCTTCTTAGGGTTTGAAGGAGACAAAGAACCAGATATTGATTTAAACTTTGCTGGTGAGGAACAAGGAATAGCTATGGATCATACAGAAAAATTATTTGGTAAAGGTCATGTTTTTAGAGCAGGTACAATAGGCACAATAGCTGATAAAACAGCCTATGGATTTGTAAAAAAATATTTTGATGAAAAAGAGAAAAAGTTAAATTCAGCAGAGGCAAATAGATTAGTTCAAGGTTGTACAGGTATAAAAAGGACATCTGGTCAACATCCAGGAGGAGTAATGGTTGTTCCTAGTGATAAAGAAATTTATGACTTTACACCAATACAGTATCCTGCCAATAAAAAAAGTTCAGGAACTATAACAACACATTTTGACTATCATTCAATTAGTGGTAGAATATTAAAATTAGATATCTTAGGTCATGATACACCTAGTATTATAAGAATGTTAGAGGACCTAACATCAATAGATGCTCAAAAGATATCTTTAGATGATCCTGAAACTATGAAAATCTTTACAAGTACCGAGTCATTAGGTATAACAAAGGAAGAAATTAATAGTGAAACAGGGACATTTGGTATTCCTGAATTTGGTACTAATTTTGTTAGGCAAATGCTAGTGGATACAAAACCTACAACTTTCGCAGAATTGGTAAGAATAAGTGGTTTATCCCATGGAACAGACGTTTGGTTAAATAACGCTCAAGATCTTGTGCGAAATGGTGTTACTGAATTAAGCAAGGTAATATCAACTAGAGATGATATTATGATGTATTTGATATATAGTGGGTTAGATAAGAAAATATCCTTTACTATTATGGAAAAGGTAAGGAAAGGTAAAGGATTAACTGAAGAAGAAGAAAAATATATGAGGGAAAATAACGTACCGGATTGGTATATAGATTCGTGTAAGAAGATAAAGTATATGTTTCCTAAGGCACATGCAGTTGCTTATGTTATGATGTCTTTTAGAATTGCTTATTTTAAAGTTCATCATCCAAAGGCTTTCTATGCTACTTATTTTACTACTAAGGCAACTGACTTTGATGCAGATTTAATTGTTAAAGGAAAAGAAGTTGTTAAAGATAAGATTAAAGAATTAGAAGCTATGGGTAATGATAAAACTGCAAAGGATAAAAATTTACTAACAGTTTTAGAAGTTTCATTAGAAATGTATTGTAGAGGATTTAAATTTAAAAAAGTTGACCTTTATAAATCCCATAGTGATAAATTTTTAATTGTAGATGGTGAAATATTACCACCATTAAAATCATTACAAGGATTAGGTGAAAATGCTGCTAGAAGCATTTATGAAGCTAGAAAGGCCGGGAAATTTTTATCTATAGAAGATATAGTAAATAGGGCAAAAGCAAATAAGACTGCAATTGAAGCTTTAAAAAACCATGGATGTCTTGATGGGATGTCTGAAAAGAATCAACTTAGTTTATTTAGCATTTGATTTTTATCTATAAATATGGTATAGTTAAATCGAATATGCGTGTGCGGAAAGAGTGGGTTTATCCCACTCTTTCATTTTATTAAATTTTAACATATAGTATAAGATAGAATTATTTAAGATAAAATATGAATAAGTCTAATGGAGGTGAATATTATGGATAAAAATAAAGTAGAGAGCATAACTAAAGATATTGCTATACCAATTTCAGAGGATATGAATTTAGATTTAGTAGATGTTGAATACGTAAAAGAAGGTTCACATATGTATCTTAGAGTTTATATAGATAAACCAGGAGGCATATCTATAGAGGATTGTCAAAATATTAGTCAGAAAATAAGTGAAAAATTAGATAAGATTGATCCTATTAAGGAGAATTATTTTTTAGAAGTTTCATCTCCGGGATTAGATAGACCACTTAAAACTGATGAGGATTTAAATAAGAATATAGGAAAAGATATTGAGGTAAGTTTATATAAATCAATAAATGGTAAAAAGAAATACATTGGAAACTTATTGGATATTTCAAAGGAAGAAATAGAAATTGAAGATGAAGACCTTGGAAAATGTAAATTAAATAGAAAAATAATAGCTAAAATAAATTTAGCTGTTAAATTTTAAGGAGGTTTAAAGGGGATGAAAGCCGAATTTATACAGGCTCTTGATGAAATAGAAAGGGAAAAAGGTGTCTCAAAGGATACCCTTATTGAAGCAATAGAAGCAGCATTAATTTCAGCATATAAAAGAAACTTTGGTTCTTCACAAAATGTTGAAGTTGAAGTTAATGATGAAACAGGAGATGTGAAAGTATATGCAAAGAAGATTGTAACAGAGGAAGTAGAAGATGAGTTATTAGATATTAGTATTGAAGAAGCTAATAAAATAGATAGTAAATATGAAATAGGTGATACGGTTAAAATAGAAGTTACACCTAAAAACTTTGGAAGAATAGCAGCACAAACAGCAAAACAAGTAGTAGTTCAAAGAATCAGAGAAGCAGAAAGAGAATTAATATTTGATAAATACACTAATAGAGAAAGTGAAATAATAACTGGATCTGTTCAAAGAGTGAGTAGAAATAATGTATTAATTAATTTAGGAAGAACTGAAGGTGTGTTATTACCTAGCGAACAAATAGCTGGTGAAAGATACAATCAAGGAGATAGAATCAAAACTTACATACTAGAAGTAAAGAAAACAACTAAAGGACCACAAATTTTACTTTCTAGGACACATCCTGGGTTAGTTAAAAGATTATTTGAATTAGAAGTACCTGAAATACATGATGGAACAGTAGATATATTTAGTATCTCTAGAGAAGCTGGTTCAAGGACTAAAATCGCTGTTTATTCTAATGAGGAAGATGTAGATCCAGTAGGAGCTTGCGTTGGACATAAAGGTGCTAGAGTTAAAAATATAGTAGATGAATTAAATGGTGAAAAAATAGATATTATAACTTGGAATAAAGATCCTAAAATATTTATTGCCAATAGTCTAAGTCCAGCAAAGGTATTAAGAGTAGAAGTTGATGAAGAAAATAATTCTGCATTAGTAGTAGTACCTGATTATCAGTTATCATTAGCTATAGGTAAAGAAGGTCAAAATGCAAGATTAGCAGCTAAATTGACAGGATGGAAGGTAGACATCAAAAGTGAAAGTCAACAAGAAAATGATGAGAAAGAAGAAAGTAATATAGCTGAAAATAACAATCTTGAAGATAGCATAGAATAGATATATTGAAAGGGGTGGTATAATTGGCAAATAAAAAGATACCTCTCAGGAAATGTGTTGGCTGTGGAGAACGAGTACCAAAAAAAGAATTAATTAGGGTAGTTAAAAATAAAAAAGGTGAAATCAAAATAGATATAACAGGTAAAGCAAATGGAAGAGGAGCATACATTTGCAATGATAAAAAATGTTTTGAAAAAGCAAAGAAAAGCCGGCGCTTAAATAATGCTTTGAAAACAGAAATACCAGATGAGATTTATGAAAGATTGTTAAAGGAAGTAATAAACAATGGATAAAGTATATTCTATGTTAGGATTAGGTAGAAAAGCGAGAAGTTTAAGACCAGGTGAAACAGCATGCAAAGAAGCAATAAAAAAAAGAAAATGCAATTGTGTAATTATAGCCGAAGATGCATCTTATAACACAAAGAAAAAATTAAAAAATTTATGTGAAAACTATAATATTGAATGCTTAGTATTCGGTAATAAATATAAACTAGGAAATTCTATTGGCAAAGGTGTAATATCTTCTATTGCAGTATGTGATTATAATCTAAGTAAAGCTATAAAAGATTTAATTAAGTATCACCTGTAAATTTTGTGGGGGTGAATAGTATGACGAAAAAGCGTGTATATGAATTAGCAAAAGAATTAGATATGTCAAGCAAGAAATTAATTGAAAAGATGGAAGAATTAGATATGGGAGTAAGCAGCCATATGAGCACAGTTTCAGATGAAGAAAGTGAAATTTTAATTGATTTATTATCTGAAGATACTAAATCAGAAGAAACAAAGGAAATGAAAGAAGAATCAGAAGATGAAAATACGATAGAAATAACAGAAGGTATCACTGTTAAAGAATTAGCTGAGAAATTTGAAGTAAGTTCAAATGAATTAATTACTAAATTAATGGGATTAGGTATTATGGCATCAATAAACCAAGCCATTGATTTTGATACAGCAAGCATTGTAGCAGAAGAATTTGGATTAAAGATTAAAGAACAAACAGTTAATGATGAAGAAGAAAGTTTAGAAGAGAAATTAGATTATGAAGATAAACCAGAAGATTTAAAACCTAGATCTCCTGTAATAACTGTAATGGGGCATGTTGACCATGGGAAAACTTCTCTATTAGATGCTATAAGAGAAACAAGAGTAACTGAAGGAGAAGCAGGTGGAATAACACAACACATTGGTGCTTCAACAATTAATATTAAAGGAAATGAGTTGGTATTTTTAGATACCCCAGGACATGAAGCTTTTACAGCTATGAGAGCTAGGGGAGCTGAAGTTACAGATATAGCCATTCTAGTAGTTGCAGCAGATGATGGAGTAATGCCTCAAACAGTGGAAGCAGTTAACCATGCTAAAGCAGCTGGAGTTCCTATAATAGTTGCAGTTAATAAAATAGATAAACTTGACTCTAATCCAGATAGAGTAAAGCAAGAATTAACAGAGCATGGTTTAGTACCAGAAGATTGGGGTGGAGACACAATATTTGTCCCTGTATCAGCACTTAAAAAACAGGGGATAGAAGATTTACTAGAAATGATTGTTTTAGTTTCTGAAATGCAAGAATTAAAAGCTAACCCAGAAAGGAATGCTGTTGGAACTATAATTGAGGCAGAGTTAGATAAAGCTAGAGGTTCTGTTGCTACAGTTTTAGTGCAAAAGGGTACTTTGAAAGTTGGAGATGCAGTAGTATCAGGTACAGCCTATGGTAGGGTTAGAGCAATGTTAGATGATAAAGCAAAGCGAGTTGAAAAAGCCGGTCCGTCAACTGCAGTAGAAATTTTAGGACTTTCTGAAGTGCCGAATGCAGGAGATAGACTTTTTGCAGTTACTGATGATAAAAGAGCAAGACTAATTGCAAAGGGTAAAGCTGAAGATATAAAAAGAGAACAGAGAAAAAGCAAGCAAAATGTATCCCTTGAAGACTTATTTGACCAAATTAAAGAAGGTGAAATTAAAGACCTTAATATAATTATAAAGGCTGATGTTCAAGGTTCCATTGAAGCGGTGAAACAATCCTTAGTAAAATTAAGTACTGAAGAAGTTCGAGTAAATCCTATCCATGGCGGTGTTGGTGCTATAACAGAAAGTGATATTATGTTAGCTAGCGCTTCTAATGCGATTGTAATAGGATTTAATGTAAGACCTACAACTTCAGCTATAGATGTTTCAAAAAGAGAGAATGTTGATGTAAGAAGTTATAGAATAATTTATAATGCAATTGAAGATATTGAAGCAGCAATTAAAGGTATGCTTGATCCTGAATTTAAAGAAGTAACTATAGGAAGAGCAGAAATCAGAGCTGTCTTCAAAGTTCCAAACATTGGTAATGTAGCTGGGATTTATGTGCAAAATGGAAAAATAACTAGAAACTCTCAAGTAAGATTATTAAGAGACAATATTGTTGTTCACGAAGGAGAAATATCCTCCCTTAAAAGATTTAAGGATGATGTTAAAGAAATAGCTACTGGCTATGAAGGTGGTTTAGGAATAGAAAATTATAATGACATCAAAGAGGGAGATGTTATTGAAGCTTACGTAATGCAAGAAGTGTCAAGATAAGGAAGGTGGACTTAAATGAGTTCAAAACGACAAGCAAGAATATCAGAAGAAATTAAAAAGGTTGTAAGTAAGCTAATTACTAAAGAATTAAAAGATCCTGGAATATCATCACTTACTAGTATAACTGAAGTAGAAGTTACAGGAGATCTTAGATATGCAAAGATTTATATTTCAGTACTTGGTAATGATAAAGACAGAGATAGTACTATAAAAGCTTTAGAAAGAGCAAGTGGATTTATTAGAAAAGAAATTGGGAATAGAATAAAGCTTAGATATACTCCAGAACCAGTATTTTATTCTGATAATTCAATAGAAAATGGTATATATATATCAAAGTTAATTGATAAAGTAAAAAAAGAAAGAGATGAAAATGATGAGTAATTCTTTTAATAGTAAAGTTAAAAGAGTTATAGAAAAAATCAAAGATAGTAAAAAAGTTGCATTAATATCCCATATTCAACCTGACGGAGATAGTATAGGATCTCTGTTAGGTTTTGGATTGGGATTAAAAAAAGAATATAATAATATAGACTTTATTGCTTCAGATAAGATAGCAAAACAATTTAAATTTTTACCAGGAATAGATTTATTATCAGAAAAAAATATTGAGGATTATGATTTAATAATAACCCTAGATTGTAGTGATTTAGGGCGTATAGGTGAATATAAAGAAATAATTGAAAAAAAAGATACTTTTATTATAAATATAGACCATCATGTAAGTAATACATCCTATGGAGATATTAATATAGTAAATCCTGATGCAAGCTCCACAGGAGAGATAATCTATGAAATTCTTAATATACTTAATATGGACATAGACAAAGATATAGCAACCTGTTTATATGTTTCTATATCTACAGATACAGGAAGCTTTAAATATGATTCAACTACATCAAGGACTCATATTGTGATATCAGACTTATTAGATCAAGGAGTCAATATTAATGATGTTACAGTAAACTTATATCAAAATAGGTCGTTACAAAAGACTAAGTTGTTTATATTAGCAATAGAAACTTTAGAACTTTTAAATGACAATAAGTTTGCTATTGTAAAAGTGACACAAGAAATGCTTAAAAGAACTGATACTACAATAAAAGATATAGATGGATTAGTTGAATTTGCAAGAGATATAGACACAGTTGAAGTAGCTTGTGTTTTAAAGGAACTAAAAGATAATGAAATAAAGATAGGTTTAAGGTCTAAAGAATATATTGATGTATCTGAAATTGCTGTTAAATTTAATGGTGGTGGACACAAGAAAGCTTCTGGATGTACTATAGAAGATAATATAGATAAAGCAAAACAAATGATAATAGATGAAATACAAAAACACTTAGGGTGATTAAATGAATGGATTACTTAATATATTAAAACCTTCAGGAACAACAAGTTTTGATGTTGTTAGATTTATAAAAAAAACTTTGGATATAAAAAAAGTAGGACACACTGGTACACTAGACCCTAATGCTTCAGGGGTCCTACCTATATGTCTAGGTAAGGCAACTAAGTTATCTAATTATTTAATGAATAATAAGAAAATCTATAGGGCTGAGTTAACATTAGGTGCTAAAACTGATACACAAGATAAGTTTGGTAAGGTACTAGAAAAAAAAGATTTTAATGTAACTGAAGATGAAATAAAAAAAGTTTTTAAAGAATTTAAAGGTGAGATTGAACAAATCCCTCCGATGTTTTCTGCCCTTAAACATAAAGGTAAAAAACTTTATGAATTGGCAAGACAAGGTAAAGAAATAGAAAGAAAACCTAGAAAAATACAAATTTATGATCTTAATATTATAAGGATAAAAGAAGAAACTGTTATATTTGATGTAGTTTGTTCTAAAGGAACATATATTAGGACGCTTTGTAATGACATAGGAGAAAAGTTAGGTACATATGGATATATGTCATTTTTGTTAAGAACAGAAACAGGTATTTTTAATATAAGAGATTCCTATACAGTAGAAGAAATAAAAAAAATGGCTATGGAAGGTGAAATAGTAAAAGCAATAAAACCTTTAGATTATCCATTAAAAGATTATGAAAGCATATATTTAGATGATAAGTTTTATAAAAAGATATCTAATGGTGTTAAAATACCAGTAGATGATTTTACAAATAAAAAACTTAAATTTGATAAATTCTACACTGTATATTGTAATGATAAGTTTATTGGTATAGGAATTATAATTAAAAAAGAAAACATAAAATGTTTAAAAATACAGAGATTATTTCTGTAAAGGGGATAGTTATGGAAGTTATTAAGAACGAAGACAAAATTATAGATAAACCCACTGCTGTAGCATTAGGTAGTTTCGATGGTATACATAAAGGTCATAAAGAGCTGATCAATACTTTAAAGGTAAACGCAGAAAAAAGAGATTTAAAGACTGGTGTATTTACCTTTATTAATCATCCTGCAAAAATTATAAACGAAAAGAGTTTCCCAAAGCTTATTTCAGATAACGAGTTAAAAATACAGATATTAAATGATTTTGGGATTAAATATATATATATGCTTGATTTTAACAAATCATTTATGCAAATGTCTCCTGAAGAGTTTGTTAAAAATATTTTAGTTGAAAGATTAAAGGCTAAATTAATATGTGTAGGATTTAATTATAGATTTGGAAAAAAGGGACTAGGAGATACAAAAAAATTAAATGAACTAGGTAAAAGATATGGATTTGAAGTAATAGTAATACCACCAGTGAGAGAAAATAATAACATAGTTAGTAGTACATATATTAGAAGTTTGTTAACTGATGGATATATAAAAAAGGCTAATGAATTATTAGAAAGGAATTATAGCCTTAAAGGAAAGGTAATAAAAGGAAAAGGTATAGGAAAAGAAATAGGGTTTCCAACTGCTAATTTAAATATAAATAATAAATATTTAATTCCAAAACCTGGTGTATATAAAACATATACAGTAATTGATGATAAAAAGTATTTAAGTGTTACTAGTATTGGTAAAAATCCTACCTTTAACCATAATAATCTTTCAGTTGAGACTCATATATTAGACTATAATAAAAATTTGTATAATAAAACTATTAAAATTGAGTTTTTACAATTCTTAAGGGGAGTAATAAAATTTAAGAATAAAGATGAACTCATAACACAAATTGATAAAGATATTCAAAGTATATTGAATTAAATATTTACAAAGGAATTACTTTATGGTAAAATATACTTTGTTAAGCTATTCCATTTGCTACGTATGTCGTATCCTCGGCGATTTACTTGGCTTTTGGAGAATAAAAACTAAGGAGGGTATTTACAATGTTAAACAAGGAAAAGAAAGAAGAGATAATTCAAGAATATAAGTTACATGAAGGTGATACAGGCTCACCAGAAGTACAGGTAGCTATATTAACAGAAAGAATCAACGAATTAAATGGCCATTTAAAAACTCACAAGAAAGATTTTCACTCAAGAAGAGGGTTGTTAAAAATGGTTGGTAAGAGAAGAGGTTTACTTAATTACCTAAAGAAAAACGATATAGAAAGATATCGTGAATTAATTAAAAAATTAGGCTTAAGAAAATAATTAGAGCGGGGATACCCGCTCTATTGTTTTATATGCAGTATAAGGATTAAATTTTTAATAAAGGTTATAATACTTATTAAAGTAAGTATACATTACGAGGAGGTTAAATATGGAAAGAGTTTTTGAATATAACTTAGCCGGAAAAAAATTAAAAGTAACAACCGGTAAAGTTTGTGAACAAGCTGGTGGATCATGCATATTAGAATATGGGGAGACAGTAGTTTTAGTTAATGCTACAGCTTCTGATAGTCCAAGGGAAGGAATTGATTTTTTCCCACTAAGCGTTGATTTTGAAGAAAAATTATATTCAGTTGGTAAAATACCTGGAGGATTTATTAAAAGAGAAGGTAAGCCAAGTGAGAAGGCAATACTTACTTCAAGATTGATAGATAGACCTATAAGACCACTATTCCCTAAGGGTTATAGAAATGATGTACAGGTTATTGCTACTGCTTTATCTGTAGACCAAGATTGTCCACCAGATATAGTTGCGATGATAGGTTCTTCTATTGCTTTAAGTATTTCAGATATACCTTTTGCTGGACCAACAGGAGCAGCATTAGTAGGCTTAGTAGATGGAGAGTTAGTAGTTAACCCAGATAATGAGCAAAGAGAAAAGTCAGATCTACACCTAGTTGTTGCAGGAACAGAGGAAGCTGTAATGATGGTAGAAGCTGGTGCAAATGAAGTATCTGAAGAGACTATGCTAAATGGTATTTTAAAAGCCCATGAAGAAATTCAAGGTATTTGTAGATTCATTAAAGAAGTAGTTTCTGAGATAGGTAAAGAAAAACAAGAGGTAGAATTATTTAAAGTTAATGAAGATATAGAAAAAGAAGTTAGAGATTATGTAACAGAAAAAATGGTAAAAGCAATACAAACATTTGACAAACAAGAAAGAAAAGAAAATATGGATAAGGTTAAGGAAGAAGCTACAGAATACTTCCTAGAAAAATATCCAGAGAATGGAAAAGATATTGGAGAAACACTTTATTCTATAACTAAAGAACAAGTTAGAAATTTAATTACAGAAAAAGGCATTAGACCTGATAATAGAAAACTAGATGAAATTAGACCTATATCAAATGAAGTAGGGTTATTGCCAAGAACTCATGGCTCAGGACTATTTACAAGGGGTCAAACGCAAGTTATGACTGTTGCCACTCTAGGAGCTGCTGCCGATGTTCAAATCATCGATGGTTTATCTGAAGAGGAAGCTAAAAGATATATGCACCATTACAATTTCCCACCATATAGTGTTGGAGAGACTAGATTCTTAAGAGGACCTGGAAGAAGAGAAATAGGTCATGGTGCGTTAGCAGAAAGAGCATTAGAGCCAGTATTACCTACTGAAGAAGAATTCCCTTATACTATTAGATTAGTATCTGAAGTATTAAGTTCAAATGGTTCAACTTCTCAAGCAAGTGTATGTGGTAGTACATTAGCTTTATTAGATGCAGGCGTACCAATTAAAAAGAGTGTAGCAGGAATTGCTATGGGATTAATAAAGACAGAAGATAATGTATCGGTATTAACTGACATACAAGGTATGGAAGACTTCCTTGGAGATATGGACTTTAAAGTGGCAGGAACAAAGGATGGTATTACTGCTATACAAATGGATATAAAAATTGCTGGTATAGGAAAAGAAATACTAACAAAAGCCCTTGCTCAAGCTAAAGAGGGTAGATTCTATATACTTGATAAAATGAATTCAGTAATTGATAGTCCTAGCGAAATGTCACCTTATTCACCTAGAATAATTACACTACAAGTTAAGCCGGATAAAATAAGAGATATTATTGGACCTGGTGGAAAAACAATTAATAGAATTATTGATGAGACTGATGTAAAAATAGATACTCATGATGATGGAAAGATATTAATATTATCTAGTGATATGGCTAAAGGTGAAAAAGCTAAAAAGATGATAGAAGATATAGTAAAAGAAGTAGAAGTTGGAGAAATATACCTAGGTAAGGTTGTTAGAGTAGTGCCTTTCGGAGCTTTTGTTGAAGTATTACCAGGCAAAGAAGGATTAGTACATATCTCTAATATAGCTAAAGAAAGAATAGATAAAGTTGAAGATGTTCTTTCAGTTGGAGATGAAATATTAGTTAAAGTTATTAAAATAGATAAACAAGGTAGAATAAATTTATCTAGAAAAGATGCTTTACCAGAAGAAAAGGAAGAAGAATAAAGACATAAACCTAAATTTGGTTTATGTCTTTTTTTTAATTTATAGATTATATTTAAATAATAATTGAATATAAATATTATAATAAGATATTTATTGGAGGGATAAAGGATTATGAAAATTTTTTATATCAAATATAAGACTTTATACAAAATTATAATTATTTGTATTCTTTTAGTAACAATTTTGGGGTTAACATATATTTATAATAAAAAGACTGTAAATACTTTTAATAATAAAGATGTATATTATAAAGGAAATGTGGATGAGAAAATTATAGCCTTTACTTGTAATATAGATTGGGGAAATGAATATATTCCTAAAATGTTAGATATATTTGAAAAAAATAATATTAAAATAACTTTTTTTCCTACAGGTAGGTGGGCAGATAAAAATAGGGCTCTAATTAAATTAATCAGTGCCAGGGGACATGAAATTGGAAATCATGGATACTACCATAAAGACTATAGTAAACTTAGTTACAATGGCAATAAAAAAGAGATATATCAAACTGATATTCTATTAAAAGAGATTACTAATACTACACCTAAATATTTTGCTCCACCTGCAGGTGCTTATAATAAAAATACTATAAAAGCTGCTAATGATTTAAATTATAAAATTATTATGTGGTCTATTGATACTATAGATTGGCGAAAGGATAGTACAAGTGATAAAATAACCAATAGAGTAATTAAAAAAGCTAATAATTCAGCTATAGTACTTATGCATCCTAAGGAACAAACAGTAAAAGCTTTACCTTCTATTATAAAGATACTTAAACAGAAGGGATATGAGATAGGAAGAGTTTCAGATGTTATTATTAATAATTGAACTTGAAAGTTTTATTATTCTATTCTATAATAAACTAGAACTAATTAGTAAATTTTACTAGGAGGAAATTATGTATAATAAATTTATTTTAAAGAATGGAATAAGAGTTGTTACAGAAAATATTCCCCATGTTAAATCTGTTTCCATAGGAATTTGGATTGAAACAGGATCAAGACATGAAGATCAGACAAATAATGGAGTTTCACATTTTATAGAACATATGCTTTTTAAAGGTACAAAAAAAAGAAGTGCAAAAGCTATTGCTGAAAGTATAGATAATATAGGTGGACAATTAAATGCATTTACTAGCAAGGAATGTACATGTTTTTATGCAAAAGTCCTTGATAACCATTTACCTATTGCTGTAGAAGTATTATGTGATATGTTATTTAATTCAAAATTTGATGGCAATGATATAACTAAGGAAAAGAGTGTTGTTATTGAAGAAATAAATATGTATGAGGATTCTCCAGAAGAAATTGCCCATGAGTTATTATCTAAAACTTTATTTGACGATCATCCTTTGGCATATCCAATACTAGGCAAATCAGAAATTTTAAAACAATTAAAACAAAAGGAAATTTTAGATTATCTACATAAACACTATACTCCAGAAAATATAGTTATTTCTGTTGCTGGAAACATTGATATAAAAAACACTTATAAAATGTTAGAAAATAAATTTGGTCATTGGAATTCAAAAAAAATAGAAAAAAAAGAGCAAAAGCTACCATTAATTAAACAAAGAATAACTAGCAGGCTTAAAAGTACTGAACAATTACATTTATGTCTTGGTATGGAAGGAATACCCCAAGGAAAAAGTGATTTATATTCATTACTTGTATTGAATAATATTTTTGGCGGAAGTATGAGCTCTAGGTTGTTTCAGAAGATAAGAGAGGACAGAGGGTTAGTATATTCTATTTATTCATATCCATCATCATATAAGGATATAGGTACATATACAATTTATGCAGGGTTAAATCCTAACCAAATTGGAGTCGTATCAGAATTGATTAAAGAAGAATTGAATTTTATTAAGAAAAACCCACTAAACGAAACATCTATTAACAAAGCTAAAGAACAACTTAAAGGAAATTACACCCTTGGTTTAGAAAGTACTTCTAGTAGAATGACTTCTTTAGGAAAATCTGAGTTATTGCTTGGAAAGATATATTCACCAAAAGAAATATTAGAAAAAATAGATAAGGTAAATGTTACTAGTGTAGCTAATATAGTTGATAAAGTATTTAACAATGATAAAATGAATATCTCATATGTAGGCAATATAAAGGAAGAAGAAAAAACTAATAATAGACTTAGAAGTATATTCTTTTAATGAATATACTTTTTTTATTATAAATATCATATAAAATTTTATCATAAATGATAATGAATAATTAATAAATTCTTCTAATATTATATTATATAAACTTATAAGGAGGATTATTAAATGAGATTACATAAGCTAGGTGGTAAAGAAATTGTTAATTTAAATGATGGAGGAAGACTAGGGGTAATTGCAGATTCAGATTTAATAATAGATGAAAAAACAGGGAGAATCTTAGCACTTTTAGTACCCGATAATCGAAGTCAAATAAGCCTTTTTAAAGATCGATCAGAAATAGAGATTCCTTGGGAATTAATTAGGAAAATAGGAAATGATATGATAATAATTGAATTAGATGAAAAAGCAAGAAATACTCGTAAATATAACTTATAGTTCACATACCTAAATCTACTGAATATAATAATATTAGATTTGTTTTTCAGTATTTCTCCTAGGGGTGAATATATGGATATTATAGTTCAAAAGTTTGGAGGAACTTCATTAGCTAATGAAAATAATAGAAAGAAAGCTACAAATAAAATTATTAATAAATATAACAAAGGGATAATTCCTGTGGTTGTTGTTTCAGCAATAGGTAGATTAGGTAGTCCTTATTCAACAGACACTTTACTTTCTCTTGTAAACAATAAAAAGTTAAGTGCTAGAGATTTAGATTTATTAATTTCTTGTGGTGAAGTAATATCAGCAATAGTATTAGCAAATTTATTAAATGAAAAAGGTTATAATACAACTGTTTTAACCGGATTTCAGGCCGGAATAATAACTGATGATAATTTTAATAAGGCTAAAGTTATAAAAGTAAATAAAGAAAAACTTTTAAACAATATAAAAGAAAATAATATAACTATAATCGCTGGATTTCAAGGAGCTACAGAGAAAGGTGAAATAACAACATTAGGCAGAGGAGGAAGTGATACTTCTGCTTTAATTCTTGGTGAAGCGCTAAAATGTGATACTGTAGAAATTTATACAGATGTAAATGGTATAATGACCGCAGATCCAAGAATAGTACCTAATGCCAAAACAATTAAGGAAATATCATATAATGAATTATATCAATTAGCAGAAGATGGAGCTAAAGTAATACATCCTAGAGCTGTAGAAGTAGCTCAAAGAAGTAAAATTGAGATTAAAATTAAAAACACATTAAATGAGTGTGCAGGTACATTAGTTACTACTGAAAATGAAATGACAAATAATAATAGTATTATTGAAGCGATTACTTACAAAAATAAAAGAGCACAGGTTATAATTAAAGATGACAATAAAAAGATTAATGAACTAATGAAAGATTTAGCTAGTAAAAATATAAGTATTGATTTAATTAATTTTTTTATTGATAAAAAGGTATTCACTATTGATGAAAGTGATATAGATTTAATTAAAGATATATTAACATTTAGAAATTACAATTTTGAAATTGTAAGAGATTGTACAAAGTTAAGCATTATAGGTCATAATATGATGGGTTTACCTGGAGTTATGGCTAAGATTGTTAATATTTTATATACAGCAGGCATTGAAATATTACAAACGTCAGATTCGCATATGACTATATGGTGTTTAATCAAAAACAATGATACTAAAAGAGCAGTTCAATTACTTCATAATCACTTTTTATTTAAAAAGTAGACTTTGATCTACTTTTTTGTTTGCGAGGCATGTTGGCGAGCCGGTGGTTTGAGAGAAAACCTGTCACCTAGTTAATGGGAAGATAAGCTGTAGGCAAGGGCGACTTTGGCGACGAAGAGGTCTAAAGGAAGCCGATGGT
>VENA01000058.1 GCA_009711785.1 Bacillota bacterium
CCTTTGACCAAGCTGAAGTATTTTGCTTTATTCTTTTTATATTTCTTATCCTTATTTGTGACGAATTCTTACCCATACACTGAGCAACTGCTGCTGTTAATACAGCTACTAATTCTTCTTCATCTTCGTTTTTATTTTCAATAGTTTCTCTTTTTCTTTCAGGCTTTTTAGTTTTCTTTTTTAATGTTTTATTATTTTCTTTATAAAATAATTTCTTAAATCCAAATAATACAAGACATATAACTATTAAAGTAAGAAAAACAATAAACATACTAAATACAGTAACTATTAAGCCTTCAGATAAAGATACATTCATAATATCTTCTAACAAAGTTTATCACCCCAATTTATAGTGGTAAGTTACCATGTTTCTTAGATGGTAAGTTCTCTCTTTTACTTGATAACATATCAAAGGCACTTATAAGTCTAGGTCTAGTTTCTAAAGGCTTAATTACATCATCTACATATCCTCTAGAAGCTGCAACGTAAGGATTTGCAACCGTATCTTTATATTCGTTTATTTTTTCTGTTTTAGTTTCTAACGGGTCATCTGATTTTTCTATTTCTTTTCTAAATATAATATTAGCTGCCCCCTGTGGTCCCATAACTGCAATTTCAGCAGTTGGCCATGCAAGTACTAAGTCAGACTTAAGATGTCTACTACACATAGCTATATATGCTCCTCCATAGGCTTTTCTTAATATAACCGTTACCTTAGGAACTGTTGCTTCTGAATATGCATAAAGCATTTTAGCGCCATGTCTTATAATTCCTCCATATTCTTGGTCTGTTCCTGGTAAAAATCCTGGAACATCAACTAAACTTAATAAAGGTATATTAAAGGAATCACAAGTTCTTATAAATCTTGAAGCTTTATCAGATGCATTTATATCTAAACAACCTGCTAATACCCTTGGTTGATTTGCAATAACACCAACAGAGCGTCCATTAAGTCTTATAAAACCTGTTATAATATTTTGTGCATAATAAGGTTGTACTTCTAAGAAATCTTCATTATCTGCTAATATTTCTATAACTTCTTTCATATCATAGGGTTTATTAGCATTATCAGGAATAATACTATTAAGTTCTTCATTCATTCTATTAATATCGTCCTCTGGGTCAAACATTGGGGCTTCTTCTAAGTTATTAGAAGGTAAGAAACTTAAAAGTTTTTTAATATTTTCTAAAGTTTCCTCCTCATTTTCATTAATAAAATGAGCAACTCCACTGGTATTATTATGAGTCATTGCTCCACCTAATTCTTCTGCTGAAACCTCTTCTCCTGTAACTGTTTTTATAACTTGTGGTCCTGTTATAAACATTTTGCTTGTATTATCAACCATAAATATAAAATCTGTTAAAGCTGGTGAATAAACTGCTCCTCCAGCGCAAGGACCCATTATAACTGAAATTTGAGGTATAACCCCTGAAGCTATTGTATTGTTATAAAAAATATTTCCATACCCAGATAAGGCATCAACACCTTCTTGTATTCTAGCACCACCTGAATCATTAATACCAACTAAAGGTGCTCCAACTTTAAGTGCCATTTCTTGAACTTTACAAATTTTTGCTGCATGCATCTCTCCTAGTGATCCACCTATAACAGTGAAATCTTGAGCAAATACATAAATTAATCTTCCATCTACAGTTCCATATCCTGTTACTACGCCTTCTCCTGGCATTTTTTTATTTTCCATTCCAAAATTAGTACATCTATGTTCCACAAATGTATCTAATTCTACAAAACTATCTTCATCTAAAAGCTTATTTATTCTTTCACGTGCAGTATATTTTCCTTTATTGTGTTGCTTTTCAATTCTTTTTTCTCCTCCACCCATTTTTACTTTCTTCTTTATAGCATTTAATTCTTCTATTTTTTTACTAGTCGACATAAAAACCCTCCTTTAGAGATTAGTCTCTTTCACAAAGCTCTACTAAAACACCATGGGTGCTTTTCGGGTGTAAAAATGCTATTTTTGCTCCTCCAGCACCGTATCTTGGCTTTTCATCTATCATTTTAATTCCTTTTTCCTTCATTTCTTTAATCGCTTTTTCTATATCATCTACTCTGTAAGCTATATGTTGAATTCCTTCACCCTTCTTTTCAATATACTTATAAATAGGTCCCTCTTTATCAGTTGATTCTAAAAGTTCCATTTCAGTATCTCCAACAGGTAAAAATGCAACCTTTACCCTTTGGTCTTTGACTATCTCTGTTCCTTGTAATTCTAATCCTAAAACATCTCTATAAAATTTTAATGTTTCCTCTAAATCCTTAACTGCAACTCCTATGTGGTCTACTTTTTTTACCATGATAATACCCCCTACTTTTTTATTAACTTTATAATTTCATCCCTAGAAGTATATGGATTCGATTTTCTAAGGGCAACTTTCTTTGCTATAGTATCTAATCCTTCATGTTCATCTGTTATTTTATGTACCATTTCCATTAATTCTTCTTCTACAAGATTTAATATCTCAAGTTTAGCATTCTTTTCCCTTCTTAATTTAAAGTTTTCATTTTTTAACATATCTTCTTTATGGTTTATAATATTGTCAAGTAAATTATTAACTCCTTCATTTTTCACAGCAGAAAGTTTTGTAACCGGTGGTCTCCAGGTATCATATTTTTTAAAATCTAACATCATCTCTAACTCAAGTGCTGTTTTATCAGCTCCATCTAAATCACTTTTATTAACTGCAAATATATCGCCTATCTCCATGATTCCTGCCTTTATAGCCTGTATATCATCACCAAGACCAGGTACCATAACCATCACTACTGTATCTGAACTTTTAACTATATCTACCTCTGATTGACCAACACCTACAGTCTCTATAAAAATATAATCAACACCATAGATATCTAAAATATTAACTGCTCCTTTAGTTGCCTTTGATAAACCTCCTAAATGACCTCTAGTTCCCATACTTCTTATAAAAACCCCAGGATCAGTAGCTAAATCACTCATCCTCACTCTATCTCCTAAAATAGAGCCTCCTGTAAATGGGCTAGTAGGATCTACTGCTATTACTCCTACCTTTTTATCATTTTTTCTTAAAAGTTTAACAAGTTTATCTGTTAATGTACTCTTTCCTCCTCCTGGAGGTCCTGTTATTCCTATAACATGTGCATTGCCAGTTTTATTATAATGTTTTTTTATAACTTCTATTGCCCGATTATCATTATTTTCAATTAAAGAGATAAGACGAGCACAAGCCCTCTTATCTCCTTTTATTAATCTTTCGCCTAATTCCAAATTAAGCACCACCTAAAGTTATTTCCTTTTTACATTTTTCTTTATAAAATCAATAGTTTCTGTTGTAGGTGTTCCTGGAGTGAATATCTCTTTTATTCCTGCTTCTTTTAAAGAAGGAATATCATCTTCTGGTATTACTCCACCTCCTACAACTAATATATCATCTGCATTTTCTTTTTTAAGTAGTTTAACTACTTTAGGGAATAAATGATTATGTGCTCCTGATAATATACTCATAGCAACCACATCTACATCCTCTTGAATAGCTGCAGATACTATTTGCTCTGGTGTTTGTCTTAAACCTGTATATATAACCTCCATACCAGCATCTCTTAAAGCCCTAGCTACAACTTTAGCTCCTCTATCATGTCCATCAAGACCTGGCTTGGCTACTAATACTCTTATAGGTCTTTCAGCCATTTTTCTACCTCCTTAAAGTATCTATAATATTACCGACTGTTGATATTCTCCAAATACTTCTCTTAATACTCCACAAATTTCTCCTAATGTTGCATACTCTTTAACTGCTTTTATAATATAAGGCATTGTATTTTCATTTTCTTTAGCTGCTTTTTTAAGTTCATTAAGACTTACCTTTACCTTTTCATTATCTCTTTCTTCTTTAAGATTTTTAAGTTTTTCTTCCTGCATTCTACCTACTTTAGGATCAACTTTTAATAAGTCCTTTTTAGGTTCTTTATCTACTTTAAATTTATTCATACCAACTACTATTCTATCCTTTGATTCTATTTCCTTTTGATAGTTATAAGCACTATCTTGAATTTCCTTTTGTATATATCCTTTTTCTATAGCCTTAGGAGCTCCACCTAATTCATCAATTCTATCTATATGCTTCATAGCTTCTTTTTCTATTTCTTTAGTTAAATTCTCTATATAATAAGAACCTGCTAGTGGGTCTATTGTTTCTGCTACTCCACTTTCATGGGCAACTATTTGCTGTGTTCTTAAAGCTATCCTTACTGAATCTTCGGTAGGTAAAGCTAATGCTTCATCCCTAGAGTTAGTATGAAGTGATTGAGTACCTCCTAATACTGCAGCTAATGTTTGTATAGCAACACGTACTATATTATTATCTGGCTGCTGTGCAGTTAGTGTAGAACCTGCTGTTTGTGTATGGAATTTAAGTCTCATTGACTTAGGGTTTTTAGCTTTAAATCTCTCTTTCATAATCTTAGCCCATAGTTTTCTAGCCGCTCTAAACTTAGATACTTCTTCTAATAAATCATTATGGGCATTAAAGAAAAATGATAATCTAGGAGCAAAAGCATCAACATCTAATCCTGCATCTATAGCTGCATCAACATAGGCTATTCCATCTGCTAATGTAAATGCAACCTCCTGTGCTGCTGTTGAACCTGCCTCTCTAATGTGATAGCCTGAAATACTTATTGTATTCCATTTAGGTACATTTTTAGAACAATACTCAAATATATCAGTAATAAGTCTCATTGATGGTTCTGGTGGAAATATGTAAGTTCCCCTTGCTATATATTCCTTTAATATATCATTTTGTATTGTTCCTCTTAATTTATCTTCAGAAACTCCCTGTTTTTCAGCAACTGCAATATACATAGCAAGTAATACACTAGCAGGTGCATTTATAGTCATTGATGTACTAACTTTATCTAAAGGTATCCCATCAAATAAAATTTCCATATCCTTAAGTGAGTCAATTGCCACACCAACTTTTCCTACTTCTCCTTGAGATAACGGATGATTAGAGTCATACCCTATTTGAGTAGGAAGATCAAATGCAACACTTAAACCTGTTTGACCCTGTTCTAATAAATACTTATATCTTTTATTTGATTCCTCCGCTGTTGCAAATCCTGCATATTGTCTCATAGTCCAGAATCTACCTCTATACATTGTAGGCTGAACTCCCCTTGTAAAAGGATACTTTCCTGGGAATCCTATTTCATCATTGTAATCTATATCTTCTACATCTTCTGGAGTATAAACTCTGTTAACTTCTAATCCTGAACCAGTAGTAAATTCATCTTTTCTTTCTGGGAAACGTGAAATTGTTTTATCTACCTCATTATTTTCCCATTCTTTTTTAGACTTTTTAATCTGGTCCAATTTTTCCTTTTCAAACATTTTTAAGCCTCCTTATTAATTGAATAGACCAATTACATACCATTTGAAAATGTTTTCTTTAAGGATAATTAGCATTATATACATGATTATCCATCCAAGTATAGACTATTACAATATAGCTTATAATGCAATATTTATTTCAAAAATTTATTAATATAATTCGAAAATTTCACTATTATAATAAATTCAATTTAGATGAAACTATTCCTTTTTAGGGCTTTGAATTAATTGTTCAAGTTTTCTTAATATTTCTTAATATTTTTTCTTCTTAAGTCTACAAATTAATACATTACCTGGGAAATAATTTTATTTTTCTTATATTAAATGTCAAAAAAGGTATTGGCTTAAGCCAATACCTTTCTTTTAAATATTTTCTTTAAATTTATTTATGTTTACTATATATCTTATATGACTTCCTTCTCCTATCTTTTTTTCTTCATCAAAAGCAACTACATTGAAAAAAAGCTTTTTACCTTCAATTTTAACAAGCTCTGCTTCTGCCCAAACTTTCATTCCTACAGGTGTTGCTTTTAAATGATTTACATTAACATTAATACCTACAGTTGAATATTCACTTCCTAATTTTTCGTCAACTGTATTTAAGGAGGCATTTTCCATAAGTCCTATCATCATAGGAGTTGCATATACATAAATATCACCACTACCAAATTCAGCTGCTGTATCCTTCTTTGTCACTATTTTTTCTACTCTTTTTTTCATACCCTTAACTAAATTAAATTCCATATTATCACCTCTATATTATTCTACCATGTTTTTTATTAATTATAATAAAGACAGCCTAAAAAGGCTGTCTTTTATACTTCTTCATCAAAATTATCATCTGAATTATTATCTTCTATCTCTTCAATATTCTCATCATCTTCGATATCTGTATTAATATCTTCTAAGCTTTTCCCTTCATAGATCGCTTCAAAGTCCTTTGCATCTAGCGTTTCTACTTCTAGTAAAGCCTTAGCTACATTGTGTAATCTATCTTTATTATCCGTTAATATTTTCTCAGCTCTTCTATATGCTTTATTGATCATTTCTCTCATTTCATTGTCTATCTCAGCTGCGATAAGTTCACTATAGTTTTTGCTTCTTCCTAAATCTCTACCTATAAACACTTCACTATCATCATCTCCATATGTCATAGGTCCAAGTTTGTCACTCATACCATAGTGGGTAATCATATTTCTTACTATTTTAGTTGCTCTTTCTATATCATTACTTGCTCCTGTCGATATATCATCTAATACTAGCTTTTCTGCAACTCTACCTCCAAGTAATTGAACAACTTGTTCTTCCATCTGAGTTTTAGATAGATAACTTCTATCCTTCTCTGGTAAATTCATAGTAAATCCACCAGCTTGACCCCTTGGCATAATAGTAACCATATGAACTGGATCTATATTAGGTAGTAGCTTAGCAACTACTGCATGCCCTGCTTCGTGATAAGCAGTTAATTTATTTTCTTCTTCAGTCCTTACTCTACTTTTCTTTTCTGGACCTGCTATAAGCTTAGTAATCGCTTCTTCAATAATATGCATAGGTATCTTTTTATAATTTTGTCTTGCTGATAATAAGGCTGCTTCATTCAATAGGTTTTCTAAATTAGCAGGTGTAAATCCTATAGTTCTTTTAGCTATTACAGATAAATCAACATCCTCTGCTAATGGTTTACCCTTTGAATGTATTTTTAATATAGCTTCACGTCCTTTAATATCTGGTACACCAACTTGAACTTGTCTGTCGAATCTACCAGGTCTTAATAACGCAGGGTCTAATATATCAGGTCTATTTGTTGCTGCTATTAAGATTATTCCTTCGTTTTCTCCAAAACCATCCATTTCAACTAACAGTTGATTTAAAGTTTGTTCTCTCTCATCATGGCCACCGCCTAAGCCGGCACCTCTTCTTCTACCAACTGCATCTATTTCATCTATAAAAACTATACATGGTGAGCTCTTTTTAGCTTGTTCGAATAGGTCTCTTACCCTTGAAGCACCTACACCTACAAACATTTCAACAAAATCTGAACCACTTATACTAAAAAATGGAACTCCTGCTTCTCCTGCAACTGCTTTTGATAAATAAGTTTTACCTGTACCAGGAGGTCCTACCATTAAAATTCCCTTTGGTATTCTAGCTCCTAAATTAATAAACTTCTTTGGATGTTTAAGGAAATGTACTACCTCTTCTAATTCTTCTTTTTCTTCTTCTAATCCTGCTACATCGTCAAATGTTACCTTCTTACCTTCATTTTCTTTATGCAACTTAGCTTTACTCTTACCAAAGGACATAACTCGTCCTCCGCCTCCTTGAGACTGCTGCATAAATACAAACCAAAATACTACAAAAATAAGAACCATAAATACTGTAGGTAATATCTGTAAGAACCATGGTGTTCCAGGTTCCTCTTTAGCACCTATTTCAATATTATTGTCTTTTGCTAAAATTTCATAATATTCACGCTCTATCTCAGGTATATAAGAAGTGAATTGCTTGCCATCTTTAAATTCTCCTTTAATGGCATTCTCCGTTATTTCCATACTCTTAATTTGGTTAGGTTGATTTTCTATCATTTGTTCTAACTGTTTATACGGTAACTCAACAGCCTGCTCCATTGGTGATTTAAACACATATTGTACTATAAATATTAGAATTATGAATATAAGCAAATAAAAGCTTATACCTCTAAAAAACTTCCTCAACTAAGGTCCTCCTCTCCCATTTAAAACTAGTTATAGTATTACTACATTTTAACATATAAAATATTAAAAGGCAATACGAGGCTATTACCCGATAATTTCTTTTAATATTATCTATAAATTTCTTCCTTTAGAGTTGCTATATAAGGTAAATTCCTATATTTCTCATCATAGTCTAGTCCATAGCCTACTATAAAAGCATCCGGAACTTTATATCCACTATAATCTATATCTAGGTCTACTTTTCTTCTTTCAGGCTTATCTAAAAGTGTAAATAATTTTATACTTTTAGGATCCCTTGATTTAAGATTACTAACTAAGTAATTCAAAGTTAAACCTGTGTCTATAATATCCTCTACAATAAGAATATCCTTACCTTCAATACTTTCATCTAAATCTTTTATTATTTTTACAACACCAGAAGATTCAGTCGAACTTCCATAACTAGATACAGCCATAAAGTCCATAGTCAATGGTATACTTATATTTTTAGCTAAATCTGTTAATACCATAACTGCACCCTTTAATACTCCTATTAGTAGTAAATCTTTTCCTTTATAATCTTCTGATATTTGTTTTCCTAATTCTTTTAATTTCTTTTGTATATCCTCTTCAGTTAATAATACTTCTTTTATATCATTCTTCACCTATATCCTCCTTATCAATTTTTATTTTTAAAAATCTTTTAGTTGCTTCAGTTACCTTGTATAATTCACTTATTCTAAAACCAACTATCCATATAATATTATTATCATCACATATTAAAGGAATAGAATCTCTTTTATCCCTAGGAATCTTTTCATCAATGAAAAAGTCTTTTAACTTTTTACTACCTTTCATACCTAAAGGTGTAAATCTATCCCCAGGTTTTCTCGTTTTAACATACAAGCCGCCTTCTATTTTATCATAATCAAAATATTTTATAAACCTATGTTTTTTGTTAAAGTTAAATTCATCCTTATTTACTATACTTACTTCAATATTATAATTCTTTATTTGATTATAATTATTAATTTCTAATTTTTCATTAGAAATTAATTCATCTTTTGTTTTTCTCTTTTTAATTACAAAATTATCATATCTCATTACTATTAAAATATCTTTAATAATATTAATTCTTTTACCTGCTTTATTCTCGTTAATTAATTTAATAATACTTTCTACATGCTTTTGTTCTAATCCTTTTAAATTCCCCTTGATTTTTTCTACTGTATACCTTATAACCCTTGTCTTTATTGATATATGTAGTTTATTAAATTTTTTTATATCTAAAACATATACTTCTTTTGATTTTTTATTTGCTATTTCTTTAAAAGCTTTCTTAGTTGTAATTTCTAAAAAGTCTTGATCCCTTTTAATTATCTTAGAGGTTCTAGATAATGCATCATTTAATGATGGATTGAAATTTTCTTCTATATACGGTATCAATTCTAAACGTATTTTATTTCTTCTATATATAGGTTTTAAATTACTCTTATCAATTCTAGGATTAAGATTATTATCTATGCAATACTCTTCAATTTCCTTTCTTGATATATCCAAAAGCGGTCTTATTATATTTCCATTTTTATATTCCATTCCCTTAAGTCCATCTAAACCTGTACCCCTTAAAAATCTCATTAAAAGTGTTTCGCATTGATCATTTTTATTATGGGCTACTGCAATTTTATCTCCATTTAATTTTCTTTTCAGTTCATAAAAAAAGCTATATCTGATTTCCCTTCCTGCTTCTTCTTTAGAAAGTTTATTTTCCTTTGCGTATAAATCCATATTAACCACTTTACTATAAAAGGGGATGTTATTACTTTTACAAAAGTTTTTAACGTATAATTCATCTTTATCTGCCTCTATTTCTCTCACCCCGTGATTAATATGGGCAACAAATAAATTGAAATTTAATTTATTTGTTAATTTCAATAAAACATCTAAAAGCGCCATAGAATCTGGCCCACCTGAGACTCCAACTATTATATTATCTCTACTATTAATTAAATTATATCCCTTTATAGTATTTACCACTCTTTTTAACATATAACCACCAAACCTCACTTTATATACTAAAGCTAAATATTATTACAGATATATTCATATAATTAACAATTATCTATACTTTTATAAAAGAATCTATTTTATATCTTATCTTTTATTTTCTTTTTGTCAAATTAAAAGGTTTATAATATCGAAATATTATAAACCTTAAACTTATATTTGCTATCTTCGTCTCCATATTTTAGTTACTAAAACGGTCATATCATCCTTTGTCTCTAAAGAAGAAACACTTAATGCTTGAGTAATTATTTTATCTGCAATAACTTGAGGGTTTACACTTTTTATATTTTTTATAACTTCTTTGATCCATTGTTCTTTATCTTCACTATTTTCATTAGCATCTAAAACTCCATCCGACATCATAATAATAAAATCTCCATCCTCTAAATCCTTTTCATAAATATTAAAATCAACATCCTTAAGTATTCCCACTGGTAAACTATTTGCATCTATAATATCTACTTCATTTTTTCTTTTTATAAAGGTAGAAGCAGATCCTATTTTTATAAATTGACCATTCCCACTATATAAGTCTATTATTGACATATCTATTGTAGTAGACATCTCATCGTCAGATTTTAAAAGTAAAACTGAATTTATAGTCTTTAATGCTAGTTCTTTATCAAAGCCTGCCTCTAAAAACTTTTCAAGTAATGATATTGCTATACTACTTTCTTGATTGGCCTTTTGGCCAATTCCCATTCCATCACTTACAACTGCAAAATAGTTATTTTGTTTTTCTCCAAATGTATAACTATCTCCTGAAATATAATTAAATGAGTCCTGTGCCTTTGCTACCTTAGTTACTGCACCATATCTATTTGCTTTTATTAGTTTAAATTTTATTCTTTTATTATTTATTATTTCACTATATGAAAATTTATCCCTCGCAAGTTTAAATCCTACCGACTTTGAAACTATCTTTGTTATCTTTTCAATATATTTTTCTATATCTCCTTCAGGCTTTGCATCTATAAGTATCTCAAATTTCTCTTCCTCTGATTCTGTTACTATAATATCTTTAATGGTTATATTTTTATTTTTTAGCTCAGAATATATTGCCTTTTCTACATCTTCTTTAAACTCAACATCACTATAAATTTCTCCTGCTAATTCTTTTATAATTTTAGATACTCCTTCTAATTGTTCTGAAACTAAATGTCTACTTTCAAGTATTTTATTTTCCCATTTATAATTAAGCTTATATAAGTCAAAAATATAATTTGCTTTATCTATTAAATCTTGATGTTTCATACATCTTCTTTTTATATTTTTAGGTAATGTTTCTTCACTTATATAACCATTAATCTCTATTATACTCATAAGATCAAAAAATGATTGATAGGTAGAATAAAAATCCTCTTCCCAACAAAATCTATAAAGGGAACAATCTTTACATACATCACAAACTATACTATCAACATAATTAGAAATATCTTTTTGTTCTATAACATTTTCTCTTTGAGATACCCTTTTAAATGTTAAACCTAACTCTTCGAAAACTGAAGAGAATTCCTTTAATCTTTTATATGTCATATCCTTTATTCTTTTTGCATATACTTTATCTGCTGTATTTGTACTTGTATTTAATATAGGAATTTTCTCTTCATACTTATATAAAACACTAATTAATATAATAAACATAACAGAAGCTAAGATAGTCTCTTTAAATCCTATACTAAATTCAGTAATCCCTCCTATATATAAAGACATTATACCACTTCCTACAACAAAACCTAAACTACTTCCAATCTTGCCTAACTCTTTGAATAATCCTGATAATAGTCCAGAAAGCCCCAATGCCGATACCATTATAGGCATGTTAGTTGAGTTCATTGAAGTTACAAGTCCTATAGTAATACCTACAGCTGCTCCCATAGAAGGTCCCTTTATATATGCAAAGGAAATAATTATCATAACTACTATGATCTCTTTTACAGATAAACTGAAAATAGAAGCTTGTCCTATCCCAGCTACTACTAATGAAAGCATAATAGCTCCTGATATTAATTCTTCATTTGTAAAGGAACTTTCATTTAAATTAAGTATAATACTTATACTATATGTGAATATAAATGTTAGTGAAAATACAATTACCCCTTCAAAACCTATCATAACTAAATCATATAATAGATAATCACTAAACATAAGAAATGCTAATCTGACTACTATTAATATTAAAGAAGTCAATGAAGCTACTTTTAAAGTGGTTAATTTCTTATTATCCTTTATAAAATTAGAAAATAAAAAAAGAATTACTATGGGTAAAAAATACTTAATACTATTTAAACCATGAATACTAAATACTCCTAATGAGGATATTATAAAAAATATTATACTGGTTTTATTTTTAACTAATAAACTTGCTAAAAAAGCTAATCCAAAAGGTGTTAATCCATTCATAACATTTGCTCTAGAAACTAAGAAACTTATTAATATAAAGTAAATATCATAAGTCTCAATATTATATATCAATTTTTCTAGGGCTAAAAATATAATATTGTGACTACTTTTTTTATTAGAACTAATTTGATTATTAATCACTTAGTACCACCATCCTTCTAATAGTTGATATCATTGTACCAAAATATATGTAAATTATTTGTCAAGAAGGGTTGTCCTAATAAAAAAAGTTTTTGACAAGTTTAGTAATTGTTTTTCTTTATATATGAAATAAAGACAATTTAAATTTAAATTTTAAAATATTATTTGCATTCTATCACCTTTAATACTGTAAATCATTACTATCGACAAATATATTATTATTTAACAATATTTAAATCTAATATTAAAAAATGACAAAAAAAATTAAAAACCGGAAAAATCCGGTTTTATAATTTTTATCGTTTATTTGAACTATTACTTTTCTTTGCATCTCTATTTTGAATCTGACTTTGTCTTTCACTACTATCTTTTAGAAACAATGACATTTTATCTTCAAATGACATACGTTTTTGTTTTTTATCATTAGCATTATTTGACCAATCAATTTCCCTTGGCTGTTTTTTGCTCTTTTTAGGTTTAGCCTGTCTGATAGATAAACTTATTTTTCCTTCTTTATCTATCGATAAAACTTTAACCTTTACTTTTTGATTCTTTTTTAGATAGTTATTAATGTCATTAACAAAATCGTGTGACACCTCTGAAATATGAACTAATCCATTTTTACCTTCTGGTAGTTGAACAAATGCACCAAAATTTGTGATTCCAGTTACTGTACCTTCAACTACATTACCTACTTTAACGGGCATAAAATAAATACTCCTCCTTTTAATTAATCTATCGAATGATTAAAGTATATATTATAATTAGCAAATTGTCAATATAAGTAGAAGACTTATATCTATTTACCAAAATATGAATATCATTCCGTAGTGAAATTATTATTATCTTCTTTATCTTCTTTATTTTTATCTATATAAATTATTTCATTCGGCTTTACCATTTTCAACTCTTCCCTTGCAACTTTTTCAATAAACTCAAGAGAATTAACTTTTTCTAATTGTTTTTCTATTTCACTTATTTCTCCGTTGAGTTCTTTAACTTCCTTTTGTTTCGTTTCATTCTTTTTTTCTAAGGAATTTATAGTCATCTCTTGCTTTATAAAAACAGTCCCTAAATATATTATTAAAGCTAAAAATAAAACATATCTTAATTTAAACTTCTTTTTTTTCATAATAATCATCCCTTTAATCGTATGTATATAATAGTTTCTATTCTTTAGTGAAAAATCCTTTTATCATTTTTTAAATATTATTGATTTAGTATGTTTCTTTATATCATAAAAAATTCTTGATGGCAACTTTAAAAATTTCCTTAATCTCTTTATCTTATTACCTATATAAGTTTTTACTTTCTTATACGGAGTATAAAAATAGTTTTTAATTTTTTTAAAGGGAAATAATATAATATTAAAAATAACTTTAATTCCTCTAAATAAATATCTTAATATTTTAACTAATGTAGTAATTACTAGTTTACTTAAAAGTTTATTATATATAATAGCACCACTTATAAAACCTAAAAATACAAATCCCCTTACTTCTCCGAAATTACTGAAAAAAAGAATAAATAAGGCTATTAACGATACTAATATCCAAAATATTAAATCTTCTATAAAACTTACAATTTTTCTAGGTTCTGAGAAATATCTGAAAATTCTATATATATCATAAATAAATCCTATTATTATTCCACCATATAAAGTGGCAAAAAATATATAGGCTTGACTTTCAACCGAACTGCCCATTTAACCACCTCAAGTCATTTTTAAAATTAAAACCAATGGTTAAAACCATCGGCTTATTTAAACATTTTTTTTAATAATCCTGAGTTTTTAGATTTTGATGTTTGACTTTTACTATATTCTATTATGTTTATAGTGCCTTCTATCTTTACATTTCCATCATCTAGATTTAATTTGCTTATGTTTAAAGATTCTCCTTTTATAGTCATTAACCCTTTTACGGTAGCAACTACTATTGTGTTATCATCAAAACTATCAACATGCTCTACGCCAGATATACTAAGTTTCTCTCTATTTTCCATTATAATACTTTGGTTTATATTAGTTGTTTTACTTCCTTCCATGCTACTACCCCCTTTTACCCTTTATGTTTAAAGAATATGTGTTATCTCTATAGTTTATGACTAGTAAAAAAAATACTCTCCCAAAAGGGAAAGTATTTTTTAATTTATAACTTTATATAATTCTTGAGCTTTTTTCTTAGGTACGTGATCTGATATTTCTAATACTTCTACTTTCATATTACTGTTGCCAAAATTTATTTCAATTATATCTCCTACAAAGACATCTGTCCCTGGCTTAGACACCTTACCATTTATACTTACTCTTCCTTTTTCACAGGCTTCTTTAGCAACAGGACGTCTCTTTATGATTCTTGAATTTTTTAAAAACTTATCAATTCTCATATTTATCCCCCTAATTCTAATATAAAAAAATCAGGTCCTAGACCTGATTTTTTTTATTTATTGTTTACTGTTTCTTTTAATGTTTTTCCAGCTTTAAATACTGGTGCTTTTGATGCTGGTATCATTATTTTTTCTTCAGGATTTCTAGGATTTCTTCCTTCTCTAGCTTTTCTATGTCTTACTTCGAAAGTTCCGAATCCTACTAATTGTACCTTTTCTTCCTTTACTAATGATTCTTCAACACTTTTCATGAAACCATTTAATGCACTTTCTGCATCCTTTTTAGTTAATCCACTTTTTTCTGCTATACTTGCAACTAATTCTGATTTGTTCACAATAATTACCTCCTTGATATTTAAATAATTAAAAAGTATTACGTTATTAGCTAATTCTAGGTTTTTTTCTAAATTCCTTCTTTTAAAACATTATTTTTCATCTTTTTTAATATTTTTATGTAGCTTTGCCACATTCCAAAGTTCATCCATTTCTTTTAGATTCATATCTTTAAGGTCTTTACCTAGTTCAATGCTTCTTTTTTCTATGAAACTAAATCTTTTGATAAACTTATCAATGGTCTTGTTTAGAGCTATTTCTGGATTGATATTTAAAAACCTACTTACATTAACAATAGAAAATAATAAATCTCCTAGTTCCTCTTCTATATTTTCTTTGTCATCACCTCTGTATACTTCTTCAAATTCAGTTAACTCTTCTTTCACTTTTTCAAATGCATCTTTTATATCATTCCAATCAAAACCTACATTAGCAGCTTTTTTCTGTATTTTATAACTTCTGCTTAAAGTAGTCAAGCTTTTTGGTATATCTGTAAGTCTTTGTGTATAAGTTTTTATATCTTTTTCCTTATCTTTCATACTATCCCAATTTAAATTAGCCTCATCTACATCCTTAGCTACTAAATTACTAAATACGTGGGGATGTCTATATATAAGCTTCTCACTTATCCTAGTAATAACATCATATATATTAAAGTACCCTTCTTCATTTGCTATAATACTATGGAATACAACCTGTAGTAATAAATCACCTAATTCTTCAACTAAGTCATCAATATTACCATTATCTATTGCATCTACAACTTCATAGGCTTCTTCTAATACAAATTCTCTTAAGGATTTATGGGTTTGTTTCATATCCCATGGACATCCGTCCTTATCCCTTAATCTTTCCATAATATTAACTAAATTATTCATATTATAACAAATTCTTTTATCATTTGTCATTTTAGGTATATATATATATGTTACATGATTATACCCATCAATCCTATCTAGTTTATATATCGGAACCTTTATTACCTTTTCTTTCTCTTTAAAACCTGGTGAAATTATTATAAAGACTTCATAATCATCACCATAAACATCAGTTAACTGAATTTTTATTTCAGAGGCTATAAACTTATTATAAACCTGGGATATAATATTATTACTATTGATATCGACTAATTCATTAGAGAAGTTTAGCCCATTTATAATTTTAGTACCATTAATAAGATCTTCTTTTAAAGCCTTTGAAATAGGTTCAATGAAACTTTGGCTTGAAACTATTTCAACTTCAAGGTCTTCTTTTGTATCTAACTTTAAAAGTTTATTAGTAATTTCATCCCCAGATAAAGGATTACCTGGTACACAATAGTTAATGATATCATACTTCTTTGCTTTTTTCACTAGGTCACTAGTAATAAAGCTATAAACTTTATCGAAACTATCTTCATCTTCATATACATAATCATATGAATTATATTCTATATTGTTTTCTTTTAAATACTTAACTACTGGATGCTTTTCAGTTCTTAGATATAAATTTTCACCTTTTTTTAGTATTTCAAAAGCATCTACTGTCATCGAACCAATATCTCCAGGTCCTAGACCTACTATATTAATCTTTGACATAAAACACCTCCTAAATTATGCTTTAACTAAACCAAATCTTTCTAGATATTTTGATATCTTCTCTCCAGCAGGTAAAAGCATTAAATCCCTTTTTGTAACAGAACCACTAATAAATAAAGTGGTAAAATAAACTGCTATACCTATGAAAATAGCAATTAATGTAACGAGTCTTTTATCTAAAAAGTTTACTAAATAGTATTTACTTAAAAAAACTATAATAGCCATTACCCCTGAAGAAACAAAGGGTTTTATTATAATATTTTTAATAGAAAATTCTGTTTTTGTATATTTAATCACTGCAATGAAATCTAATAATGCAGCAACTATGTATGTTGCTACCGTACTTATAGCAGCCCCTTTTATGTTTATAGAAGGTATGGCTAGTAATATAAAAGATAAAATTATTTTCACTAAAGCTCCAATACCTAAGTTTCTAACTGCTATACTAGGTTTACCTAGTCCTTGTAATGTAGCTGTTAATGTTTGTACTAAAGTTAAAAATATTACACCAATACCAGCTATTCTTAATATACCTCCTACACTTTTTATAGTATCTAAAGAGTTTTCATAATAAATTAATCCTATGATATCTGTTGATAATACAAATATCCCTAGACCAGCCGGTAGACCCATTAAAAGAGTCATCCTTACTGCTGATCTTGTAATTCTTTTTATATTTTCATTGTCTTTTTTAGCATAATAGTCAGATATCAAAGGTACTATACTCATCATAAGTGCAACAGAAAAGGTTTGAGTGAAGTTTATTACAGTTTGTGCCATACTTATTTGGCCAATAAAATCTGGTGCTTCATTTCTGGGTATTCCTGCAAGTATTATCCTTTTAGGGATTAGTGCTGAATCTATGAAATTTAATGCAGGTATTATTAAAGCACCAACTGTCAATGGTAAAGCTATACTTATAATCCTTTTAACTATTGTTTTAGTTTCTTCTAATTCACATTCTAATCCTTCATTAAGTTCAAGTTTAATTTCATTACGATTTTTAAAATAAACTCCTATAATCAAAATAGTAGCAGCTATTGCCCCTGCAGATGTTCCAAAGGACGCTCCCCCAGCTGCGATATCAAGACCTTTTCCTAATAAAATATACGTTAAATAAAGTCCCACTAACACCCTAATAAATTGTTCTACTATTTGACTTAGAGCTGTAGGTACCATTGTTTTTCTTCCTTGAAAATACCCCCTAAAAGCAGACATTATAGGTACGAAAAACAACGCAGGAACTAAAGCAATTGTAGCATAATATGCATTAGGATTGTCTAAAGCATTTAATAAAGGTTTCGCACCAAAATATACTAAAGATGCACTTAAAAAACCAGCAGTAGCTAATATTATTAAAGCTAATTTAAAAACTCTATGGGCACCTTTATAATCTTTAAGTGCTCTCTTTTCTGATACCAATTTAGCGACTGCTACATTTATCCCTGAAGATGAAATTGCAAATAATATTGTATAAATATAAAAAGACTGTGCTATATATCCACTACCTCTATCCTTTAACAAGTTAGCGATCGGTATTCTATATAAAAGTCCCATTACCTTTACTAATACACCAGCTATACTTAGTACTATAGCTCCTTTAAAAAAATCTTTTTTACTCATATAATTCTCCTTAATCTATTAACCCTTTAACAACCCAAAGGATTTTAACATTTTTGATATTTTTTTACCCGCTGGAATTAGTTTAAAGTCATTTTCTGTTACAGCCCCTGTAATAAGTAAAGATAAACCATAAGTTATACCTCCTAATAATACACTAATTATTGTAGTAATTTTACTAGTTAGATAATAACTTAAATAATCATGGCTATATTTTACTATTATTGTCATTATGGAAACTGAAATAACAGGCTTAACAAAAATATTTATAAAACTAAAATGTGTTTTTGTATGTCTTTTTACTTCAATTAAATTTAGTATAGAAGCAATAAGATATGCAACGATAGTACTTATTGCAGCTCCCTTTATACCTATTGAATCTATACCTGTTAGTATATATGTAAGGATAACTTTTATAAGTCCTCCTATAAATAAATTTCTAACTGGTATTAATGGTTTACCTAAACCTTGTAATATTGCAGTCAATGATTGTACTAACGTTAAAAATATTACACTAAAAGAAAGTATTTTTAAAATAGCCCCTGCACTTTCTTGAACCTCTAAAGGATTACTAAAGTATAATAATTTTATTATAGGTGTTGCTAGAGTATATAAACCTAATGCTGCAGGTAAACCTATAAGTAATGTTACCCTAACCCCTGATTTTGTAATACTTTTTATTTGAGAATAATTTTTTTTAGCTGAACTAGCAGATACTGCAGGTACTAGACTCATAGCAAGTGCTACAGAAAAAACCTGTGGAAAATTAATTAATGTCTGAGCAAATCCACTTAATTGCCCATATAAACTTGTCGCCTCTGCTTCACTAAGACCTATTGTTTGAAGCCTTCTTATAACTATCATAACATCAATTGTATTTAATAAAGGCACAACAGATGCCCCTATAGTAATAGGAATAGCTATAGATAAAATTTTTCTTATTATATTAGATGTTTTCTCTTTTTTATAATAGGCTGAACTATCAAGTTCAGCTCTTATAAACTTTCTCTTTTTAAAGTATATCACAATCATTGTAAAAGTTCCTATTACAGCTCCTACAGAAGCTCCAAAAGATGCTCCCCCTGCCGCCATAGGTAGCCCTTTTTTTAGTAATATAATAGTTAAACTAAGCCCAGATACAACTCTAAAAAGCTGTTCTAACACCTGAGATATAGCCGTTGGTACCATTGTATGCCGGCCTTGAAAATATCCTCTAAAAGCAGACATTATAGGAACAAATAATAATGCTGGAGTTAAAGCGATCATAGAATAATAGGCATTGGTACTTCCTATCTTTTCAACTATAAAACTAGCATTAAAAAATACTATTAAAGAAGTTAATATACCTCCTAATATTAACCCTAAAAATGATACCTGAAAAACCTTTTGAGCTCCTTTATAATCCCCTAAAGCTCTTTTTTCCGATACTAATTTTGCTATAGCTATAGGTATCCCTGAAGTAGATATAGCAAACATTAAATTATACAAAGGATATGAGGCTTGATAATACCCCATACCTTCATCTCCAATTATATTACCTAAAGGGATCCTATAAAAGGCACCTAGTATCTTTACGCATATCCCTGCTATGCCTAATATCGCAGCTCCCTTTAAAAAATTATTTCTACTCATATATATCCTCCTAGGATAAGTTTTCAAATTAATCAATACTCACATTATATCAAAAACATACCCTATAATAAATACTATTTCAAATGTTTGTTGTTAAATTTAACCATAAATAAAAAGCCCTCATGGGGGCTTTTTAAGACTTTACTTTAATGTTGCATCTGTTTAGATAAAAATCCTGCTGTAGTTTCTGATAATTTAGTTTCTAATTCATCCATCTTAACATCGGATTCTTTAGATATTAATATTACAGCCCCTATAGGGTCTCCCTGGGTTACAATAGGTGCTATTACTTCACTTGTATAGGCATCTGGGTTTAATTCATCAGAAACAACTCTGATAGGTTTGCTATTGCCAGAAGCTAAATAGGTTTCTTTGCTTTCCATTATTTTTTCAAGCTCTGGACTAACTCTTTTTTCTAGATAATCCTTTTTTGAACCACCAGATACAGCAACAACACTATCTCTATCACTTATAACACAAATATGTCCAGTAGTTTCGTTTAATGATTCTGCAAACTCATTAGCAAATTCACTTAATTCTCCTATCGGTGAATATTTCTTAAGTATAACTTCGCCTTCTCTATCTGTAAATATCTCTAATGGATCACCTTCTCTTATCCTAAGGGTTCTTCTTATTTCCTTTGGTATTACTACTCTTCCTAGATCATCAATTCTTCTAACTATTCCAGTAGCTTTCACTTTGTTCCCTCCCTATCAAATATTAAAAAATAAATCATTGTGTAATTATTATTTTACTATTGTGATTATTTTATGCATTGATGGTAAAAAGTAATATTTTTTTTTAAAAAAAAGAAAACCGTGGATATCTCCACGGTTATTCTTCCTTATTATCTTCTTTTTTATTCTCTGTTTTATTTTCTTCAGACTTATCTTTAGATTCTTTATTTAAATCTATTAATTTTTCAACTTCAGCTTCTTCTCTATATTTCTTTACATTTTCAGTAAATTTGTTATTTTTTAAATCATCTTTAACTTCCTCTTTATTATCTTCTAAAGAAACTTTTTTATCTTCAACCTTTATAATATGATAACCATATTGTGTCTTAACTGGGTCACTTACTTCCCCTTCTTTAAGACTAAAAGCAGTCTCTTCAAATTCAGGAAGCATTCTTCCTTTAGTAAAATAACCTAAATCTCCTCCGTTAGGTGCAGAAGGTCCTGTTGATTTTTCTTTTGCAAGTTCAATAAAATCTTCTCCATTATCTAACTTACCTTTAATTTCTTTAGCTTCCTTTTCAGTTTTAACTAATATATGTCTTGCTTTAACTTTATCAAACTTATCTCTAGTTCTCATATAGTATTCCTTAGCTTCATTATCAGATATTTCTATTGACTCATCCATTAGCTTAGAAATTACCATACCCTTTTTATAAATACTTTTAAAATACTCTTCTTTAATTCCTAATTTCTCTAAATAGTCATTGAAATTTTTTATATCTTCTTCACTACCTTTAAGCTTTTCAATTTCTTTATTTAGCTCTTCTTCGGTAACTTCAATACCTTTTTCTTCTGCCTTTTGAATTAATATCTCTTGTGTTATAAGCTCTTCTAAAGCCATTTCTCTAAGTTGGTCTTCATAAGTTTTACCTCCACCTGCGTCTGTATCCCACATATCTGGAGCTATGTTCTGTGTCATTTCTGCACTTTTCTTTTGATAACTTACATAATCCTCTAATTCTGTTTTTGATATTATCTCTCCATTAACCTTTGCCACAGCATTTTCAGCTTTCTCATTATTACATCCTGTCAAAGCAGTTGTTGCTATTAACAAAAAGGCCATAGAAAGTAATAGAAACCTTTTTAATCTCATTAATTTCATCCTCTCTCTATATACTTTACCTTCTAACTTCCATTACATTATATATTAATTTATTTTTTATTAAAATAGCTTATTTTTTTAACTACATCCTCTACTTCAGATAATATGCCGTTTTGAGTACTTTTATTAAGTTTATATTTCAAAATAGGTTTATTAGATAAATCAAAAGTCATTCGCCTTCTATATCGACGATTTAATTCATCTATAAGCTCTGGTGTTATTCCTATTGCGTCCTCTAATTGAATACTAATAAATTTATCGTTTTGCGTTAAAGAAATAATTTTATGTTTTTTACATATTGATTTAACCTTAGATATTCTTAAAAGATTATTAACTTCCTTAGGTATATCTCCAAATCTATCAATAAGTTCTTCAACAACATCAGAATATTCTTCATCATTCTCTATAGTAGATATCTTTTTATACATCTCTACTTTAAGTTCTTCATTTGATATATATGATTTAGGAATAAAACCATCTACATTTAATTCTATTGTAGTATCAACTTCTATTTCTTCTTTATCTCCCTTAAGCTTTTTAACTGTTTCTTCTAAATACTTAACATATAAGTCATAACCAATTGAAGCCATATGACCATGTTGTTCAGCCCCTAATAAATTTCCTGCTCCCCTAATTTCTAAATCTCTCATGGCAATTTTAAATCCTGATCCAAATTCAGTAAATTCCTTAATAGCCTTTAATCTTTTTTCTGCTACCTCTTTTAAAACCTTATCCTTTTCATACATAAAATATGAAAAAGCTATTCTATTAGACCTACCTACTCTTCCTCTTAGCTGATAAAGTTGTGATAATCCCATTTTATCAGAGTCATATATTATCATAGTATTAACATTAGGAATATCTAACCCCGTCTCAATTATTGTAGTACATACTAAACAATCATATTCTTTATTTAAAAAGTCTATCATTACTTTTTCAAGTTCTCTCTCACTCATTTGACCGTGACCTACTGCTATTTTAGCCTCAGGAATTAGTTTTTTAAGCTTACTTGCCATTTTCTTAATTCCTCTTACCCTATTAAAAACAAAGTAAATTTGGCCGTTTCTTTTTAATTCCTTTACTAAAGCATCCCTAACTAATTGTTCATTATATTCTAAAACATAGGTTTGTATAGGATATCTTTCTTCAGGAGGCTGTTCAATAACACTCATATCCCTTACACCAAGTAGTGACATATGTAGTGTTCTAGGAATTGGTGTTGCGGTAAGAGTTAAAACATCAATAGATTCTTTTAATTCCTTTAAAGTCTCCTTATGTTTTACACCAAATCTTTGTTCCTCATCCACAATTAACAGACCTAAATTCTTAAATTTTACATCCTTTGATAATAATCTATGGGTTCCTACCACAATATCTAAATTCCCACTTCTTAAATTTCCTATTATTCTTTTCTGCTGCCCTGGGGTTCTAAACCTACTTAACATTTCCCCTTTTATAGGAAATTCGCTAAATCTATCCATAATGGTATTAAAATGTTGTTGTGCAAGTATAGTTGTAGGTACTAATATAGCTACTTGTTTACCATCCATTACTGCTTTAAAAGCAGCTCTTAAAGCAACTTCTGTTTTCCCATAACCTACATCTCCACATAACAATCTATCCATAGGTCTTGGTTTTTCCATATCCCTTTTTATCTCATCAATACACTTTATTTGGTCTGGAGTCTCTTCATAGGGAAAAGAGTCTTCAAATTCCTTTTGCCATGGTTGATCTTTAGAAAAAGCATAGCCTTTAGCACTATGTCTTTTTGCATATAATTTTAAAAGATCTTTAGCCATATCTTCTATAGCCTTTTTAACTTTACGTTTTGTTTTATTCCATTCGCCACTTCCTAATTTATTAACCTTAGGCTTTATAGTATCTTTCCCTATATACTTTTGTATTAAATCCATTTGATCTACCGGAATATAAAGCATATCCCGTCCTGAATATTTTACACTCAAATAATCCTTTTTTACATCCTGAACCTTAAGTTTTTCTATGCCCACATACTTTCCTATACCATGGTTTTCATGTACTACATAATCTCCTACCTTTAAATCAGAAAAGGAGTTTATCTTTTTACTATCTTTCCTTGCCTTTCTTTGTCTTTTTTTCTTATAGGTCCCAAATATCTCTTTATCACTTATAATTGCAAATTTAATATTTGGGTATTCAAAGCCCTTACTTATAGTTCCAGAAGTAACGACAACTTGACTTGATTTTATGTCTCTATCCTTATCTAAAACAAAACTTGCATCTATTTTTCTATCCATTAAACTTTTAACTAATCTTTTTCCTCTATCTTCAGTTCCTGAAAGTATTATTACTTTATAGCCTTTATATTTAAGGTCATCTAACTCCTTTTTAAGTAAATCTATTTTATTATGAAAACCCTGCATACTTTTCGTAACCATATTTATAATAGCCTTAGGTTTAAATAAAGGACTATTTTTCAAAAGAGCCGATGTTGTAATACACATTTTTTCTTTCATTTCATGGGTTATATCTTCATATGAAAAATTTATATCTTGTTGTTTATTTAAAACTTCCCCACTTTCAAAAAGATCTGTATACTTTATTAAAAAATCTTTATTTATTTCTTCTATACTTTCACTAATTCTTTTTGGCTCATCTATAATTACTACTGCATCATCATTTAAATATTTTAAAACACTTGTAAATTTATCCGGTAAATAGGGTATTAATGCAGTATCATTTTCAAGATTTAAATTTTCATCTATTCTTTCTATATAAAATTCAAATTTATCCTTAAGCTTTCGAGCTATTTCTTCCTCTTTATTATCATTAAGTTTCTTAACTGTTTTCTCTAAATCATTTTTTATATTATTTATTAATATATCTTTATCATCTTCTTCAATAAGAACTTCTTTTACAGGTGAAATATTCACCTTAGTTAAATTTTTAATAGACCTTTGATTTGTTATATCAAAACTTCTTATGGAATCAATTTCATTGTCAAATAATTCTATTCTAAAGGGATGTTCACTCATTACAGGGAATATATCAATTATTCCACCCCTTATACTAAATTGACCCTTACCCTCTATCATATCTACTCTTTCATATCCTTGAATTATAAAAGAGTTTGTCATTTTATCTAGATCTATATCTTCCCCAAATTCAATATTCATAGTATATTTTTTATAAACATTCTTATTAATAACTTTATTTATTATAGCTTCTATAGAAGAAACTATTATAACAGTTTCTTCTTTTGTTAATCTATCAATTACTTTAATCCTTTGATTTGTTATTTCATGACTATAGGCATCTACATCATAAAAAACTAACTGTCTTGCAGGATATAACTCAACATTCTCCCTAGAAAATAGTTTTATATCCTCAATAATTTTTTTAGCCCTTAGCTCATCATGGGTTATTAATAAGATTTGTTTATTTAAATGATTGTTTATCCCTGATACAATATGGGCAATACTTTCTTCTGATAATCCATGAATTGATAAGGGGGATACTTTTTTTTCTATATCGTTTATTATTTTTTTATAGGGTTTAAGATCTTTTAAATTATCTAAAAACATATTATTAGACAATGAAATCAACTCCTTAATTAAACCATCATAAGCCCAGGTTTAAAAACCTGGGCTATTATTATAAGTTTATCCATTATATAGATTCATAGCTTTTTCTATATCATTTTTAATTATTTCTTCAACTGCTTTTGCCGCATTTAATATAGTTTCATCTACAACTTCCCGTTCTTCTTTGTTAAATCCACTTAAAACATGACTGATAAGTCCATTCTCACCGGGTTTTCCTATACCTATTCTAACTCTTGGAAAATTATCATCCTTTAAATGATATATAACTGATTTCATACCATTATGACTTCCAGCACTTCCTTTTTTTCTTATTCTTAAAGAACCGGTACCTATGTCTATATCATCATATATTATTATTATATTCTCTATAGGAAGCTTGTAAAAACTATAAATATCTTTAACAGATTCTCCACTATTATTCATATATGTTTGTGGTTTTACTAATAAAACCTTCTTATTATCTATAAAAACCTCTCCACATACTGACTTATGTTTGATTTTACTTAATTTAACATTATGCCTTTCGGCTAGACAATCTATAGTATTAAATCCCACATTATGCTTTGTATCAGTATATTTTTTACCAGGGTTTCCAAGTCCTATTACTGCAAACAAATAGCTCAACTCCTCGATTAAGTTATTTTAGTCAAATAACTTACTTACTGATTCATTTTCATATATTCTTTTTATAGCTTCTGCAAATAATGGAGCAACAGAAACTTGTTCAATCTTATCTATTTTCTTTTCTTCATCTAGAGGTATAGTATCAGTAACTATTAATTTTTCTATTACTGAATTTTCTATTCTCTCAATAGCTGGTCCTGATAACACTGCATGGGTACAACTTGCATAAACATTTAAAGCTCCAAAATCTTTTAATACTTCAGCAGCCTTTGTCATTGAACCTGCTGTGTCTATAATATCATCTACTATAATAACATTTTTATCTTTTATATCTCCTATTACATTCATTACTTCTGAAACATTAGCCTTTGGTCTTCTTTTTTCAATTATTGCTATAGGAAGATCTAAAAGGTTTGCAAAATTTCTAGCCCTTCTTACTCCGCCGATATCTGGTGATACAATAACTGTTTCTTCAAGATCCATTTTTTCAAAATACTTAGCTAATATTGGAACTCCTAATAAATGATCTACTGGAATATCAAAATAACCCTGAAGTTGAGCTGCGTGTAGATCCATACTTACAACTCTATCTGCTCCTGCACTTGTTAAGATGTCTGCAACTAATTTTGATGTAATTGGGTCGCGGGCTTTAGTTTTTCTATCCTGTCTAGCGTATCCATAGTAAGGTATAACTGCATTTATTCTACCTGCAGATGCCCTTTTAAGTCCATCAATCATGATAAGTAATTCCATTAAATTCTCATTTACTGGAGGGCACGTTGGTTGTATAACAAATACATCTGCTCCCCTTACAGTTTGATTAATATTTACAGAGATTTCACCGTCACTAAACCTATCTACTGTTCCATCACCTAAATTAAGGCCCACTTCCTTACATATTTTTTCAGCTAATTTCTTGTTTGAATTACCTGAAAAAATCTTAATGTCTCTTTTCATGATATTCATTAGTTATTCCTCCTAAAAGTTATTTATTATTTTTTTCAACCCATCCTTCTTTATTAACTTGTCTTGCTCTAGCTATAGATAGGTCTCCTTTATTTACTTCTTTAGTTATTGTACTTCCTGCAGCTATGTATCCTTTTTCATTTACAACAACAGGGGCTACTAAGTTAGAATTACTACCTATGAATGCATCATCCTTTACTATTGTCTTATGCTTATTTTTTCCATCATAATTTACAAATACAACGCCACATCCAATATTTACGTTTTTGCCAACCTCAGCATCACCTATATATGCTAAATGTGAAGCCTTTGAATTATTCCCTATTATAGAATTTTTAATCTCAACAAAATCTCCTATTTTAACATTTTTACCAACATGACTATTAGGTCTTAAATATGCATATGGTCCTACTTTTGTAAAGTCATCAATAAAACTTTCTATGACTGTTGATGATTTTAAATGTACTCCATTTTTTATAGTACTATTTTCTATTTTCGAATTACTATCTATTATACAATCTTCTCCTATTTTAGAATCACCCTTAATAACTACCCCTGGATATATTATTGTATCTTTACCTATACTTACACTCTTTTCAATATAAGTATTTTCAGGATCTATAAAGGTAACTCCTTCCTTCATAAATTTTATATTTATTCTATTTCTCATGACTTTTTCTGCCTGTGCTAACTGTACTCTAGAATTAACACCCATTATCTCTGTATTATCTTTAAGTTTATATCCGCCTACTTTTTCTTTATCACTATTTAAAATTTCTATCGCATCAGTTATATAATATTCATTTTGCACGTTATCATTATTTAGTCTATCTAAAATGTCTAAAAGATATTTACCTTCAAAACAATAAATTCCTGAATTTATTTCTTTTATCAGTCTTTGTTCCTTTGTTGCATCCTTTTGTTCTACTATCTTAGTTACATTTTCTAAATTATCTCTAATAATCCTACCATAACCTGTAGGATTTTCAAAATCAGCCGTTAATACAGTAGCTTTATATCCTCCGCTTTTATGGTGATTATAAAGATTTGTTAACGTTTCACCTGTAATTAGTGGTGTATCTCCAGTTAAAACTATTACCTGATCATCTTCTTTAATATGATCTCGTGCCTGCATAACAGCATATCCTGTACCATAGGGCATATTATCCCCTATAGGTTGAGTTTCAAATTTTGTAGATTTATCTTCTATTGAGTTAATAACTTTATCTTTTCCGTGACCGACAATAACTACATTTGATTCGCAATTAGAATTTTTAGCAGCATCTACAACATAATTAACCATAGATTTACCACATATTTTATGTACAACTTTCGGTAACTTTGATTTCATTCTAGTTCCTTCACCTGCTGCTAATATAACAGAAATTAACATAAAAACACCTCTCAATATTTTATCCTTCAATATTTTATCATTAATAGTCGAAATTTAAAAACCTTTATTTTAATTACCTAATATTACATTTTTAAATCTTACTAATTCTTAGTATTGACTCTATCATATATTTTAACTTAAAAAGATATTTTAAACAATAAAAAAGGAGCTTAAGCCCCTTATTTTTATTTAACCTATTTAAGTTTCTTCACTTTCCGTTTCATTTAATTCTTCTAATTCTTTATTGTATTCTTCAAACACCGCTTCTTGAATCTTGTTTCTAGTCTCTGAATTAATAGGATGTGCTATATCCCTAAACTCTCCATCGGGCATCTTTCTACTTGGCATTGCGATAAATAACCCCGTTTGCCCTTCAATTATTTTAATATCATGAACTACGAATTCATCATCAAAAGTAACAGAAACTATAGCTTTCATTTTCCCTTCACTATTTATTTTTCTTATTCTGACATCTGTAACCTTCATAGTTTCACCACCTTCCGCCAAAGCTCTGATGTGCTTTAAAGAATATATTCTTCATTTTTTAGAAAATTCCTTCTTTTTTAGATAAAAATATTAATTTTTTTTAATATAGCATTTAATAAATTTTAATTTAGAAAAAATTTAACTTTATTAGGTTAATATTACTCTAAATTAGGTTCAATATTAATATTTTCTTCCCTTTCATCAAGACCTTTTAAATTAAGTAAAGATATATAATCATTTACTAACTTATCCTCTGGCTTTTCAGTAGTTATAAAAACTCCCATTCCAACAACATCTGCTTTAAATTCTTTCATCATATCCTTCATACCCTTAGCAGTACCTCCTGCCTTCATAAAGTCATCTACTACTAATACTTTACTTTCTTCTTTCATAGCTCTTCTTGATAAAGACATTGTCTGGATTTTTCCTGTAGAACCTGATACATAATTTATATTAACTGTAGGTCCTTCAGTAACTTTACTATTACTTCTTATAATAACTAAGGGTACATTTAAAACCCTTGCAGTTTCTAAACCGATTGGTATACCCTTTGTTTCAACAGTAACAACATAATCAATATTTTTATCTTTAAATTTAGTGGCAAAAATTTTACCGATATTATATACAGTATCTGGATTATATAATATATCTGTCATATATATAAATCCACCGGGAATAACTCTATTTTTTTCCTTTATCTTATCACAAATACTATAAAGGAATTTATTTATCTGTCCATCTGTCATTAAAGGTATAAATTTCACCCCACCTGCTGCTCCTGAAATTGTCTTAATTTCTCCTAATTCAAGTTTATTAACTAATTTCTTTACTATTACTATATCTTCACTTATTGTTGACTTTGCTGCATTAAAAAGCTCTGTAAAGTAATTATAAGTAAAAACCTTATTAGGTTTATCTGTTAATATTTTCATTAATGCTCCTATTCTTTCATTTCTTTTAAATTTACTCACTTAATCACTCCTAAATCCGAATAATATACTTATTATATTTAATTTTATTCGTTATTGAAGAAATAATCAACCCTTTATAGTGTTTTTCTTTTTAATGAATTTTTCTTATGATATAATCATCAAGTAACAAAACTTTATAAATAGGATATAATAATAATAAAAATGTAAAAAGTGGTAATAATACGAATAACCCTTGAGAGGAGGTTTAAAATGTCTTTAGATATAACAAATTTAAGTCACATCCACTTTATAGGTATAGGTGGAATAAGCATGAGTGCTTTAGCTGAAATTATGATTACTAAAAAATATAAGGTTACAGGTTCAGATGTGAAAGATTCTCCCCTTGTAAATAAACTAAAAAATAAGGGTGTAAAAGTTTTCATAGGTCATGATGCTAAAAATATTAAAGGTGCTGATTTAGTAGTTTACACTTCAGCTATAGGAGAAGACAATCCTGAATTTGTAGCTGCTACTAAAAATAATATTAAACTTATGGATAGAGCTACCTTTCTTGGACAATTAATGAATGAATATAAAAACTCCATTGCTGTTTCAGGAACCCACGGTAAAACAACCACTACAGGTATGATAGCAACTATAATTAATGATTCTTTTAAAAACGCTACAATGCTAGTAGGGGGAGAGTTAGACGCAATTGGAGGGAATATAAAAATAGGTGGAAATGATTTAATATTAACAGAAGCCTGTGAATATAAAGGTAATTTTTTAAAATTTCTTCCTAATATAGGTATTATTTTAAATATTGAAGAGGATCATTTAGACTATTTTAAAGATATTAATCATATCAAAGATACTTTTACTAATTTTTCTAATTTACTCCCAGAGGATGGGTATTTAATAATAAATAGTGATGATAACAATACTTATGAAATAATTAATTCTTGTACTAGTAATGTATTAACCTTTGGTATGGATAATAAAAGTGATTATATGGCTAAGGATATTACTTTTAATGAAAAAGGTTTTCCTACGTATACCCTAATTACTGAAAATGGGGAATATGATGTTAATTTAAATGTAGTTGGACTTCATAATATATATAATTCATTAGCTGCAATAGCATCTTGCGATATATTAGATATACCTACTGAAAAAATAATAAATTCATTAAAGGCATTTAAAGGTACCCATAGAAGACAAGAACATAAGGGTAATATTAATGGTATAGAAATAATAGATGATTATGCCCATCATCCTACAGAAATAAAGGCGACTTTAAAAGCATTAGGAAATATTAATTATAATAATATATGGTGTGTATTCCAACCCCATACATACACAAGAACAAAAGCTTTATTAGATGAATTTAGCACTTCATTTGAAAATGTAGATAAGCTTATAATAACAGATATCTACGCTGCTAGGGAAAAGGATACTGGCTTGATTCATTCAACTGATCTTGTAGATAAACTTAAAAGTGAAAATGTAGATGCTATATATATAAGTGACTTTTTAGACATTAAAAACTATTTATTAGAAAAAGTTCAGCCTGGAGATTTAATAGTAACTATGGGTGCAGGTAGCATATACGAAGTTGGTGAAATGGTTTTAAATAGTGATGAAAAAATTAAAGCAGAAATTAAATAAAATTATAAAATTAACTGTTTTAAAATAATATATTTTGGTTATAAATATAATATACCTTAGTCCCCACTCCCCCATAGAGAAAGCTCCCACCGTTTGGGAGCTTTTTTTTAATTATTATTATTATTTTCTTCCTGTACATCATATAATTTTTTAATTAACTCTTTAGTTTTGTTACTATCATGATAAAAGTAAGAATACCTTGTTCCTTGTACTGTTTTATATTTAGCACTTCCAGGAAGCATATCCATTGATATATTATCCATATTCATACTAAAGCCATATCTAGCGTAGTATAAAATATCAGATAATTCCATATCAGTTCTAACTTCTTCAAAGGCTGTCTTAGCTACATTTATAATATTTAAACTTAGCGTCTTTTTCATAGCCGATTTTAAAAACTGCTGCTGTGTTTTCATTCTTCCTAAGTCTCCATCACTATATCCTGTTTTTCCATCATTACTTTTTCTAAATCTTAAAAACTTAACTGCTTCTTCTCCATCTAAAACTTGTCTTCCCTTTGGAATATCAATATAAAGAGGTTCTTTTCCCTTTGTTGTATCTTCATATACCATATGGAAAGGTACGTTTACTTCAACACCTCCAAGGGCATCAACTATTCTTTCCACTCCTTCATATCTTATGCTAACATAAAAATCAATAGGCGCTCCACCTAGAATACTTTCAACTGCTTTTTTTAAACCTTTAGTTCCACTTCTTCCATATTTAGCATTAATTTTTCTTAAATCTCCTGCATCATATCCTTTGTTGTGAAAATAAGTATCCCTAGGTATTGATATTAAATCTAAATGTTTATCTTCTGGATTAAAACTTGCAAAAATTATCGTATCGGTTCTAGACCCTTCTAGTCCAAGTAAAAGTATATTTACTCTCTTACTTTCCTTTACTGCCTTTTCAAATGGCGTTAAATCAGATTCAACTTTCTTTTCATTATCCTTTTTATCATCTTTATTTACTATATTTTCATCTGGATTTTTAGCCTCAGCATCGTTATAAAATTTAGTAAATACAAAAAGTCCCGAGCCAACCATTAGCATAAACGCTAAAAAAGCTATTGAAAAGACCTTTAAAAAATGTTTCATACATTACACCTCTTTCTAAACCTTAAAAAAAACTACTTTTTTACAAACATCTACAAATATTATATCATAATAAAACTTTCTATTAAATTAAAATTATATTACAGATCACTTTCTTAATCGATTAAATATTATACCACTTAACTATTCTTTATTCAATAGTAATAATATTATTCCCAATATAAAGAAAACATGTAGGCAAGTGCCTACATGTTTAAAATTATCTTTCTACTATAACTGCTGTTCCTTGTCCTCCACCTATACATAATGTGGCAAGACCTGTCTTTGAATCTCTTTTTTCCATTTCATATAGTAAAGTTGTTAATATTCTAGCTCCTGATGCTCCTATAGGGTGACCAAGTGCAATAGCTCCTCCATTTACATTTACCCTATCTGTATCTAACTCTAAATCCTTAACTACTGCTAAAGACTGTGCTGCAAATGCTTCATTTGCTTCTATAAGATCTAAATCTTCTACTTTTAAATTAGCTTTTTTAAGGGCTTTCTTAGTTGATGGTACTGGGCCATATCCCATTATTTTTGGATCTAATGCAGCTGATGCATAGGATTTTATTGTAGCTAAAGGTTTAAGTCCTAACTCATTTGCTTTTTCCTTTGACATTATAACTAATACAGCTGCCCCATCATTTATACCAGATGCATTTCCTGCTGTTACTGTTCCATCCTTTTTAAACGCTGGTCTTAATTTCCCAAGCTTATCAAGTGTTAGACCAAACTTTGGATGTTCGTCAGTATCAACTACTATAGGATCTTTCTTTCTTTGTGGAACCTTAACTGGTACTATTTCATCTTTTAGTCTTCCTTCTTTAATTGCTTTTTCAGCCCTTGATTGACTAGTTAATGCAAATTCATCCTGTTCTTTTCTTGTTAGTTCCCATCTCTCAGCTATATTTTCTGCTGTAATTCCCATATGATAATCATTAAATGCATCCCATAATCCATCATTCACCATAGAGTCAACTAATTTTCCATTACCCATTCTTTCACCCCATCTTGCCTTTGGTAAAAGATATGGTGCATTACTCATACTTTCAGTACCACCTGCTATTATTACATCTGCATCTCCAAGCATTATTGATTGAGCTGCTAAACTTACTGTTCTAAGTCCAGAACCGCACACCTTATTAATAGTCATAGCAGGGGTTGTTTCTGGTAATCCTGCCTTTATAGCAACTTGCCTTGAAACATTTTGTCCAAGCCCTGCTGATAATACATTTCCAAGTATTACTTCATCTACAATTTCATTTTTAATACCTGCTCTTTTGATAGCTTCTTTAGTAGCAACTACTCCTAAATCTACTGCAGAAACTTTAGATAAACTACCTCCAAAACCTCCTATTGGTGTTCTAACAGCACTTACTATAACTGCTTCTCTCATATAACTTCCCCCTTATTTTTATTTTCTATAATCATAAAATCCAATCTTAGTTTTTCTTCCTAAAAGGTTTCCTCTAACCATTTTTCTTAAATACGGATGAGGTCTATACTTAGTATCACCAAACTCTTCATATAAAACTTCCATAATAGCTAAGCATACATCATTACCTATTAAATCAGCCAATGCTAATGGTCCTATAGGATGATTTGCTCCTAATTTCATTGCCTCATCTATATCCTCTTTACTAGCTACTCCATCTGCTAAAATTCCAACCGCTTCATTTATCATTGGTACTAATATTCTATTTACTACAAATCCTGGAGCTTCTTCAACTTCCACTGGAGTTTTTCCTAATTCTTCAGATAATTTTAAAACTGTTTCCTTTGTTTCATCAGATGTAGCTATACCCTTAATTATTTCTACTAATTTCATAACTGGTACTGGGTTAAAAAAGTGCATGCCTACTATTTTGTCAGGTCTATTTGTTGCACTTGAAATCTCAGTTATTGATAGTGATGATGTGTTTGTAGCAAGTATAGTATCCTCTTTACAAACTTCATCTAATTCTTTAAATATTTTTTTCTTTATATCCATATTCTCACTTGCTGCCTCTATAACTAAATCTACATCATTTAAAGCATTTATATCTGTTGTAGCTGTTATTTTTTTTAGGATTTCATCTTTCTCTTTTTCTGTTATTCTTTCCTTTTTAACACTTCTAGATAGATTTTTATTAATTGTTTTCATTCCTCTTTCAAGGCTTTCATCATTAATATCTCTCATAATTACTTCATAACCTGATTGAGCAAATACTAAAGCTATACCTGAGCCCATTGTTCCTGCTCCTATTACACAAACTTTCATTTAAAACCCCTCCTATTATTTGTTTTTAAATTCTGGTTTTCTCTTATCTATAAAGGCTTTCATACCTTCTTTTTGATCATCTGTAGCAAAACATAATCCAAATAAATCTCTCTCTATAGCCATGCCTGTATCTATATCTGTCTCAAAACCTCTATTTATTGCACTTTTTGAATATCTAATAGCTATTTGTCCCTTTGAGGCTATTTTTTTAGCTAAATTTATTGCCTCATCCATTAAATCTTCTCTTTTAACTACTTTATTTACAAGTCCTATTTTTTCAGCTTCATTACTATCTATCATATCAGCTGTAAATATCAATTCTTTAGCCTTACTAGGTCCTACTAATCTAGCTAATCTTTGAGTTCCAGAAAAACCAGGGGTAATACCAAGACCTACTTCTGGTTGGCCAAATTTAGCCTTTTCACTAGCTATCCTTATATCACAACTCATTGAAAGCTCTAAGCCTCCTCCTAGGGAAAAACCATTAATAGCTGCAATAACTGGCTTTTCTAAAAGCTCTATTTTTCTGAAAACATCTATACCTAATTTTGCAAACTCTCTAGCTTCTTTTGGTGTTTTATCTTTCATTTCAGATATATCAGCACCTGCGACAAAGGCTTTTCCTTCACCTGTTAAAACTAAAACATCAATTTCTTTATTACTTTCTATGTATTCAATTGCTTCTTTTAATTCTTTTAACACATCACTATTTAGTGCATTTAACACTTTAGGTTTGTTAATACTTAATATACCTACCCTTTCATCAATCTTTAATAAAAGGTTTTCAAATTCCACAATAACCCCTCCTAAGTTTTAAACTTTTCATTTAGAATATTTGACCATTTACTATTTATTACTATTCTCTTTTTATTAAAAAATTCCTCTTTAAAATAAAATATGTCACCCTTTAGTCTAAATATTTTTTTACCCTTTATATATTTTTTAAAACTATAATACTAATTGCTTGTAATATCCATTTTCCTTTATAAATAAAAAAACATAGGGGTTATTCCCTATGCAATGGACTGTCTTTCATAATAATATTTACTTATTTCAGTATATATATCATCCCAATTAAATACTCTAGTCATCCCTGAAATTAAAGGATATCTATTATAATTACAATGTATAAGTAAAACTTTAAATCCTTTTAAAGCTAATTGTAACGCATTTTCATATCTGTCTTCTATAAAAATATCACAATTTAATTCCATAGCTTTTTTAACTTTAAAATGACTCCCTAAAAGGTAAACTTCTGTCATAGGTAAATTTTTATTTTCAAACCACATTCTCGTTACATCTTCCATTCTTTTAGGTCTTGCAGTAACATAACTTATATTATGTTTTTCATTTAATTTCTCTAAAACTTCCTTTACGTTTTTTCTAGCTGTAGCATTTAAATGTAACTTTTCACCATATACATCATAAAATTTTAAATAATCTTTCCTTGCTATATTTAAAACTTTATGTATTTCATATTCTGTAACATCTTTAGGTTTTACTTTCTTATTAAAATGTTTATTTAAAGCATCTAACCAACAATATGGGTTTGTAATTGTTCCATCGATATCAATACATATATTAAGTCTCACTTAATCACATCCCTTCTTTATTCTTAGAATACTTCAAAAGTTTTAACTAAGTATTATAAAAACATTAACTCTTAGTAAATTTTAAATCCCATCTATTTAAAGATGGGATTTGTATATATCATTTTACATTTATTTTTAGTATTTTTCCCTGTTACATATGATACATTAGGATAACTTTTTTTAAGGGTTAATAAATCTATATTTCCATTTAAGTACTTTAATGTTTTACTTATAGCACTTAAGCTTATTTCTAATGCTATGTCATATAGTTCATAAAAACTATATTCATATACTTCATTTTTATAACAGGGATGATTCCACTTATTTTTATTTATATTTAAATAATCAACATTATCTTTAATACTTCTTGGGTAAGTTAAATTACTATAATCAAACTTATTATTAGTTGCAATATCTACTATATTTAGTAAAGTCTTTTTAAATCCATAAGGGTCATATAAAATTTTTAATACCTTCTTCATATCTTTGTAGGAATCATTTATCAGATTCTTATCTATATCTGTTAAATAAACTTTGTTAAAGGTACTTATAAAAAATAAAGAAATTACACCCGCTAAATTATCTCCTCCATTTATTATTTCATATAGGGGAGTTTTTGTTGCAATTTGATTCTTTTTATCCTTAAGTAAAAGAAAATCTATAATTAACTCTAATCTTTTATGATTTCCTTTATACTGAAAAGTATTTTTATCATATTTATCATAGATTCCTGTATAATAAACTATATATGGATGGGCTATTCTATCTAACTCAAAATGGGAAATAAAACCTATTAAGTATGACAATAATTTATTATAATCTTCTTTATTACTAACATTTAAATATAAATAATTAATAGCTTCTAGTATAAATTTGGCTGTTTTTTCATTATGCATCAAAGCTCCTAATTTAGGACCTCTTTTTTTCTTAACCCAAGGTAAATAGTCATTATAAAAAAATATATCTGGCCCTTGACATCCTAAATTAAATAAAGCCCTATTTTCTTTAATAATAGATGATAATGAATCATTTACTTCTTTTAAAATATCCTCACCAAATAAAGTATGGGTTAATAAATCTGGCATTTTAAATCCCCCATTTAGTTATTGTTTTCATAGTTTTTTAAAATAGTATCCCAAATATTTAAATATCCAAAATCCTCTTCATATTCTGGTATCATACCTAATCTCCATAATGAAATTCCCCTTATGTCAAATAATTTAGCTAAATTTATTTTAGATTGTATACTTCTACTATCTTCATACCAAATAATGTTATCTATATCATTTGATTCATCATAGTAGGTTAAAAAAGGAGCTTGATACTCTTTATTATATTGGATATTTAAATCATCTTTATCCCTTTGTTTTTCCATTCTAGTTCTTACCTTTTCTAAAGTTGTTTGAATACTTTCTATTTTTATATTTTCTTTATTATTATGTCTTCTCCACTGGGAAGCTCCTAAGGAAAGTTGTAAAAATATTTTATCTTTATCCTCTATTCCAGTTTCTTTATTTGTTATTTCCTCTAATGCACTATATACATCAAAATCCTTATTAAAATTATTTTTAATAGGGGCTAATGGACTTTCTATATCATAAAAATCCTCATTAATATTATAGATGTTTAAATCCTTTTCCTTTTTCGGCTGATAGTCATGGGCCATTAAAATAACTTTATCAGAAATATTACCTATTGTTTTATAATCATATCCTTTATAATATTTATTAGGTTGTAGCATTACATATAACAACTTATCTTTTTTATCTAATTCTTTATTTAAAGTTTTTAAAAACATATTATAATTACCTTTAAGCTTTTCAGATTTAATATCTTCAAAGTCAATTATAACACCATTAAATTTAATGTTTTTTCCTTTCTCTCTTACTTTTAAATTATCAACTATACTATCTACATAATTTTCAATTGATTCTTTATCTTTAATTATATGTTCTATAAGCCCTATTCCTGATTTATTTTTAACTCTATTAGATGCATATACTGTTAAATTTGCTATTATATCTTCATCCTTTGTATTATCTACTAAATCATAAGCACCCTCAGGAAGATAAAATGAATTTTCTTTATCAATACTTAACTCTACATCTTCCCCATTAAAAACAAACTGTGACCATCCAAATCCTATAGAATCAAATTCAGAAATTAGATTCCTTTGAGGGTAGGATTTTATAGCATAAAACCCATGTAAACTATCTAAAGGTTTTTTAATCTTTTCATACATTTTTAAATACATCTCAGTACAAGGTGAATCACTTATTTTTTCTGTATTTAGTTTATTATTATATCCTATACCTCTTATAAACATTAATTTAAGTTCCTCTTTTGTAATATAATTATTAAAGTTTATATCATCTTTTATTAAGTTATTTTCTTTAGCCAAATAAATATATATATCTTTATCTTCACTACTTACAGGTACTTCTTTTTTAATATCTAATAAATTTATTAAATCTTTTAAAGCTTCATACTTTGTTATACCAACTAAAGTATCCTTTGGAGGGGATGATATTATTACTTTGTTAGTTAAATCATCAAAGGTAACTTTAGCCCCTAAACTTTCCGATATGAATCTTACTGGTACTAATACCCTTTTATTTTTAATAATAGGTTTTGAATTTAGTTTAATTTCTTTATTATTTAATTTAGCTATATTACTTCCTAGTTTTAGAGTAATATCTAAATAATCTTTTTTTGAAATTATCTTATTACTCTCTTTATCAAACGTTACATCCACCTCTAATTCTTCAAATATTTTCCTTAACGGAACCATTGTACTTCCCTTTATTATTGTCGGTTTAACATCTAAAAAATTAATCTCTTTTCCATCTAAAATGACTTTTATATTTTCATCTGCAAAGGCATGACTACTAAATACAAATAGTATTATAGTTATTAAAATAAGTATTTTTTTCAAATTAACCCCTCCTAAATTTCTGTAACCTAATATATATATTCGATAAATTCCATAGATTTCCTTTTGCAATAAAAAAATGGGATTGCATTATTTGCAATCCCATTTTTTAGCTATTAATTTTTTTTAGTCTTTGATATTGCTAAGTAAAGTCCTCCATATAAAAATACAACTCCAAATACTAGCATTACCCATGCGCCTACAGTCATAACCTTCCCCCCTTAAAGGTAAGAAAATCTATTCTTCTATATCCTCTTTAAGCTCATAATTAGTTTTTGTTTTTCTTAATAAAATTGATAAAACAATTAATAAAGCTGCTACTAACCAACCACCAATTAATATTGCCCAAAGTGGATATCCTTCATAAAGATTACCGTTAATAACATCTATTATCTCTTGAATTATATTCCATATTAATATTACACCTAATACTAATGGCGTTATAAATTTAATAAATACATCATACCAAGAGCCTAATTTAATATCAGAAATCGGATTTACATGTTCACGTAATTTTTTAGTTTTATAAATCCAACCTACTAAGATTACCTCAAAAAGCGCAACACCTATAATACCAAAGTCATTAACATAATGGTCTACTATATCTAGCCAATATAATCCACCCTTTGTGGCATATAATAAACTTATTACAAATCCTACTAATATAGTAAGACGGGTAACTTTTTTCTTTTTCCAACCCCATTTATCTGATAATCCTACCACAACACCTTCAACTAATGAGAAGGCTGAATCTATTCCTAATGTTAAAAGCATAATGAAAAATACCAAAGCAAATATTACACTACCAAATGGAAGCATATTTATAGCTTCTGGATATACACAAAATGCTAACCCTAATCCACCACTACCTGCTACATCTGCCACAGCTGCACCCTTTTCAAATGCCATATAACCTAAAGTTCCAAATACTGCAAATCCTGCTAAGAAACTTATACCACAATTTGCTAAGGCAGTTATAATAGCATTATTAGTTATGTCAGATTTTTTTGGTAAATAACTAGCATAGGCTACCATTACACCAAAAGAAACACTTAAAGAAAAGAAAATTTGGCCATATGCTGCAGCCCATACCTTTATATCAAGTAGCTTTGAAAAATCAGGATTTAAATAATAACTAATACCATCTATAGACCCTGGTAAAGTTAATCCTCTAATTACTAATATACCAAGCATTATTATAGGTAATGGAACAGTCCATTTTACAACTTTACCTACTGATTTTACACCATCTCTAACTGTCCAATAAATTGCAGCCCAGGCTATAATTACACCTATAAGTACCGGTATTCTAAATCCTCCTAATACTCCTGGTCCACTGGTAATACTAAGTACTTCATTAAAGAAGAAATCCGTAGGTAAATCACCCCAAGCTAAGGTTAATGAATGCCATAAATAATTAAATACCCAAGCCATAATAACTGCATAATAAGTTACTATTACAAAACTTACTAAAATTGCCCACCAGCCTAGTGTTTCCCAACCTTTTTTGATTTTGCCAAAGGCTGTTGGGGCTCCAGCTTGAAATTTGTGTCCCACTGAAAACTCTAAAATTAATAAAGGTATACCTGCTGTTATAAGTGCGATAAAGTAAGGAATCAAGAAAGCTCCTCCACCATTAGTTGCTGCCTGATATGGAAATCTCCATGCATTTCCTAAACCAGCTGCAGAACCAATAGCTGCAAAAATAAAAATAGTCCTACTGTCCCAACGCTGTCTTTTACCCATATACAATCCTCCTTTAAATAAATGATTTATTCCTCTAATACATTAATATTAAAAAAACTTAATAATTATTATTAATTTTAAATTTAACAAATAATTTTTATTTTTTCGGGTAAATTGATATCAGAGGTGTTGTAAATTTTTAATAAATTCAATATAATAACTTTAGAATTTAAGGAGGTTAATTATGGGTGATTTGATATACAAAAGACATAGTGTTAGGAAATTTAAAGATACAGATATACCTTTAGAGGATATAAAAAAAATTATTAAAGATGCTACATATGCCCCTTCAGGTAAAAATCTTCAAAACTGGCACTTTGTTGTAGTTAAAAACAAAGAAAAAATTCAAGAGATGTCTAAAATAGTTGAAAAGAAAAATGAAGAAATGGCAAGTAAACTTATGGATGAAGATAAGAAAAAATCCCTTACTAAATACGTGAAATATCATACTGTATTTAAAAATGCTCCAGTTGCTATTTTAGTATATGCAGGTAAATATCCATCTACGGGAGTAGATGTTTTAAAAGAAATTAATGCAAGTGATGAAGAAATTAAGGAATTAGAAAAAGTATCTCCTGGCATACAAAATATATCTGCAGCAATGGAGAATTTATTATTATCCGCTGCTGATTTAGGATATGGTACTTGTTGGATGACAGGTCCTTTGTATGCAGCTAAAGAAATAAATGAATTTTTAGGCTTTGAAAAGGAAGGATATTTCCTCGCTGCTATTACTCCCTTAGGAGTTAGTGATGAGTCTGAATTAAAAAGTCCACCTAGAAAACCTGTGGATGAAGTTTTAACAATAATAGAGTAAAAATAAATCCCAGTAAATTTACTGGGATTTTTATTTATTAAAAACTTTTGTTATTGCAATATCAGCTATATCAGGATTAAATTGTTTTCCCTTTTCTTTTTTAATAATTTCTATAGCTTTCCTTTCACTTAGTGCTTTTCTATATGATCTATCACTGGTCATAGCATCATATGCATCTGCTAGCTGTATAATTTGTGCTTCATAGGGGATTTCATCTCTTTTTAATCCTAAAGGATAGCCACCCCCATTAAAATGTTCATGGTGGGCATATATTATGTCTGATACTTCATTTAGTCCACTAATATTTTCAACTATTGTTTTTGAAAATGTAGGGTGATCTTTTATTAACTCAAATTCTTCATAAGTTAGCTTTCCAGATTTATTTAATATCTCTTCTGGTACTCCAATTTTCCCAACATCATGTAATAAAGCAGCTATATCAATCCCTTTAATCTCTTTTTCACTTAATCCAATTTCTCTAGCTATTTTCATACTATACTCTCTAACCCTTTCCCCGTGCCCTTTTGTATAATTATCTTTAAGTTCTATTGCTGAGACTAATGCTTTTACAGTTTCTAGATATGTATTTGTTAACTTCTTTTGTCTTGATCTTTCATTATAAAAGTGAGAAATAAGTTGAGCGTAGTATTTAAGTATAGATTGAGATTCTTCACTAAAATCTTTTTCTGAATCAATAGAAATGATACCTATTATTTCATTATCAACTACTATAGGAGCATAAAGCATTACAAAATCATCTAACGATCCCATATTTTTTAAAACTTTTTTTATTTCCTCTGGAAGCCTTTTATTACTACCCTTTTTTATTTTTTTAATATAGGCCTCAATATTATCAGTCACTGGACTTTTTATATCTACAAAAGTTTCCCCTTTTTTAAATATAAGTTTTTTCATTGTTTCTTTATCATAACCCTTACTTACAATTGGATAATAATAGCCATCCTTTAATTCAAAAAGAGTACCCTTTTCTGCTTCATCCACAAGGGAAAAAACAGTTTTAAAGCACTTTTTTAAAAAATCTTTTTTACTTATCTTATTTATATCTGAAAAAGATTTTAAAACAGATTCAAGCTTATATGATAGAGTTTCTATAAGTTTATTTGATTTATTTAAATTTCTACTTTGGGCTATTAATTCTTCCTCATTTGCCTGTATATTAGTTAAGAGCTCATAATATTTATTTTCAAATTTTACAAGTTCCTTTACTGTATGTTTACTTTTACTTACAGAACACTCCATTAAATTATATGAATAAAGCTTATCTGTTGAAATATTATCAGTAAACTCATTTAGCTTTTCTAATGGATCTAATAATTTGATTTTAATCTTATAATTTATATATATCACTGTTATAATTAAAAAAAATATAAACATTATATAATATACTGAAAAGTTTATAGTCCCCTTAAATTCCCCTCTAAGTTTTATGATTAAAGTAGTTATAATAATAAGTGATATGGCAGATATTAAAGCTATACTTATATTAATTAACTTTTTTATTGTCAATAAAATCCCCCATTTAAAAACTTTTTCTCCCTCCTTTATTCTACAATAAAATAGGTTTTTTTCCAAATTTTTTATAAAAAAGACTATGAATTAAAAATTCATAGCCTTTAATTTATTTCATCCTTTTTAAAAGTTCTTTTCTTAAGTCTTCAAACCCTGGTTTTCCAAGAAGGGCAAACATATTTTTCTTATAGGCTTCAACTCCAGGTTGATCAAAAGGATTAACTCCAAGTAAATATCCACTTATACCACATGCTTTTTCAAAGAAGTATATTAATTTACCAAAATAAAACTCATCCAACTTAGGTATATTTAAAATTAAGTTTGGAACATCCCCATCAACATGGGCTAAAAGTGTACCTTCAAAGGCCTTTTTATTTACAAAATCCATAGTTTTATCCTTTAAGTAATTAAGTCCATCTAAATTTTGACTATCTTCTTTTATAGTAATATCCTTTTTTGGAGTTTCTATATTTATTACAGTTTCAAATAAGTGTCTCTTTCCATCCTGTAAATACTGACCCATAGAATGTAAATCAGTTGAAAAATTAACTGAAGCAGGAAAAATCCCTCTTAAATCTTTCCCTTCACTTTCTCCATATAATTGCTTCCACCATTCAGATAAATAGCTTAAAGACGGTTCATAATTAACTAATACTTCTATTTCTTTTCCTCTTTTATATAAAATGTTTCTTATAGCAGCATACTGATAACAGTAATTTTCATCTAAGTTTTGATTATTATATTCTTTAACTCCATCCTTTGCACCTTCAAACATTTTATCAATATCTAAACCGGATACTGCTATTGGTAACATCCCAACAGGGGTGAAAATTGAATATCTTCCTCCAATATCATCAGGAATAACAAAACTTTCATACCCTTCATTATCTGCAAGTTCCTTTAAAGCGCCTCTTTCTTTATCTGTAGTTGCATAAATTCTTTCTTTAGCTTCTTCTTTACCATATTTATCTTCGATGTATTTTCTTAATACTCTAAAGGCTATGGCAGGTTCAGTTGTAGTACCTGATTTTGAAATTACATTAATGCTAATATCTTTATTTTCTATAACATCTAATAATTCACTTAAATACTGACCACTTATATTATTACCAACAAAATATATCTCTGGTGCATTTCTTTTTTCTTTAGTAAGATTATTACTAAAACTATGTGTTAATGCTTCTATTGCAGCTCTAGCTCCTAAATAAGAGCCTCCTATCCCTATAACTATGAAAACATCAGAATTATTTCTAATTTTTTCACTTATTTTTTTAATTCTTTTAAATTCTTCTTTATCATATTCTAAAGGATAGTCTATCCATCCTAAAAAGTCTTTTCCTGCACCGGTTGAGTTATGTAACATATCATGGGCTCTTTTAACTGACTCTTTAATATTCATCATTTCATGTTCCTTTATACCTGCATTTTTATAATCTAATAATATATTATTCATATAAACCTCCTTATTTTAATTTCTTTAACATCTATTTATTCTACTATTTATATTGTTCTATATCAAACATAAAAAATACGGAATAATCCGTATTTTCTAAATTATTTTCAAACTAATGTCTGAAGCCTTTACTGAATGGGTTATAGCTCCTGTGGATATAACATGAACTCCTGTTTTTGCCATTTCATTGATATTTTCTAGGGTTATATTTCCTGATGTTTCTAGTATTTTTTCGTTATTTAGTTTAACAGCTAAAGCTATATCCTTATAATTCATATTATCAAGCATAATAATATCAACATCTGTTTTTATAGCCCTTTTAAACTTTTCTAAACTATCAACCTCTATCTCTATCTTTGTGGTATGGGGAATTTTATTTTTTATTTTACTTACTGCTTTTTCTATACCCCCTGAGGCTTTAATATGATTATCCTTTATCATTACTGCATCAGATAAATTATATCTATGATTATATCCTCCCCCTACTTTAACTGAATATTTTTCTATAATTCTTAAATTTGGAGTTGTCTTTCTTGTATCAGTTATTTTTACATTTAATCCTTTAACCCTTTGAACAAATTCATTAGTTTTAGTAGCAATACCTGACATCCTTTGTAAAAAATTAAGAGCTGTTCTTTCTGCTGAAAGTATTGCTTTAGTTTTCCCTGTAATTGTTAAAATAACATCCCCTTTATTAACTAAATCTCCATCTTTACACTTTTTATTAAAATTCATTTCATTATCTAAAAAACTAAAAGTTAATTCACATACTTCTAATCCACAAACGACCATTTTCTCCTTTGCTATGATTTTAGCTGTAGATATACTTTTTTCATCTATTAGGTTATCAGTTGTTATATCTCCATTATTCATATCCTCTAATAAGGCATTTTTAATTAACTGTTTTATAATATATCTATTCAATTTTTTCACCACCTACTTTTCAATATAATGACATCCCAAACTTTCTTCCCTTTTTAAACAAGCTTTTATTATTAATTTACTTACAGTTGCCATATTTAAAGTTTCAAAAAAAATCTTTACTATAAAAATGTTTATTAAAATCATTTAAAATATCCTCTATCTTAACTTCAGCCTTTAATAAATCTTTTTTATTTCTAACTATCCCTACATCTTTATCCATAATACATTGTATTTTCTTTTTATAATGGGTAAAATCCCAATTATCTAAATTATAAGTTTCATCTAATATATACTTATCTTTATATGGATTATTGTTTATATTTTCAGCAATATTATATCCAAAGGTTATACATTCTAATAAAGAGTTACTAGCTAATCTATTTGCACCATGAACACCTGTATTTGCACATTCTCCGCATGCATAGAGATTTTTAATATTCGTTAAACCATTAAAATCTGTTTCTATTCCCCCTATAAAATAATGTTCAACTGCTATAACCGGTATATAATCATTACACATATCAAATCCATTTTCTAAGCACTTTTTGTATATATTAGGGAATCTCTTTTTAATAAAACTATTTTCTAAATGGGTTGCATCTAGATACACACATTCTTCATCATTATCTATAAGTTCTTTATATATGCCTCTTGCTACAATATCTCTTGGAGCTAATTCTCCTCTTTTGTGATATTTAAGCATAAAACGCTCATTAAATTTATTTTTTAAATAAGCACCTTCTCCCCTTACTGCTTCTGAAATTAAAAACTTTTTCCCCTTTTCTTTTGAGTAAAAGGCAGTGGGGTGAAACTGTATAAACTCCATATTTTTAAGATTGCAACCTGCTCTATAGGCTAAAGCAATACCATCCCCAGTAGATATGGAAGTATTAGTAGTATTTTTAAAAAGTCCCCCAATTCCTCCTGTAGCTATAACTGTATGTTTTGATGTTATATTAAATACTTTTTTATTTAAAACCTTTGCACCTATACATATATTTTTATTTTTTATAAGATCAATAGCCATAGTATTATCTAATACAGTTATATTACTTCTCTTTTTTACATTACTTATAAGAGTATCCATTATAACTTTTCCTGTAATATCTCCTCCTGCATGAAGGATTCTTCTATTACTATGACCACCTTCCATAGTTGTTTTTAATTTCCCATTTTTATATTTATCAAAGAAAACACCAAATTCTATTAATTTATCTATCCTTTCTTTAGAGGTTTTAACCATCATATTTAAGGCTTGTAAATTATTAAACTTATTTCCTGCAATAAAGGTATCCTTTATATGACTTTTATAACTATCTTCTTTATCTATACAAGCTGCTATTCCTCCCTGGGCTAAACTTGAATTACATCTATATAAATCTCCTTTAGTAATTATAGTTATTTTTAAATCACTTTTTATATTAAGTGCTGTATATAAGCTTGCTAATCCTCCACCTATGATTAACACATCAGTATACATACCCTCACCCCTATAAGCTTTTATTGAGCATATTTGTTAGTGATTTTAAAGCCTTTTTAGAAATTGAATTATCTACCTTAATTTCATATTCTTCATTTTCTAATGCATTTAATACATCTTTTAAAGTGATTTTTTTCATATCCTCACAAATTAAGTTATTATCTAGTAAAATAAATTCTTTATTAGGATTATCTTTTTTTAGTTTATATAATACGCCTTTTTCAGTTCCTATTATAAATTTTTTATTCTTAGATTTATTAGCATAATTTATTATTTGGGAAGTACTACCTATAAAATCTGCTTCTTTTAATACATCATAATCACACTCAGGATGTACTAATAATAAAGCTAAAGGATGTTTGTTTTTCATCCTTTTTACATGACTTTTATTAACCCTTTCATGGGTCGGACAATATCCGTTATAGGTAATAACCTCTTTATTAGTTTGATTTTTTACATAATTACCTAAATTCTTATCTGGTACAAATAAAATTTTCTTTGCATCTAAACTATTGACTATTTTTACTGCATTAGAACTTGTAACACATATATCACTTTCAGCTTTAACCTCCATGGATGAATTAACATAACAAACTATTTTACTGTCAGGATTATTTCTTTTATACTCTTTTAATTTTTCAGCCTTTATCATATCCGCCATAGGGCATAATGCATTTTTTACAGGTAATAATATCTTTTTATCTGGAGAAAGTATTTTAGCACTTTCTGCCATAAATTTAACTCCACAAAATATAATAATATTTTCACCTACATTGGCAATCTCTCTACTTAATGCTAAAGAATCCCCTATAATATCTGCTACCTTCTGAATCTCTGGAAGTTGATAGTTATGGGCTATAACTAATGCGTTTTTCTTTCTTTTTAAATGATTTATTTTATTTATTATACTCTCCATATTTATCTCCTTTCTCATTGTATATACATGTGTCTTTACACCTATTATAAAAAAGTATAACATTTAACCTAAACTTATTCAACTTAAAAAAATTAAGACCCTAGGGTCTTAATTTGAGTAATACTATTCTTTATATTCTATTGTTACTTTTCTTAGCGTTAAAACTTATCTATAATTTCTTTTAATTTAAGTCCCTCTTGTAACTTTTTAGATATATCTAAGTTTTTATTTACTGCCTTTTTAACCTTTACCATTTTAGATACATCACCCATAAGAACTGCTCCTATTATTTTTTTATTCTTTAAATATAACTTATTATGTATGAACTTTTCATCATCACTAAATTTTAGTGTCTCATCAAATTCTTTTACATCTCCAATAGAAAATAATGATGTATCTGCTATATTTAACATTGTATAGGGTTTAGGTAATGTATATTCTTTATTTTCTCCTGCCATATTTACTCCTGCTATCTTACCTTGCTCATTTGCAGCTGTCCATAATCCTAAGGTTACACCATCTCTCTCTGCAATGTCACCAGCAGCAAAAACATTTTTAATATTAGTTTCTAAATGTTTATCTACTTTTATTCCCCGTCCAACGTTTAAATTAGTTCCCTCTGCTATGGCTATATTTGATCTTATTCCTGTAGAAAATAATACAGCATCAGTCTTTATTTCAGGACCATCCTTTATACTTAGCCCCTTTACGCTATTTTCTCCTAATATTTCCTGTGCATAAGCTCCTAGGTAAAATTTCAATCCCTTTTTTTCTAAAATATCTTTAAATTTATTAGATAATTCTTCATCTAATTGTTTAGATAATAAATATGTAGAATTTTCTATAACATTAACATCTTTTCCTAACTTCTTTATTGCCCAAGCAGCTTCAAGGCCTAAAAGTCCGCCACCTATAACTGTTATATTTTTACATTCACTGAAGTAATTTTTTATATGTTTTAAATCTTTAATAGTTCTAAGGGCTAATACACCTTTTTTATATTTACCCGCTACTGGTGGTATAAAGGGACGACTTCCATTTGCTAATAATAATTTTTTATATTCTATTTCTCTTCCATCATCTAATTTTATATTCTTATTATCCGTATCAATTTTCTCTACTATGCTACCTAAAATCACATCTATGTTTTTTTCTTTATACCAATCTTCCTTCTTTAATAGTAATTCATCATCGGTAAAATTCTTACTTATATAATGGGATAATTTAACTCTATAATAAGTTAAATATTTCTCTGAAGAAACTATAGTTATATTTCCACTTTTATCTCTTTTTGAAATCTCTTCTGCTGCTGAAAACCCTGCGATACCATTTCCAATTATTAAATATTTTGTTTTCATCTTTTCACTCATCAAATCCCCCCTGTATATCACTTCAACTTTTTACATATATTACAATTACCCTTAAAACACTTTAGTAATCATAATATGTATCTAAATATCATTATTTCTAATTATGCATCCAACCTTTTTATCATGGTCCTTTACTTTAGTATTTGATTTTAGCCCCCCTAAAATCCAAAAGATTATAATATCTCCACTACAGCCTGTTATAAGTATTATACTTATAAGAAGAATATATAAACTTTTAGTAATACATCCTAGTAAAAAAGGAATAACTCCTAATATTAACAAGGGCATAATAATACTAATTTTATATTCATTAATATATAACCATTCTTTACAATGACAATACGGAGCTAATTTTTTTAATAATATCCCGAATTCAATAGATTTAGTTTTATTATCACAAAATATAGAAAAAAATAGGCCATGTATTAATTCATGTATAATTATACCTAATATCAATAATATTGGATATATAACTAAACTAAGAATTACTAAATTGGAACTCTTTTGTATATATTCTTTTTCAATAAATTCTTTATCCCAACCAAATATAAAAATTAAACTTGATATAAATATTAAAGATATTAAGATAATAATTGATAGTCTATTTGCTTTTTTAACTGTTGTAGTTACTTCCTTTTTCATATATTCCACCCTTAATTTTAAGATATAAAAAAACCGAGGAATTAATCCTCGATTAGTCAATTATTTTTGCTTTAAGTATAGCAAAATCATCTTCCTGTGTATAATAATTAAAATCATCTATTTTTTCTTCAATTGATTTTATACAATTTTTATCTGTACTTACTATATCTAATAATCTTTCTAAACCAAATTGCTCACCCTGTTTATTTTTAGCTTCTAGGATTCCATCTGTGTATAATAAAAGTTTATCTCCTACTTTTATATCAATAGTCTTTTCATTATATTTAATTTCATCAAATAAATAGGAAATAGGAAATCCTTCAGTTTTTAAAAGCTTAGTATCATTGTTTCTTATTAATAGTGGTATACTATTATGTCCTCCATTCACATAGGTGAATGTTTTATCTTTTTTATTTATAACACCATAAAATATAGTAAAGTATTTATCGTCATCTAAATTTAAATCTATAAAATTTTTATGCAATTCACTTATAGCCTGAGAAGGACTTTTATAATAATTTTTAATAGCTCTCATGGTTTGTCTTACAAACATAGTCATCATAGAAGCAGACACTCCATGTCCAACAACATCACTTATATATATTCCTAAATTATTCTCATCTATATGAAACACATCAAACATATCTCCACTTAAAACTTCAGATGGTCTATATATATAATCTATATAAGCTGATCCATAGTTCCCTTTTTCAGGTAGTATCCTTTTTTGCAACCTTCTAGAAAATCCTAAATCTTTACTCATCTTCTTATTCTTTCTCATTACTTCTTTTTCTAGCTTTCTTTCCCTCGTTACATCTCTAAAAACTTCAACTGCAGCATATATATTACCATTAGCATCCGTTACAGGAGAGCTTTTTACTGAGTAAATCTTATCACCTATTTTTTCTTCCTTTTCAGAAGTAACTCCTGTAGCTATTGCTGCTTCAGTTATACATCTTTTACAGGGGCATTCTTTATTTAAAGAACGATAACATCTAGATCCTACTAAACTTTTTCCCACTGCTTCTTCCATGGTTTTATTAGCATAGATTATTACACCATTTCTATCTATGACTCTTACCCAATCAACCATACCATCTAAGATATCATAGGTTAAGCTTTTGTGAATTTTTAATTTTTTATCCGAGGTCATCTTTTCATTTAACATAACGCCCTCCTCTTTGCTAAGAAAAAAGTAAAACTAATATTCGACAATTAACTTAATTATAACATAAATTAAAATTAATTAATACCAACTATTATTAATATTTACCTTATATTACTATCTAAAAAATTACTTAATCCGTTGTTAAATAAATATAAATCTTTTTTTATTTCAACCAATGTTTCCCTACCCTTAGGAGTAATCTTATAATACTTATACGGAATATCTTTTTCTAACCAATAATTCTCAATGTATTTTTTATTCTCAAGTTTATATAAAAAAGGAAATATACTTATATCCTTACTTTTAAATATTTCCTCAGTTTTTCTTTCTATTGTGTTTAATATTTCATACCCTGCCATATCATTTTCTTCTAATATAATCATAATTAAACCTTCTAAAACATCTTCTAATAATTTGTTTTTTAGTTTCAATATTATTTCCCCCCATATATTAATAAGAGGCATATATGCCTCTTATTAATATATAGATTTAAACGCTTTATTTATGTTTATTTTTCATATCACAACTGCACTTATTACTACAACTTGAACATTTTCCTTCAGTTTGTTTTTTTACTTTGGTAAAAAACATAAATATACCATAAACAATTATGGGGGTTGCTATTAAAATCGATAAAATTGTACTACTCATAATATCATCCCCTAAAGTATTATTTTTCCTATCTGATAAACAATCATAGCTACAATCCATGCAACCACAAACTGATATACTAAACTAAATATCGTCCATTTCCATGAATTAGTTTCTTTTTTTATAACTCCTACTGTGGCTATGCAAGGTGTGTATAATAAAACAAATACCATAAAAGCATAGGCAGAAATTTGACTGAAATTTTCTAATAACGAAACAGATAATGCTTTAGATGCATCCTCAAGTCCGTATATTATAGCCATATTACTTATAACCACTTCCTTAGCAACAATCCCTGATAATAAAGAAAGGGCAGATCTCCAATCACCAAAACCTAAGGGTTTAAAAATAGGGGCAATTACTTTTCCTACTTGAGCTCCTAAACTATTATATATAGGTGCTGGTCCATTTAAATTAAATCCTAAAACAAACCATAATATTATAGACGCTCCAAATATTAAAGTACCTGCATTGATTAAAAATCCTTTTAATCTATCCCACACATGGATAATTATTCCCTTTAAAGATGGTACTTTATAAGGGGGAAGTTCTATTATAAAGGGACTAGATTCTCCTTTAAATATTGTTTTTTTAAATATTAAAGCAGCTATTACTGCTATTAAAATACCTAATATATATAAAGAAAAGACTATGAATTTTTCGTTATTTGGGAAAAATATACCTGCAAATAACGTATAAACCGTAAGTCTAGCAGAACAAGACATAAATGGATTAATTAAAATCGTAACTAATCTATCATTTTCATCATCTAAAGCTCTTGTTCCCATAACAGCTGGTACATTACATCCAAACCCTAAAATCATAGGTATAAAAGCTTTTCCACTTAATCCTATTCTTCTCATACTTCTATCCATGATAAATGCAACTCTCGCCATATACCCACTATCTTCAAGTATTGATATAGCTAAAAATAAACAAGCAATATTAGGTAAAAATACTAAAATTCCACCCACACCGCCAATAATTCCATCAACTATTAATGAGTTTAACCACTCAGAAACTCCCATAGTAATTAACATATCATTAACTGAAGTTGCCAAAGTATTATTAATAAAACTATCTATGATATTTAATAACTTATTTCCCACTAAATCAAAGGTAAAATAAAATACACTAAACATTATAAGGGCAAATATAGGTAATCCTAACCACCTATGGGTTAATATATCATCAATTCTATCTGTTAATGTTTTTTCTTGTTCTTTTGTTTTCTCTATTGTATCATCCAAAACATTTGAAATATAATTATATCTACCATCAGCTATAGAAGTTTGTGATTCATCATCTAGATAGCTAGATATAGTAGCCGCTGCTTCTTCTTTGAAAATATCTTTAAATTCCTTAATTATGATATCATCTTGTTCTAATATTTTTATAGCTAACCATCTTAAATCATATTTACTATCATTACATTCAATAATATTTTCTATTTCTTTTATCTTTTTTTCAATTTTATTATTATATTTAATAAAATTATTGCTTTTACTCTTTTTTGTATTTACTACTGCATCGAGTAATTTGTCTATTCCCTTATTCTTACTAGCAACTATTGGTACAACTTCTGTTCCTAATTTTTTTGATAACTCAAAAACATCTATCAAATAGCCTCTCTTTTCTGCAACATCCATCATATTCAATGCTATAACAACTGGTATATCTAGTTCTAAAAGTTGCATAGAAAGATAAAGGTTTCTCTCTATATTTGAAGCATCTACAATATTTATTACAACATCGGGTTTTTCATCTATTAAAAAATTTCTTGCTATTATTTCTTCCATAGAATAGGGAGATAAACTATATGTTCCTGGTAAATCAATTACATTTATATTAAAATCTTTATAATTTAATATTCCCTCTTTTTTTTCAACCGTAACTCCAGCCCAATTACCCACATACTGTTTAGATCCTGTTAAACTATTAAACAGTGTTGTTTTACCGCTATTTGGGTTTCCTGCTAAAGCAACTGTAAGTTGTTTTTTCACTTGTGCTACCTCCTATTGATACCCATTCTCAATGCGTAACAAAAAAATTTATCCTATTGATTCTACAAGTATTTTTTGAGCCATTCCTCTTCCTAATACTAGTTTAGATCCTCTTAAGCTTACTATTACTGCACCTCTATTATTACCAGAAACTACTTTTATTTCAACTCCTGGAGTCAGTCCCATATCTTGAAGTCTCTTTTTTAACCTATGTCCCCAACTAATATCCTTTAAAACAACATTATCTCCTGACTTTGTCATTGCTAATGGCATAGATCTCTCCTCCAAACATAAATTATTGATTATTAGTCCTTATTGATAATGATTCTAAATATTATTTTATTCTATTATTATATAAATGTCAATTGAATATATTATATATATTAGAAAATATTATATAATAAAATTAGTATTTTAAAATTAGGAGTGTTTATATGTTTTTTAAAAAAAGATATATACTAATAATTATCATTTTAATAATTATCGTAGCTTTACTCAACACTAATATTTATTATACTTTAAGAAGCTATATTGTAATGTATCCCTATACTAGACTTAAAAAAAATGAAAGTCTAATTAATAAATATGATATTAAACTTAAAATCCCATCGGGTGGTTATACAAAGAAAAAGGATTGGTATCCATTTATGCTCTATCATAATGATTATAAAGGTTTTTCAAACTATTTAAATAAGGATATTTCTTTAACAGTAGTTTATAACTTTGGTCACTTTAATTTGTTAGAGGGATTCTCTTCTTATTATAATGAAAACTCCCCTTATTACAATGCTTTCTATGGTGCCTATATAATAAGAAATAATAAAAATTCTGAAAATGCATTTGGTTTTTTAGATAATGGTAAAATTGATACATTAGAAATGGGTCAACTTCCTAAATACGATCAAACTCATTTAGTTCTTCCATCATTAGGTTGCCCTATAAAAAAAGCTATTTTTGAAAATACCATTGAAAAAATCGAATACAATGTAAATTATATTAATATCCCTAACTGGACAAAGGTTAATTCTATTATAAAAACTAATAGTCCTATACATAAATATCACTCTAAACAAAAGGGTTATATACAATATGGAATCTTTAATAAATCTTACAATGGTGAAAATTTTCCTAAAATGATACTTAAAGGACGGATATATGCTAAAATTTTTAAAGAATATAATTTAACAATAGTTTTATATATGATAGCAAAGGATGAAAAAGTACTTAATGAATTAGATGAAAATATCCTATCTAAAAGTATAATTAAATAATTTATTACATAAACTTAAATTTATTTTACTATCTGTAAAGTAAAGTTTAAGTTTATGTAAAATAAGAAAAATCGACAATATAGTACTTATTCCTATGTTATACTTAATGAAAATTAAATTAATCAAGGAGGGGATATGATGTATACAAAGAAAAATGAAATCGCTAGGAAATACTATGCTGATTTAATATCTCTTAAAAGTATCGATAATAATGTATGCAAAAAAATATATGCAAAAACAAAAAAAATAGGAAAAGATGAGTTTATTAACAATTACCCAATTTCAACTTTAGGTATTATTAATTATAGAACCTTCTGGGAGATTTGCATGGAATTAGAAATTGTTAATCATCCATATTATTATGATAGGAATAAATACAGCCCATTTGAATTAAAGCTTCATAATATATTATCCTCTCTCATTAATGACGGAAAAAACAGTAAATACTGCCATGATGATATAAAGAATTTATTAAATAAAGTAAAAATATGTGCATAGAAAAACACAGGTTAGAACCTGTGTTTTATTTGTGTCCTTCCTTTGGAACAATACAAATGAATTTAAAATTATCTTCACTAGTATTTTTAAATTGATGCATTTTTCCCGATGGTACATAGGCAAATGACCCTGCTTTAAGCTTATGATATTCTCCTTCTAAAAAAAGAGTTCCCTTTCCTTCAACAATATAATTTATATGTGGCCACGGATGATTATGCCTTGGAGTGTGTCCATCTTTTTCTAATTCAAATATACGCATAGCATGACTATCCCAGCCTTCATTAGGTGTTATAAGAGCTTTCATTACTGTATTTTTCACTTCTTGGTTTTCAATTTTTACACCTTTAACTTCATTTTCATGAGAAACTATCATATAATCTCCTCCTAAAATTATCTTTATTTAATTATTATATAATACTTTCCTTCTCATTCATAATTAATTATTTAAATTAGTATGGTTATACTAATATTTAATAAATCAAAAATTTATTTTGATACCCGAAATAATTAATGATATAATTTATTTAGTTAAATGATTCAAGGAGGATTATAATGGATTACTCAGAAAAAAGGGACCTTATATTAAATGGTAAAATGTATAAGGTTTTATTGATTTTATCAGGTCCCATAATGCTTAATAATTTAATACAAACTATATATAACCTTACAGATACATACTTTGTAAGTATCCTTGGTGATACAGAAGTTGCTGCAATCGGATTTATTTGGCCTGTTATATTCTTTATGATATCTATAGGCCTCGGTGTTTCTATTGCAGGTACTGCATTGATTTCTCAATATACAGGCTCCCATGATTTAGAAAGTTCAAAAGATGTAGCAGGCCAAGTAATTTCTTTTTCTTTCTTATTTTCTTTAATTTTAGGTATACTAGGTGCCATATTTGCCCCATTAATTGTTAAATTAATGGGTGGAGAAGGTGAATTATATACATTAGCAAGCTCTTTTTTAAGAATAATTTTTATAGGCATGCCAGCGATGTTTACATACTTTGCCTTTAACTCTATAAAACAAGGTCAAGGTGATACAGTTACACCTATGAAGTATAGTGCTTTATCGGTAGGTCTTAATATCTTACTTGATCCTATATTTATATTTGTTTTTGATTTCGGTATTAAAGGAGCTGCTATAGCGACTGTTTTAGCTAGAGGTACTTTTTCTATATATGCAGTTTATACTCTCTTTTTAAAGGGAGATGGTATTACACTTAAATTAAGACATTTAAAATTAAAGAAAAAATTATTAAAAAAAATAATTAGTGTTGGTCTTCCTTCCTCCATTGGACAATCAACTGCTGCTTTAGGTTTTATTGTATTAAATATATTTGTATATTCCTTTGGAGAATATGTAATGAATGCTTTTACTCTAGGCAATAGAATTAATTCTCTTATTTTAATGCCTGCCATGGGCATAGGTAATGCACTTGCTACAATAGTTGGTCAAAACCTAGGAGCTAATGATATCAAAAGAGCAAAAAAAGCTGTAAAAACAAGTGCTTTATTATCAACTATAGCTTTAGTTTTAGGAGGTAGCATAATATTTTATTTTGCAAGGGATGTTATTGATATATTTACCGATAGTGAAAAAATATTAAACCAAGCATCCTTTTATTTAAGACTTATATCAGCATCATTACCATTAATGGGTTTTTTTCAAGTTTTTATTGGTACATTCCAAGGCTCAGGACACACAGTCTCTGCCATGGTCATAATGATGGGAAGACTTTGGTTTTTCAGAATACCTCTTATAATTATTTTTAAAAACTTTACTAATTTAGGCTCTAAGTCAGTATGGTTTGCCATGATATCAAGTAATGCATTAATTTGTTTAGTAGGACTTGGAATTTATTTAACAGGTAGATGGCAAACTAAGATAGTAAAAGATAGCAGTGAAGATTTTAAGTTAGATAAATAAAAAAGACCCTTAGTAGGGTCATTTTTATTGTCCTGGAATTGATGGCATAAATTGATTTGCTAATTCTTCTATTTTTATCGAATTCTCTTCGTTTAAATCTGGGAACTTAACATCTACAGGTTCATTTATCCCCCATGTATTACTTGTACCCTTTAAAGATAGTGACATAGCTTGTCCACTTTCTTTATCATTCATATTATATTTTATATCAAAATCAACTTTTCTTGTATGATAATCTTTATCTATACTATATGTTAAATTTAACTTTTCAAAGGTTACCAACTCGTCTAGTTCACTAAAATTATTATTAAATTCTTTTTTAATTTCTTCTAGTTTTTTCTCTATTTCTTCCTCAGTTGGCTCTATACCCTCTGTTATTAATTGTTGTTTAATACTTGGATACATGGATTTTTTCAAGCTATCATTTTCTAGTAACATTGGTACTATTTTCTTCATTAAATCCTTTATATCTTTATCTTTAAATTTCATACTAATCTCTGTAACCTTTATATCCCCATTTTCAGTTTTTAAAATTACATCATCCTTCTTTTGAAGTTTCTCATCATCTATAAAATCCATAGTAACCTTAAATAACTTCTTTGATAATTTAATTCTCTCTTCTTTGTTATTAAGCTCTTCTTCGTTGTTTATAACTCCATTGATTAACACATATTTAGGTATCATGGGTAATTTTACTACAGATTTTTCTGGAGTTACATACATTTTAGCTTTATATGACATTCCACCTAAATCGATTCCCATTTCTCCGACAGTTGACATCCTTTCAGAATCTGTTTCAAATTCACCCTTTAATTTTATATTATTTAACATTTGTATAAAGGGCATCATACTCGGGTCTGTATTTTCCATTTCAAAATTTAATACCATTTCAAAATCTTGTTTTGCTGATTTTACCTTTATTGATTCTTCCATATTCTTTTCAAGGATTTCTTTTGGGGATTCATTTCCACATCCTGACAACATACTCATTAATAGTATTAATAATACACCTACAGATATAATTTTTTTATTCTTCATTTGTTCCCGGTTATAATTTTATATATAATAACCAGTTCCTCCTTTAGTTTTATTTTTTAAGACTATCTATAATTATAGTATCATTTCATAATACATCAATATAGTTGAATATATTACAAAAAATACTAAAGACTACCAATAAAATATGGTAGTCCAAATAAATATATAAAATTAATATTTTTTACTTCTTAGGTGGTCTCGGACCATAATACTGATAATAATCAACTTTGATTCTTCCATTGTATAACTTTCTTCTTTTATCTGCTTTTGAGCCATAAATCCTTTCGAAATCTTCATTAGATGTCAATATATATTTTGACCATGTCTTTAATCTTTTTAATTTCTCACCCATTATTTCATAAAGATCTTCAACTTCCTTTTCCCCTCCTAATCTTTCACCATATGGAGGATTGCATATTAAAATCCCATAATTATCACTTAAATTAAGCTTTTTAAAATCCTGTACTTTAAAGTCTATACATTCATCAACTCCTGCATTAAAAGAATTCTCTTTAGCAACTTTTATAGCTTTATGATTAATATCAGTAGCAAAAATCTCAAGTTTTTCCTCTTGTCTAATAGACTTTAATGCATTTACCCTTTCTTCTTTCCAAACTTTTTTACCTATACGTGGCCATTTTTCTGAAGCAAAGTTTCTATTAAGTCCTGGAGCAATATTTTTTCCAATCATAGCTGCTTCTATAGGAATCGTTCCTGAACCACAGAATGGGTCTAATAATATTCTATCCTTATTAAAAAAGCTTAATTGTATCATAGCAGCTGCTAAAGTTTCTTTTAAAGGAGCTTTAATTGCATTTTCTCTATAGCCTCTTTTATGTAATCCTACACCACTAGTATCAATTGTTAATGTTGCTGTATCCTTTAATAAAGCAACTTGTATAGTAAACTCTGGGCCATCTTCTTTAAACCACTCTGTATTATACTTTTTCTTTAATTTTTCTACAACTGCTTTTTTTACTATAGATTGACAATCTGGAACACTATATAATTTTGATTTTATAGATTTTCCTGTAACAGTAAATTTACCATTTTCAGTTATCCATTCTCCCCATGGTAAAGCCTTTGTTTTTTCAAATAACTCTTCAAAGGAGAAAGCTTTGAATTCTCCTAACTTAAGTAAAACTCTATCTGCTGATCTAAGCCATAAATTAGCCCTTGCTATAGCTGATTCGTCGCCTTTAAAGGTTACCTTCCCATTTTCCACTTTGACGTCTTTATAACCTAAATTTTGGACTTCTCTTTTTACTACAGCTTCTAATCCAAATGTTGTTGTTGCTATTAATTCTAAATTATACATCTTACCTCTCCTAAAATTTATTTAATATTTTTACTACATTACCTTCTATTTTATAACTTTTAATAAATTATATTATTATTTTTAGTTTCCCTATATTTAATTTCCATATACTTATTATAACATGATATATGTATGTTGTAGACTGAGATAATAATTTATTTTTCATCTCTACCAATCTAATCAATAAGCTTATTACAGGTTATTTTAACAAACTTTTTAAAATTTATCTAATATTTTGTGTTTAACATATACTATAGGGGTATAAATTTATTAACAAAACAATTGGAGGGATTAAAGTGAAAAGCATAAAAGAATATTTACAAACTGGAGATTTTAAAGGTGAAAAACACGTTCCTGTTATACACATTGATGATGAAATTAACGCTGATGAAATGGTTGAGTTAAAGGTTTCAATCGGTGATGAGATAGCTCATCCTAATACTTTAGAACATCATATATCATGGATTAAAGTTTTCTTTATACCTAAAGAAGGTAAATTTCCTATAGAAATAGGTACTTTTAATTTTACAGCCCATGGTGAAGGTAATATATTTAATAAGCCTTCTGTATCAACAAACTTTAAAACAACAAAGCCAGGTAGCATACATGTAATTAGTTACTGTAATTTACACGGTCTTTGGGAAAATAATAAAGAAATAAAAGTAAAATAAAAAGTGGCTTAAGCCACTTTTTTATTGATTAAATATACTATCTACAGGTTTTGCATATTTAAATTCCTTAATTTCATTATATTTAGGTAATAATACATCTTTCTCTTTACTTATATGAACTTCATATTCTTTATACATTAACTCCTGTATTAATCCAATATTAATAAGTTGAGATTTAAGTTCATCTGGGTCACCAACTGCCTTTATTTCAAAGGGAGGATTTATTGAATAATCATTAAATTTTATATTGTTTCCCTCTTTTAACACTTCAGCAAAGGGTGTATATCTAATCCCATTTATGGAAATTCCTTCTGCTCCAGCTCCATTTAATGTACTTATTATTTCAAGTAAATAATCATAATTAGCAACTAAAAAACTAATATCTTGTCCATAGGTCTCTTCCATTTTAGGATCATCTAACTTAAATATGATACCTGGGCCATGAGCTTTTTCATAACCAGCATATATTTTATATTTTGATATTTCATTAGATAATATGTTTACATATCTATTTTTCTCTGATACTTTTTTCTCTTCTTTTAAAATTTCACTTTCGATTTCATTTAATTTAGATGAAAGTTTTTCTTTTTCTTCATTTAAGTTTTCTATTTTAGAAATAAGTTCCTTTGATTTAGTAGTAGGTAATGAACCCTTTCCTACAACCTTATCCACTGTATTAAACTGAATTGAAAGAATAATTCCTAATAATGCACATATAAAAGCTATTGCTAATTTATCATTAATCTTTTTCATTATTGTCCTCCTAAAAGTAACATCCTACTTATTATTTAAATTTTATAATAAATTATACCAATTTTCAATTTAGTTTTCTAATTTATTAAATAGTTAGTTATTTGGTTATAATAATATTATACCCTTGACATGATAGAAAACATATAATATTATTATAAAAAACTATATTAAACTATGAAAGAGATAGTAGCAATTTTTAGTTTTTACAGAGAGCAGACTGGTTGGTGAAAAGTTTGTAGCTAAAAATCAAGCGAATTACACTCTGGAGTTTCAATGTGAAAGCATTGCGATTATCACACGTTACAGTGATTCAAGGCATCTATAGATGCAAATTAAGGTGGTACCACGGGTCTTCTCGTCCTTAGACGAGAAAGGCCCTTTTTATACTTTTTGGAGGTGGATAATTATGTCTAATGTTTATGATGTATTAGTAGAAAGAGGCTTTATTGAACAAGCAACCCACGAAGATGAAATAAAAGAACTTTTAAGTAAGAAAAAAGTAAAATTTTATATAGGATTTGATCCTACTGCTGATAGCTTACATTTAGGACACTTTATACAAGTTATGGTGATGATGCATATGCAAAAGGCAGGTCATGTACCTATAGCCTTAGTAGGTGGAGGTACAGCTCAAGTTGGTGATCCGACTGGTAAAACAGAAATGCGTAAGATGTTAACAGAAGAAAAAATTAACAAAAATGCTGAAGGTATTAAAAATCAATTATCTAAATTTATAAATATTAACGATGACAACGGCTATGTTGTTAATAATGCTGACTGGCTCAAAGGTTTAACTTATATTCCTTTTTTAAGAGAAATAGGAAGACATTTTTCAGTTAATAGAATGCTTACTGCTGAATGTTTTAAATCCCGTATGGAAAAGGGATTATCCTTTTTAGAATTTAACTATATGATAATGCAGTCTTATGACTTTTTAGAACTAAATAGAAGATATGACTGTAAACTTCAAATGGGTGGAAATGATCAATGGTCAAATATTTTAGGTGGTGTTGACTTAATAAGAAGAGTTGATGGAAATTCTGCTTATGGTTTAACTTTTAAACTATTAACAACAAGTGAAGGTAAAAAAATGGGTAAAACAGAATCCGGTGCTATCTGGATTGATAAAGAGAAAACATCACCCTACGATATGTATCAATACCTTAGAAATATCCAAGATGCTGATGTAGAAAATGCCCTATCTTTACTGACTTTCCTTCCTATGGATGAAGTTAGAAGACTTAGTTCTTTAAAAGGAAAAGAGATTAATAAAGCAAAGGAAATCCTAGCTTATGAATTTACTAAAATTATTCATGGTGAAGAAGAAGCTAAAAAAGCTCAAAAGGCAGCTAAAGCTTTATTTAGTAACGGTGATACTAAAGCTAGTGTACCTTCTACTGACATTGATAAAGAAAAATTTGAAAATGGTATGGATATTTTAACTCTTTTAACAGAAATAGAACTTATTTCTTCAAAGGGAGAAGGTAGACGTCTTATTAAGCAAGGTGGTATATATGTGGAAGATGAAAGAGTTACCGACTTTAGAAAAGAAATAACTGTTGATGATTTCACTGATGACAAACTTATGGTAAGAAGAGGTAAAAAAGTACACCATCAGATAAACTTAATATAATGATAAAAGTGACCACTGTGGTCACTTTTATTTATCTTCAATAAATAATTCTAATCCTCCAAACTTATTAGCTAATCCATTATATAAAAGTGCAAATAATGATCCAAAAGCTCCATAAAAAACTACTAATAATATTGGCATAAACATATATCCAACTCCTATAAATATAGCCATTGTTTCTTGAGTAATAAACCCTATAAACGTAGCTATACAACCTATTAAAACCATAATTATAGCAGGTATTAATGCAAAATAAATTAATATTTTAAATACGCTTTTTACATCTAACTTTTTTATCTCTATCCTTCTCAATATATCTCCTCCTTTTATTACACCTTAACATAATTAAAACCCATAGAAGTAAAGTAAAAGGTATGATAAAAATCATACCTTTTCATTTTTTAATATATCTATAAAGTTTTTAGTAATTCTTGCAGTAATACCCCATATTGTATATTTATCGTACTCATAAAAGTATACAGGGTAATTACCTGTTCTCCAATTATACTCTTCTCCATTTTCAATTAAATGGTATGGAAAGTGTTTATGGGGTTTTGGTTTTAAATGAACTTTATATTCCTTAGGTTTATTTTTAAGTAAAAATTTAAGAGGTACTGTAAATATTTCATGTACCTCAGCTTTACTAAACTCAATATCCTTTATATGAGTATCATTTAAAAAAGCTATATAGGGATAAATTGATATATTATATGGTAATATCATATAATCAAGTTCTCCTAAAACTTTTATTTTTTTTATTGATAATCTAAGTTCTTCATGGGTCTCTCTCACTGCTGCTTTTTTAAAGGTTTCATTATATTCTACTTTTCCTCCCGGAAAAGATATCTCTCCTGGCTGAGTGTCTAAATCCTTTGCTCTTACTTCATATAAAAGATGTATTTCGTCATTCACATATATTAATGGTATTAATACTGCAAAATCATCGTGAATTCCTAAGGGTTTTCCCTTTCTCTTTTCAAACCTTTTTTTTATATTTATTAAATCCACTATATCACCTTTCTTATCCTATGAATATATATCAGAAAATTCAATATTAATTCTTTCTATACGTCCTTTATTAGAATTATATTTATCATATTTATTATGCTTTACTTTCTTAATTGGTAACTTAATTATAACTTTAGTTCCCTTATTCTCTTCACTTTCTACGGATATGTTCCCATCATGTAGTTTTACTAAAGATTTTACTATACTAAGTCCTATTCCACTGCCTTCATGCATTCTTGTTAAAGACTTATCGACTTGTCTAAATCTATCAAAAATAATATCTGTTTTTTCCTTAGGAATCCCTACTCCTGTATCTTTTATTATTATTATAACATGATTTGTATCTGTTTTTATGTTAACTGATATTTTATCTCCAGGGTTAGTAAATTTAACACTATTAGATAATAAATTTAGAATTATTCTTTCCATTGCATCAGCATCTATTGCAGTTATTAATTCTTCTATTTCTGTATCAAAAATAAAATTTATATCCTTATGTTTAATATAATCTGCAACAGATAAAGTAATATCCTCAACTATTGAAATAATATTATAATTTTTAAAATTTAAATTATAAAATCCTGATCCTAATTTAGTTACATCTATCATATTATTAATAAGCCTAAGTAATCTATAACAGTTTTGTTTCATTGTCTTTATATGTTTTATGGCATTAGTATGTCTATTTTCATAAGAACTACTATGTAAAGTACTCTCTATTAATTGTATTGCCCCTAAAATAATATTAAGAGGAGTTCTAAACTCATGGGAAAGGTTTGCAAAAAATTCAGTGGTTAATTTATTATATTCTATCGCTTCATTTAATTTAACTTCTGTTTCTCTTCTTAATTTTTCTTCTCTTTTTCGCTTTGTAATATCTCTAATAACAGTTTGTGTAGCTATCTCTCCTCCATAGGGAAATATTGTGGATTTAGACTCTATATCAATAATTTTTCCATCAGTTCTTACTATCTTTTGCTCTACTAAGGGAGTACCTTCTCCATATTTATGTATTCTTTCAATTAACTTTATACCCTTATTGTGATGATTTTTATGAAGAAAATCTAATACATTTCTTCCATGTAAATCTATAGCATGATTAAATCCTAATAATTTCACAGCTTCTCTATTTACAAAAACTATTTTCCCTTTTTTATGAACAACAATAGCATCAGGAGAATCCTCAGATAATCTTCTATATCTTTCCTGACTTTCATAAAGAGCTTTAGATATCCTTTTCTGTTCACTTATATCTGTCATTACTCCAACTATTCCAGTACATTTTCCATCTGCATCCTTAAATAATGCATTAGTAAATGAAACATCATGATTAGTTCCATCGTTATGGGGCACAATATAATTATACCTTTGAATACCTCCATTATCTCTTAATTTTTTATCCATTTCATTATATTTATTACATATCTTTTTTGGAAATAATTCTTCATTTGACTTTCCTATTATATTTTCTTTTTCTATACCTAAAAATGCAGCAAAGGAATTATTACAATCTATATATTTACTTTCATTATCCTTAATATAAATAGGAAAAGGTATAGTATTTAATAATTTTTCTTGAAATAATATTCTATCTTTTAACGCCTTTTTATATCTTTTATCCATGGTTACATCTATAAAATTCCACACTCTTCCCTTAATTTTATTATCATATATTAAAGACTTAGAATATAAAGAAAAAATCCTACCATCATTAAAATAAATAGTATCTCTAAATACTCCATCAGAATCGTAGGATTTATTTACCTTTGATATAAACTTCTCTGGAAACATAAGCTGACTTTTAACATATTCTAACAATTTTTTATCACTCTTACTATTAAAAATACTTTCTGGGATTTTCCACATTTTTTTAAAGGGTTTATTTGCATGGATAATTTTTCTATGTTTACTAACTACTAAAATACCCTCTGACGTTGAATCTAGTATTGTTTTTAAAACTAAACTATTAAGCTCTTCATTATCTTTTTCTTTCTTAGAGGATTGCATTGTACAATCATTACACTTATTATCATCTTCCATACAAACCACCTCCTTAAAATTATATATTCTACAATTTTTTACTACATCCTTTATTTTTTGTAATATCTTTTCATTATCTCCTATATAACAAATTAAAAAAGGGCCACCGGCCCTAATGTAAATTCTCTTCCCGACAATTTTCTCCCATATGTCCTATCCGTGAACCTCCACCACTTTCGCCTACCGGCTTATAAGTAGATAACCCAAATGTATGATTTGGTGTTAGTCACTTAGTTTCTTCATAAGAAGTGATGGCTTCTTAGTCTTGGCTAAGAATTTTTCCTGATTCATAGAGCTATGCCTTCTATGTTAGCAAGGTCTTATTTCACTCTCCACAGGCTCAACCCGTAGTCCCTACGGTGTTTTTATGCTATACTTGTGTATTTAGTTCCTTTAGTCCTTGCTTGAGTATATTTATACTTGCATTTATATCCCTATCGATACTTTTTGCATCACAATTAGGACAATCCCATTTTCTAATACTTAGAGGCATAGTCTCCATAATATACCCACAAAAAGAGCAGGTTTTGCTACTTGGAACCATCTATCTATCTTATAAATTGTCCTTTTATACCATTTTGATTTATATTCTAAGTATGAATAGAATTTATGCCAACTCACATCTGCAATGTTTTTAGCTAGTTTTTTATTTTTCATCATATTTTTTACTGCTAAATCTTCAAGAATTATAACTTGATTTTCGTTTATAATTCTCTTAGATAATTTATGCAAAAAATCTTGTCTTTGATTTTTTATTTTTTCATGTAATTTAGCTACTTTTTGTTTTTGTTTGCACCAATTATTGCTAAACTTCTGTTTTTTACTTAATTTCTTTTGTTCCCTTGCTAGTTTTTTTAGAGATTTGTTTAGATACTTATGATTCTTAATTTTTTCACCATTAGATAATATAGCAAAATCTTTGATGCCTAGATCAATCCCTATTTCATCATCCGATTTTTCCATAGACTCTATGTCTAATTCTGTAACTATAGAAACATAATATTTGTTTGTAGGTGATTTGGAAATAGTAGCATTTAAATTTTCCTTCTACATATCTATGAACCTTTGACTTAACCCACTTTAGCTTTGGCAACTTTATTTTATTACTCTTTACTTGAACATTATTATTTACATAGTTTATAGTATATGTGTTTTTAGAGTCTTTCTTACTCTTAAATTTTGGAAACCCAATGTTTTTATCCCTAAAGAAGTTTTTGAATGCTCTATCTAGATATCTAATTGCCATCTGTAGTGAAGTACTGTCTACTTCCTTTAACCATGATAATTCTTTCTTTAGCTTCGGAAGTTGGTTTTGTTGCTTAGTATATCCTATCCCTTTGCCTTCAGACTTATATACTTCTATTCTCTGATCCAAAAAATAATTATATATGAATCTAGTACATCCGAAGGTTTTCTCTATTAGTTCTATTTGTTTTTCTGTTGGATATATTCTAAACTTATATGCCTTATTCACAGTATTTACCTACTTTTTTCTTTGGTTTCTATATATTTCTTTAAGTCTCTCACTTATATTATCATCTATAACTCTTCTACGATATTTTACAACTAGTACTAGATGATAATTCAGTAAAAATACTGAATGATTATTACTATCTAATTCCATTATATCAACATTCTTTACTATTTTAAGACTGTTTATTTATTCTAACCATAGTAATGTCAAATTATTATTATTTAGACATCGAGTCTAAATAATAATAGTGCTTATATCTCCCACTTATAGAAGTTGGGAGACTTACGCACTAATGGTTAAAGCTTTTATATCGTTTATAGGTTGTGTATATGGAAACTTTCTTTTATTATACCAATCCTTCCATATAGAAAGATTCGAATAATAGCCTATTATCTTACTTTCTCTATTTAATATTTTTCCCCAAGCATCTTCACTTACACTTAATATGGTTAGTCCTGGGGAGCAGATAAACACTTTTGCGAGCCTCCTAATGCTATATCTATTTTCCAATTATCTACAAAAAATCTTCTCCACCTACTGAAGATACCATATCTACGACAGTCAATATATTATAACTTTTCAATAATTTTGAGATTTCACCTACTGGGTTTAATATACCAGAGGGAGTTTCACAGTGTACAAATGTTGCAAACTTATAATCATTGTTATTTTTTAAATGTTTTTTAACTTTAAAATATCCACAGGCTTTCTATAATCAGAAGAAAAGTATTCACATTTTCCACCATACATATCAACAAAATCTCCAAATCCTCTTCCAAAAATCCATTATCAATACATAAAACTTTATCCCCTGGCTCTATTAAGGAAGCACATGCAGCTTCTAATCCTAAAATTCCCTCTCCAGATAATATAAGAACTTCATTCTTTGTATGTAATAATCTAGCTAAAGATTCACTTGTTTCTTTATAAAAATCAAAGAAACTTAAATCTAAATCTGGATTAGTTATAGGATTTGCCATCTCCTTTCTGACCTCTTCATTAATAGTTGTAGGTCCTGGTGTCATAATCATTTTTTCTCTCATACTCTAATGCCCCCTTATCATTTTATCGATACAATTAAATTTTACATTAAAGAAACGACAGATACAGTAAATATTGTATCTGTCGTTAATAAAGCTTTAATCTAATAATTCATCTCCTTCATCCCAATCAATAGGACATAAGCCTCCAGTTTTTAAAGCCTTTAATACTCTTAATGTTTCATCTACACTACGCCCTACATTTAAATCATGGACTACTGAATATCTTATAACTCCCTCTGGATCTATAATGAATAATCCTCTAAGTGCTATTCCTTCTTCTTCTATTAATATTCCATAATCTCTAGCAACTTCCTTAGTTAGATCCGATGCAATTGGAAAATTTAGTTTTCCTAAATCACCATTAATCCAAGCTTTATGGGAGTGTTCACTGTCTATACTGGCAGCTAAAATTTCAGCTCCTTCTTTTTTAAAATCATCATATCTTTTACTATATCCTGTTATTTCTGTTGGGCAAACAAAAGTGAAATCAAGGGGATAAAAGAACATCACTAGCCATTTACCCTTATAATCATCTAAATTAACCTTTTTAAAATCTTTACCATCACCTGTTACTGCATTCATACTAAAATTAGGGGCTTGTTTCCCTACTAATCTATCCATATTTATTCCTCCTTATTGATAATGATTATTATTATCTTAATATATATATGCCCTATTTTTTATATGATAAACAAAATAACATAAAATTATTAAAAATTTTATAAATATTTTAAAAAAATTTAATGAAACTAAATGGACCCTTCTATCATATTAAATATACCCATCCACTAAAAAGCTCTGATTTGTCAAATACAAACCAGAGCTTTTTAAAATTTTATTTAAATCCAATTAATACTGCTACTATTACAAATATAGAACCTAATGCAAATAATATCCCTTGAAATTTAATTTGCCATTTTGCCCATTTACCCCAATCTAATCTTGCAACACCTAATACTCCCATTAAGCATCCTGAAGTAGGGACTATAAGGTTAGTAAAACCATCACCAAGTTGATATGCTAAAACTGCAACTTGTCTAGTTACTCCAACTAAATCCGAAAGAGGTGCCATTAAAGGCATAACCAAAGCTGCCTGACCAGAACCTGAGCTTACAAAGAAATTAAATATTGATTGGAACAAATACATACACCATGCAGAAACTGCAGTTGGCAAGGCACTTACAACATTCCCTACTGAGTTAAGAATTGTATTTAAAACTGTAGGAGTTGAAGGATCAGACCCACCAAGTACTAATATGATACCGTTTGCCATACCCACAACTAAAGCAGCTCCTACTAAGTCCTTTGCTCCATCTCTAAAACCAGATGCTATATCATTTACTCCCATATTATTTAACTTAAATATTACACCTATTATACCTGCTACTAATCCCATTACAAAGAACTGAGAAGCTATTGAAGGTATATAATATGCATGCTTAACAACACCATACACTACCCATATAACACCTAAAAGTATTGTTAATAACACTAATCCATGGCCTAATTTAAATTCAGCATTTAATTCATCTTTACCTTTAAAATCATCTCTATAATATTCATCTGATTCATATGCTATAGATTTTTCTGGATTCTTTCTAATTTTCTTAGCATAGAACCAAGTATAAGCTATACCTACTATTGTAAAAAATATCCACATAAAAAATCTAAATCCAAAACCTGAAAGGATAGGTACTCCTGAAACCCCCTGGGCAACTGCTACTCCAAAGGGATTTTGCCATGAAGTTGCAAAACCTATTTGAGTTGCTACATATGTTATCATAATTCCTGTAATAGCATCATATCCCATTGCTATTACTAATGGTACAACTATCATTGCAAAAGGTATTGCTTCTTCCCCCATTCCAAATATTGCACCACCTGCAGAAAATAATAAAAACAATATTGGAATTAATAATGCTTCCCTTCCTTTAGTTTTCTTAATCATTGATAATATTCCAGCTTCTACTGCTCCAGTTTTTAATATTATACCGAAGGCTCCACCTATAACAAGTATAAAAGCTACTATTCCTACTGCTGTTCCCCATTTACTTCCACCTACTAAACCTTCAAAAACATAATTTGTAATTCCTAAACCGCCAAAGGGCTCAAATAATGAAATTCCTTCTTTTACAGGGGCCCCCTGATCATTTGTTATTACTCTAAAGCTATCCGGATCTGGTACTGTCCTTGTTTTTTCATCCCCCTTATACTCATATGTAACCTCGTGAGTATCAAATTGTCCTAATGGTACTAAATAGGTTAAAAGTGCAGCAAAAAGTACAACAAAGAAAATAATTACATAGGTATCAGGCATTCGCCATGACTTTTGCTTTTTAAACTCCTTACTTTCTGTTGACATAAACATCCCCCTTTTTAATATTTACATTCACTAGTTAATAGTTGCAATATATATGCCAATAGTAAGATTAGGTTGTTTAAACCTTCTGAATTTTTACTAAGTTTATTTGGGTTTTATTTGGTTGCCATTAACCTTTATATTTACCCCATTATAACCATTAATAAATTTTTTCCCTTTTCACTTAAAACTGTTCCATGTTTTCCCTTCTTTTTTAAAATCAACCCCTTTGTACTTAATTTATTTAATCTACTACGCATTTGATATTTTGTCATTTCAAATTTAGTACTTTTTGTTTCATTGGCTAGTTTTTCTCTTCCTACTATTTCTCCTGATTTGTTAAGTTCATATATTTTTTTCAATATAAAGCTTTCTTCTTCATCTAAATCTAGTTCATTTTTTTGACACTTTATATCCTCAATACCCTTTGTTTGAAAAAATCCTCTATCTGGTATATCCTTACTCTTTATTGTATCTTCATCCCGTACAGCTAACATGTAACTTAATATATTTTTTAATTCTCTAACATTTCCATACCAATCATAATTTAATAATTCCTTTATAACCTCTTTAGATATTTTAATATCTGCCCTGGTTTCAGTTGATATGAAATATTTCATTAAAGCTATTATATCTTCCTTTCTTTCCCTTAAAGGCGGTACTTTTATATAACCTAGTTTAAGTCTATAATATAAATCCTCTCTAAATTTATTTTCATTTACAAGCTTAGCTAAATTCTTATTTGTAGCTGCTATTATTCTAACATCTACAGACTTTATATTATTTCCTCCAACACGCATGATCTCCTTTTCTTGTAATACCCTTAAAAGTCTTGCTTGAACCTTTGTAGATATGTCTCCAATTTCATCTAAAAAGATAGTTCCTCCATCGGCCTGTTCAAATAAACCAACTTTACCTCCCTTTTTAGCCCCTGTAAAAGCTCCCTCTTCGTATCCAAATAATTCGCTTTCTATTAATTCATCCGAAAGAGCGCTAAAATTTACAGCTAAAAAAGGTCCATCCTTTCTATTAGAAACATTATGTATGCTACTTGCAATAAGCTCTTTTCCAGTTCCACTTTCACCTTCTATTAAAATTGTTATATCAGCTTTAGAAAGTTTTTTTGCTATTTGTTTTAATCTTTTTATATTTTCACTTACTCCTATTATGTCATCAAAGGTATATTTTGCATAAAATCCTTTCTTTATCAATTCCCTTTTTAATCTATCACTATTTTCCATTGTTTCTTTTACATTTTTAAAAATAACTATAGATGAATCTCCCTTTGATAGCTGAAATTTATTTAATAATAATTCCATACCATCGATATTTATTATTTGTCCTTCTTTACTATCTTTGTCCATTAAAAAACTAAGTAGCTTTTTATTATATATTATATTTTTTATATTCTTTCCTACAATATTTTTATAATCTCTATTTAACATTTTCTTTAAATTCTCATTAAAAACAGTTATCTCACCAAACATATCATAAACTAATAATCCATCATTCAAACCATCTAAAACTTGATTTAAATGTTGATTTAAATTTAATATTTGATTACTAGACTTTGCTAATCTCTTTCCTATATTAATAATTTTTTTTAAAAATTTTTGAGAGAATTGACCTGCCTTTTCATCTAATACATCTAGTTTATTTAATATCTTAGTAATCGTTGTAAAATCCATAATTCTTGGACCTATATCATATATCTTTTCTATAGATTTTGGAACTTTATCGTACTCTCCAGGGGTTATTGCTATGTTTATATTCTTTGGTATAGAATTAATTCCTGGATAATAAGGAATGTATTCTAGATAATCAAATCCTATTTTTTTTAAAGCTTCTATTCCTTCAAAACATGTTCCTTTAACATCGTTAACAAATAATACTTTTGTTCCCTTAGGCAATAACACTAAATCATCTACATGTCCATGACTTATTGTCCTATTAGCAATAATTATTTCATTTTTTAAATCTATTTTTTCTAAAGCAATCAATTCCTCCATAGCTATTTGACTAGAAATAACTATTAAATCATCCTTTATTACATCTTCTATACCCTCATCTATAGCATAGCTTTTTATGCATACGATATCATCTAAATATTCCTTAAGCTGATTATGTAAAGCCATTTTAGTGTGCTTACTACCAGATATTAAAGATATACTCTTTTGACACATCAAAATCACCCTTAATGTAAATTTATGTATAATTATCTACATTCTATACAAATCAATTAATTCCTTTTATAATGAAAATAAAAACCTGTAATTACAGGTTTTTACTCAAAAGTTCCCTTTATTATTATTTCTTTTTTATCTATCATTAAATTTCCCCTAGCTATTACAGTATCTATGTCTAAATTTTCTTTATCTAAAATAACTATATCTGCATCTTTTTTTTCTTCTATATAGCCTTTATTTTTAAGCTTAAATATTTCAGCAGGATTTGATGTTATCACCCTTAAAGCATCTTCTATCTTCACTTTTTCTTTTATTATTGATTCTTTAACTGCTTCATATAATGAAGTTACCTTTCCTAACTGAAGTCCTATATAATTTCCATTCTCATCAAAATCAGGTAAACTTCCTTGTCCATCGGAACTGAATGTAATATTTTTATTAGAAATTCCTCTTTGTAAACTTAATTTTAAAGCCTTTGATGCTTTAACTTCCCCTTCTAAAATAAATTTCTCCGTAGTACTTGTTGTAAAATCAATAAATCCACCTAACTTCCCATATTCTATAGACGCTTCAAAAAGATTAGTATTTCTATTCATATGCGTTGGGACAAATTGTGTTATAGGTATATCTGAATTATTAACTATATCTAAAAGCATATCAGTTTTAGTTTCACTATCCCCCATATGTATATTAACTACTCCAGCTTTACCTGATAATATTCCACCAACCCGTGCCTCAGCTGTAAGTTTTCTTATATCTATAACAGTAGGTTGCGATGATCTATGGTCTGATAGAGCAATTTCTCCTACACCAATAACCTTTTCAATCATTATTAAATCATCTTGTATACTACCTGTGACTGTTCTTACTGGTATTTGATATGACCCTGTATGTACATAAGTACTTAATCCTTCTTCTTCTAGCCCCTTTGCTTTTGCTAATAAATTACTCATAGTTCTAGTAGTCCCATCAGTACCTATAACACCTATAACTGTAGTAACTCCTCCTTTAGTTATATCTGTTAATTGAATTTCAGGGGTTCTAGTTTTAAAACTTCCTTCTCCCCCTCCTCCACATATATGTACATGAGAATCAATAAAGCCTGGAACTACTATTTTATTTTTAGCATCAATTACTTCTATATCTAAAAATCCCTTTGGTAAATCTATATTATTCTTTATATATCCAATTTTATCTCCAGTTATCAATATATCTTTTTCCCCCATATAATTAGGTCCATATACTTCACCATTTTTTATTAGTTTCAACATAAAATTACTCCCTTCACTTTTATTATATTAATAAGTAATGCATTATCTATGCCATTAATTTATTTGTAGTATTTAAACAATTAAAATGATAATTATAGAAATACAATTCCTAATTTGGGGATTTAATGGTTACCATTTACATACTTATCAAACCAAATAAATCCCCATATGGGGATTTATTTTTTCTTATTAATTCTATCAATATTTTTTATAATCTTATTTGCTATTTTTTTATTTTTCTTTTTCAAATCTTTCATATATCTATTAGTACTTCCTTTATACTCTACCTTCTCACCAAACAATAAAATTTCTAATGCTTCCCTTGTTCTATTTATAACATAATCTTTATCTTGATTAAAACCATATTGTATCATATGGGCTATGGTTAAACTAAAAGCTTTAATAATCTTTTCTTCATTAAAATTTTTATCATCTCTTTTAGGTAATGAATCAAAATCAAAGTCAGTCATATATTTATCTTTTTTAAAAGCGTCATCTAACATTTTTAGTACTGAATCTATTAAGCAATTTCCCTCTTTACACATTCCACAATCTTCATTTCCTAAACATATATCCTCTATAGATTCCTTAATATTATGGGTTTTTATATATAAAGTTGTCGCTACTTCTTTTAATGCATTAGTTCTATTATCCTTTCTAGCTTTAATACTAGCTTTTAATAATACATATATTAAAGCTATCAAAAACAATAGGAATATAATTATATTAACTGAAGTTAAATATACTTTAGGTAACTTTCTAAAAAGTTTAAGTACTCCAAAAAAAATAAATATTCCTGCTGAAACTATTTTTATTGTAAACTCAGGTATCTTTTGTCCTACCTTGCTTCCCACTATTATACCTAAAAAACTAGTAAATATCATACCTAGTACCGCTCCTATTAGTATAAATATAGGAAACTTTGCTTCTGTTGCTAAAGTCATTGCAGCAAGTTGTGTTTTATCACCTAATTCTCCAATAAAAAAAGCTAAAGCCACTGTTACTATCGGTCCGTACTTATTAGCCTTATTTGTATCTTCTTCTTCATCATCAGGTTTTAAAGTCCACAAACCAAAACCTATAAACATAATAGCAGCTATTATTTGTATTTTTTCTATGGGAATAACATTTGATAGATAAGCTCCTAATAAAATTGCAATACCATGATTTAGAAAGGAACCTATAAATACTCCAGTTAAAACTTTACTTACCTTATATTTCGTTGCAAAAGCCATAGCTAGAATCTGTGTTTTATCTCCCATTTCAGCTACAAATATCAATAAAAAAGCTTTCAAAACTTCCTGTAGCATATTAAATTTTCCTCCTCATTTGTTATGCATATATATCAGAGAACTCTATATTTATTCTTTCTATTAAACTATTAGAACCTCCCTTATTATCCTCTTTCATATTATCATTTTCGGTATACTCCCTAGCAGGTAAATCTATAATAAATTCGCTTCCGATTTTACATTCACTTTTAATATATATATCACCACCATGCATATTAACTAAAGATTTCACTAACGAAAGACCTATACCACTTCCTTCGTGATTTCTTGTTAAAGTTTTATCTACCTGTCTAAACCTTTCAAATATTTCAAGTAATTTCTCCTCTGGTATTCCAACACCATTGTCTTTAACTGATATTGTAACACTTTCTTTCTCATCATATACAGTAACTTTAATAAGTCCTCCTTCATCTGTGAATTTTACTGCATTAGATAATAAGTTTAGTATTATTCTTTCTATTTTATCTGGGTCACATAAAATAATCCTTTCTTCTATAAAGGTATCAAAAATAAGTTTAATTCCCTTATTTTCTATGTATTCAGCCACAGAAAGTGTTATTTCTTCAACTAGATTTACTATATCTCTTCTTTCAAGTTTTAAATTTAAATAACCAGAATCTATTTTAGTAATATCAATTAAATTATTTACTAATCTTAATAATCTATAACAGTTTTGCTTCATAATCTTTAGTCTATATTCAATCTTTCCATCCTTTTTTAGTTCACTATTACTTAAATACATATCAAACAATTGTATAGTTCCTAAAATTACATTTAGTGGTGTTTTCAATTCGTGGGAAATATTTGCAAAAAATTCTGTTTTCATTTCATCATATTTCCTTATTTCTTTAAGAAGCTTCTCTTTTTGTTTAACTTGTCTTTTAAATTTTTCTTTTTGTTTTCTATCTGTAATATCTCTAACAATAACTAAAGCTGCCTTTTTATTATCAAATTCAATAGGCATTCCTGATATTTCACCATAAAAAGTTGTCCCATCACTTCTAATTATTTCTTCTTCTAAAGGTTTTGTTTTTATATCTTTTTTTATTGTCATATCCATTCTTTTATTAATTAAATTATGATACTTAGGTTTTATATAATCATATACTGATTTGCCAATAAGTAAGTCTTTAGATTTTAAACCTAATACTTTTGCTGTGAGATCATTAGTAAAAAGTATTTTTTCACCATCATGTATTACTAAACTATCTGGTAAATTCTCTATAAGATAACGATGTTTTTTTTCACTTTCTTTAAGTCTTTCTTCTCTTTTCTTTCTCTGTGTTATATCTTTAATTATTGTTTGTATCATTTTCTTTTCATCTATTTTAAAATAATAATTACTTATTTCTACCGGTATAATAGAACCATTTTTACTTTTAATTGTAGTTTCAAAACTACAATTATCCTTAGTAAAATACTTATAATCACCTTTAGGTATTAAATCATAAAGTGTTTTTTTAAGTATCTTTTCTTTATCGACACCTAACATTTTACATCCTATTTTGTTTACATCTTTAAATTTAGTAAAATCACCTTTATCATCTATTGAATGGATAAAAATCCCTTCTTTAGTACTTTCAAATAAAGCTTTATATTTTTTCTCACTTCTTTGTAACTTATTAATATATTTTTGAATTAAAAGTAATATAAACATTGTAAATACTAGAAATACACTGCTATGGATAACTGCTTTATATTTAGTATCAAATAATTTTATAAAAAAAATAGTATATAAAAATCCCAATAATAAAATACTTAATATAAAAAATATTTTTTTATGGCTTTTCTTAAGCTTTAATAATATATTCAACACACCCCTTAATTTAATATCCATTAATATCCCCCTATTATGTATGTCAAATATAATATTCTATATTTTCTATTATTTCCCTTTAAAATATGCAATTTTTTACTATTTTTATTATAAATCCATTCCCATTAAAACTGCATCATAAAATTTATTAAACCTATACATATATTTCTTTCTTACTCCTTCTTTTTTAAACCCTACTTTCTCATATAATTTTATAGCATGATTATCCTCCCTTACTGCTAAATTTATTTTTTTAATTTCTTTATTATCTTTACACCACTTAATCATATAAGTCAATAATTCATTTCCTATACCCTTATTCCATAATCTTTTACATATAGATATACCAAACTCCACTGAATGTCTTATAAAGGGTCCTCTCTCTCCTTTTAATATAAGATTACCGATAATTTCATCTTGATACTCTACAACTAAATATAAACTGTTACTTTCCATATTTATTTTTCTAATCATCTCCTTTTCTTCTTTAACTGACTTATAATATTCACCTTCCCTAAATGTAAAAAACTCTGATTCTCCCGAAACTTTATTAAAATAATCCACCATCTTTTTTGCATCTTGAATATTCGCTTTTCTAATAATAATTTTATCTTTTATATTTTTCACTATATTTCCCCCTTAATTATCTTCTTCGTTTCCCATTATAAAGTTTAATCTTAGGTGAAGGTCAAGTTTTAAGTTTAAAAAAAGCATGACACCTTATAATATGATGTCATGCCTTGTTAATTTCTTTATTTAATCTAAAAATTTTTGTATTTCTACTGTATAGCCATTTGGATCCTTTATGAAAAAATGGTATATCTTAAATTGTTTATTTAATTTAGGTTTTTTATCCACAGTAAACCCTTTTTTTATAATTTTATTATATACTTTATCAACATTATCTGTTAATAATGTTATTATTGGACTTTTTTCTTTATTAATAACTTCTATATGATTACAAAACCCTAATTTACCTTTACCTGTATCATATATATGACAGGCACCTTGGTCTTTATATAAAGTTAATCCTAGAGTGTTAACATAAAAGTCATAACAATAATCTAAATTTTCGGTTCCAAAGAAAACTATTGAACCATCAAAAGTCATTTTTTACCCCTCCATATTTAAGAAACTGGTTTGCTTAAGCAAACCAGTTTCTATATTAAGATATTAAGCTTTTTTTCTTTCTAATCTAATTCCTGTTTCATGACCATTTAAATCATATTTATCTAAATCATCTTCATCCACACTTTCAATATTTAAAGCTAATGTTTCGTCTTTAATATATTCTCTGTGAACATCAACTGCTTTAGTTATCTCATCATCTCCAGCAAAATAGATATTTATATTATCTAGCATATCATATCCATTATTTTTTCTCTTTTGCTGTACTTTTGAAATAAACTCTCTTGCAAAACCTTCGTTTAATAATTCTTCAGTTAATGTAGTATCTAGGATTACAAATAGGTTATTTTCCATAGCTACTGTAAATCCTTCTTTTGCAGATATTTTAATATCTACTAAATCCTTAGTAACTTCAAAATCTTCTCCATCTAAATCTATGGTTATACTTTCCCCTTGTTCTAACTTAGGTACTACTTCTGAACCATCTAGATTTGAAAGTGCCTTTTGAAATGCTTTAACCTTTGAACCTAATTTTGGACCTGCTACTCTAAAGTTTGGTTTTAATCCAAAGTCCATATATTCTTTTAAATCCTTAGCAAAGACAACTTCTTTAACATTTAACTCCTCTTTTATTAAAGGAACTAAATCTGATATTAATTCTTCATACTTTCCATCTATTAATACCTTTTGGATTGGTTGACGTACTTTAATTTTAACAGACTCTCTACTAGCTCTTCCTAATCCTACTAAGTTTCTTACAAGGTCCATTTTCTCTTCAAGCTTTAAGTTTATCACTTTTTCATTACTAACTGGGTAATTACTGATATGAACAGATTCTTCTCCAGTTAATTTCTTATATATTTCCTCTGAAATGAAAGGAGCAAACGGTGCAATCATTTGTGATATCCCAACTAATAATTCATAAGTTGTATTGTAAACCGCCTTTTTATCCTCTGTTAACTCTGTAGCCCAGAAACGTCTCCTTGAACGTCTTATATACCAATTAGAAACATCCTCATTAACAAATTCTTGTATTCTTCTTACTGCTTTTGTTAAGTCAAATACTTCTAAGTCCTCTTTAACTGCCTTTGATAAACTATTATATTTAGAAAGTACCCATCTATCTAATTGAGGTCTGTCACTATATTCTACAAAGAAGTTCTGTGGATTAACTTCATCTGTATTTGCATATAAAGTAAAGAAATTATAAATATTTTTTATTGTTCTAAAGAATTTACTTTCTATTTCTTTTAATCCTTCTTCATCAAATTTAGTCGGTGTCCAAGCTGGTGATACATATAATAGATACCATCTTAAAGCGTCTGCTCCATATTTATCAAATAATTCAAATGGATCAACTGTATTTCCCTTTGACTTAGACATTTTCTTACCATTCTTATCTAGTATTAAATCATTAACTAATACTTTTTTATATGGTGCTTTTCCAGTAATAAATGATGAAATTGCTAGTAGTGAGTAAAACCAACCTCTAGTTTGATCTATACCTTCACATATAAAATCAGCTGGGAATGAATTTTCAAATTCCTCTTTATTTTCAAAAGGATAATGTTGTTGAGCAAAAGGCATTGCCCCACTATCAAACCAACAATCTATTACATCTTTTACCCTTGTCATAGTTTCTCCACAATCTGGACATTTTATATGAACTTCATCAACATATGGTCTATGCAGTTCTATACTCTCATCAATATCTTCTATTGCCTTTTTAGCTAATTCTTCTCTAGATCCTATACTTTCAGTGTTTTCACAGCTATCACATCTCCAGATATTAAGAGGTGTTCCCCAATATCTACTTCTTGAAATTGCCCAATCATTAAGATTTTCAAGCCAATTTCCAAAACGCTTCTCTCCTACAAAATCTGGATACCAATCCACACCATTATTATTTTCTATAAGTTTATCTTTAATTTTTGTCATTTCTATATACCAACTAGGCTTAGCATAGTATAATAGTGGTGTTTTACATCTCCAACAATGTGGATAATTATGTGCTATTTTTTCTTTTTTATAAAGTTTTTCTTCCTTATAAAGCCATTTAATAATGTCAACATCCATATCATCATCCATTACAAATCTGCCTTCCCAAGGAGTTGTTGTGTACTTACCATCTTCATTTACAGGTTGAACTACAGGAAGGTTATATCTACTACCAGTATTATAGTCATCTTCACCAAATGCTGGTGCTGTATGAACTATCCCTGTACCATCCTCTGTTGTTACATAATCTGCTAATGTAATAAAGAAAGCTTTCTTCTCTGGTTTTACAAAGGGCATTAACTGCTCATACTCAATATATTCTAAATCCTTACCCTGAAGCTTTTCTAATACTTCATAATCTTCTCCTAATACATTTGAAGCTAATGCTTCAGCTACATAATACACTTTACCCTCTTGCTTTGCTTTAATATAAGTTACATCAGGATTTACAGATAAACTTACATTAGCTGCTAAAGTCCATGGTGTAGTAGTCCATCCAAGGAAGTATTCATCTTTATCTTTTCTTTTAAATTTAACTGTTACTGTATTTGTTTTAACCTCTTCATATCCTTGAGCTACCTCATGGGATGCTAACCCTGTACCACATCTAGCGCAATAAGGTAATATTTTATGACCTTCGTATATGAAATCTTCTTTATTAAACTTATCTAATAACCACCAAACTGTTTCTATATAGTCATTGTCTAAAGTTATATAAGGATTTTCTAAATCTACTTCATAGGCCATTCTTTTAGTCATTTCTTTCCATTGACCTTCATATTCAAATACTGATTCCCTACATTTTTCATTAAATTTATCTATCCCATAGTCCTCGATTTCTTGTTTATTATTTAAGTTAAGTCTCTTTTCAACTTCTATTTCTACAGGAAGTCCATGGGTATCCCATCCTGCTTTTCTTTTTACTTGATAACCCTTCATAGTTTTATATCTACAAACAGTATCCTTTAATGTCCTTGCTATTACGTGATGTATACCAGGTCTACCGTTAGCTGTAGGTGGACCTTCATAAAAAACAAATGATTCATTCCCTTCACGGGTTTCAATACTTCTTTTAAGTATATCGATTTCTTCCCAAAACTTTGAAATCTCTTTTTCATTTTCTTTAATCTTTAAATTATTTAAAGAATCAAATTTTTTCATATTCTCACCCTTTCTTTAATTTTTAAAATTTTAAAATAAAAAAGCCCCTAAGTCTTTAGACTTAGGGACGAATTTACCGCGTTACCACCCAAATTATAAGAATTACTTCTTATCTCTCAAACATTTAACGTATTTAACGTGATATTCTACTAATGGTTCGAATACCCAGCTCAAAGGTGATCTTCATAAAGAACTTTGTAATAATCTCTCACCAACTGATTATTTCTCTGTATACTACATTCCTTACTACTGTCCTTGTCGTAGCCTTTTTAAGTATTTAGTTTTGTTCATGATACATCAAAAATGACTTACTTGTCAAGCATTTTATTAAATTTATTTATTTTTATCCTCATCTAGTATTCTTTTTACTACATTAAGTAAATCATTACCATTTATATCCGCTTTAGGATTTACTTTACCTATTTTAGCTGTTTTACATCCTGCCTTAATCCCTGCAGTTATATCAGTATCCATATCGCCAATCATCCAACTATTATCAATATCTATATCATATTTTTTTAAAAGATCTAAAATCATACCTGGTTTTGGTTTTCTATTTTCTGATTTTCTATTATAAAAAGGACAATATTTTATTTCTTTTATTTTACAATAATCTTTTAAATCATTTTTAAGTTTATTATGTATTCTATCTAAATCATCCTCTGTTATATATCCTAATTCTACTCCACCTTGATTTGTTACAACAAATAAATCATATCCTTCATTGTAAGCTAATTTTAAAGCTTTTTTAGAATTTTCATATATAATTAAATCCTTAGGTTTATTAACAGGTTTTTTATTATCATTAATTACTCCATCCCTATCTATAAATAAAGCTTTTCTCATTTAATCACCACCATTATATTATTATCACCAATTCTATAAAAAATAAAAGTGATTCCTAGGAATCACTTTTCACTAATTCAACATCAGGATTTAACTTATATATAATATCCTTTCTCTCAACTATAATTGTTGTTTTATTATAAAGGTCTTTATCTCCTTTAATGGTAAGTAATAAATCCTTATTTGGATTAATAGCTACTGGATTTCCGACCATTTTAAGCATCGATACATCCCCTGTTGTATCACCATATGAATAACTTTTACTTAAGTTTACATTGAATTTATTTACAAATTCATCTATCATTCTTTGTTTATTATCGGAATCCCACATTCTAAACAATTCTCCAGTAAAGTTATTATTCTCATCAACTATATATTTACTTCCTTTATATTGAGTTACACCATATTTTTTTGCCATTTTTTCTACTAAAAAATCTGGACTACCTGATATGAAAAATATCTTATGTCCATTTTTTTTATGCCAGTCTATCCTTTTTCTTGCATACTTATATACTTTATCTCCATTAAGGTTAATAACTTGACTAGCTATAAAATCAATATGACTTTTATTTACTCCCTTTAACTCTTTAACATATAAATCTGCTAATTCTTCTAGATAATCTTCAAAATCCCCATATCTTTTTTCCCATTCATGATAGGTATGTTTCACATGGTTATGCCATATAGAAGGATCTATAACTTCGTATTTTATTAACTTTTTAAAGTGTTGTATCATTAATGAATTCCTATAAAGGGTTCCATCTATATCAAAAAATGCTGCTATATTTCCCATTTAACCCCTCCTTTATTATATATTAATTAGTATTAAAGCTAAAATTGTCATTATCATAGAAACAATTTCCTTTATTTTTAATTTTTCTTTAAATATTAATAAACTACTTAGTCCTAATATTACTATTGTCCCTGCACTAAATATTGGAAATACAACTGAAGTTTTCATATATTCTAAGGCCATAATTAAAAAGAATGAAGAAAATAAATTTGGAATACCTACTAATAATCCCACATAAATATCCTTTTTAGTTACTTTACTTTTTCTTTTAATTGTAAAATAAAGACTTATAAAGAAAGCTGTTAGAAATACAAAAAACAGAAATAAACTTTTATAATCCACTATAGCATACTTTTGAAATATTTTATTAGAAAATTCAGCCATTCCTCCAAATATAAATAATAAAATAAGCGTTAAACGAATACTTTTAAGTATCTCTTTATTAAAGGATATATTAACAAGTAATATAGATATTATTGATAGTAATATTCCTATCCATTGAATAAAGGTAGGTAACTCGTTCCAAAGTATTATTGATAAAGACATAGGTACTAAAGTTCCAAGTTTAGCAAAAGCACCCGCTAAACCAACACCATCTTCCCTAACGCTCTTTTGATAATATATAAAGGATAGAAAAAAGAATACTCCAGCTATGATACCTGCTATTATTGCCCATATAAAACTAGATGTTTCTGAAAATAATCCATTATTATTTAGTACAACACTTTTTATTTCCTTTGTAAAATTATTATTTAAAATACCCATTATCGGTTTAAATAAATCATTTTTTATTGACATTATTAAACTTACTAAAAAGGCTGCAAAATAATTAGATGTGGTTACAGCATATCTATTCATATCATTTGTTTCGCTATATTTAAATATAATAGCTATTAAAGAACTACACATTATTGCAAGTAATAAATATATCAAATATACTCCTCCTATACATTATGCAATGTTTAAATTTAGTAAATGATGGTATATATGTAATAACAAGGGAGGTATAAATTTTGGAAAAAATTTTAATACCAGTCGATGGTTCTACCCATAATGAGAGTACTTTTGATTTAGCTAAAAAAATAGCAATTAATCACAATACAAAAATTATTCTTCTTAATGTCGGTAAACTCATAACCCATTGGACATATAGTCCAGCTGAAATTAAAAATGTAGAACAAAAGATTAAAGAAGCTTCACAAAGTATAGTTAAAAAAGCAAAAAAACACTTTAAAGATAGCAATTTAGAAATAGAAACTAAAACAACTCTAGGGGATCCTGCAATAAAAATAATAGATATAGCGGAAAAAGAAAATTGCGATATGATTATAATGCATACTCATGGTATGTCAGCTACTAAAAGATTCACCTTAGGTAGTGTAACTAATAAGGTTGTACATCACTCAGAAACACCAGTATTAGTAGTTAAATAGTTTTTTTAAATAAGTAGCCTAGGCTACTTATTTTTTTTTATTCTAAAATCAATATAAAAACTTTTATCTCTAATCTCTAAATGATGTTTAGTATAATCTATAACTAGATTTACCATAGAAGATTGTAAATCTATACTCCTTAAAAGGTGTATAGTACATGTATTATTATCATTTGTTGTATTATATCTAATAATTATATTTTTAACTAAAGGAAATTGTATCCTTGAATCAATATATTCTGGTAATTCATCTAAGTTCATATTTACAGTCCTATTTTCTATAGGAATTAAAATATCTATATCTTTATTTTCCTCTCTTACTGTCCTAATTTCAAAATCACTATAGATAGTTAAGTTCGATTTTTCATAAATCATATTTTCATCCCCTTTTATGTAACTCTTAATATATTATAACATATGAAAATAAAAAAAATAAAACCCCTTTATTGGTTTTTCATTACCAATAAAGGGGGTTGTTATCTATCCTAAAGGATTAAAACCACTATATATTAATATTGCTATAAACACAGCAACCACTAAAGTATATATTAAAGTTGGTATGGCATTTCTTCTAATAATCTTTCCTTCTGCTCCTACTGCTCCTACAGTTGCACAAACAGCAACCACATTATTTACACAAATCATATTTCCTATGGACCCACCTATTACTTGAAGTGCCACTATTAATACTTCTGGCATATTTAATATATGGGCAGTTTCAAACTGAAGTGAGGAAAATAATATATTAGAAACTGTATTAGATCCTGACATAAATGCTCCAAGTATACCTATAATAGGGGCAAAGAATGGATAAGTTACACCGGATATACTAGCAGCAGCTTCTGCCATTTCAGTTAACATACTATCAAGTCCTGCACCATTAACACCAGAGTTAAGCATTAACTGTACCATGGCTATACCGGCAAATAAAGCAATTGCTGCACCGGATATTTGCTTAAAAGTATTAACCCAAGCTGTTTTAACTTCTTTCTTGTTCATACCATGTATAAAATGGGTTGAAATGGCTACTAAAACAAATGGTATAGTTCCAGGTAAATAAGCCCATCTAAAACCGTAATTAAGATTTTCTATACCCATAATATTAGATACCTCTATAGCTTGTGATGCTAATAAACCCTTTAACCCAAAGGATGGAATTCTAGTTACAACTAATATAACTGCAACTAATAAATAAGGAACCCATGCTTTAAATAAAGACATCTTTGATTCCCCAACATCACCTAAATCAACCGATGATTTCCAATCTTCTTCCCATTCAGATTTATCAGGAAATTCCCAGTTATCCTTCGGCATTAAAAATCCTTTCTTAGCTGCTATAACAACAATAGCTAGTCCTATAAAGGCTCCTACAAGTGATGGAAGCTCCGGTCCAAATATTATTGCTATTAATACGTAGGGTACTACAAAAGCAAGACCAGCAAATATTGCAAAGGGCGCAGTTTTAAGTCCTGGTTTTATAGATCTTTCCTTTCCAAAAAACTTAGTTAGCATACATATACCTAATAATGGTATAAATATTCCTACTACTCCATGGGAAAGCGCTATCCATTTAGTAAGGGACATCTGAAAGGCTTCAGGGTTTGTTCCTATTTCACTAAACTTACCTGCTAAAGTACTCATTGTCCCAAATATAGGTGTTCCCACTGCTCCATATGCAACTGGAGTACTATCAAAAATTAATGCTACCATAGCTGCTGCTAGGGGTGGAAATCCTAATCCTACAAGTAAAGGTCCAGCTAATGCTGCAGGGGTACCAAATCCAGCCGCTCCTTCTATAAAAGCACCAAACATCCAGCCAATTATAATTGCTTGTATCCTTCTATCCTTTGTTATACCGCTAAATCCATTATTTATTGTTGCCATGGCTCCAGATTGTTTTAAAGTATTAAGTATTAATATTGCACCAAATATAATTACTAAAACATCTAAAGCTTTAAAAAGTCCAAATATTGAGTATGATACTACATCATGGATACTCATTTGCCACATAGTTAATGCAACTACAGAAGCTAGCACCCAAGCTAGTGGTAACGCTTTCTTTGCTCCCCAATTCCAAACTACCATTAATAGTATTGTTACTAAAATCGGTAAAAATGCCATAAATGCATACATATATTATTTCCCCCTTTAAATTCATACCTAAACAACTTATCTAAAACGTCTCTGGGTTTGATAATGCTTGAAAGATATATTAAATATATCTTTCAAGACCTATAAAATTAGCAAACTTTATCTGGGTTTAATATTCCCTTAGGGTCAAAGGATTTTTTAATATTTCTTAGTATATTCATACCTTCTTTACCTAAAGATTTTTCTAGATATTTTTTCTTAGCATATCCTATACCATGTTCTCCTGAAACTTTTCCTCCTAATTCATTTGCCTTTGTATACATACAATCAAAAACACCTTCTAATTTTTCCTTCCATTCCTTTTCACTTAGTTCATCCTTTAATACATATATGTGTAGATTCCCATCCCCAGCATGGCCAAAACTTCTTATTTTAATATTAAATTTATCTTGTAAATCATCTGTATACTTAACAAATTCTGCTACCTTTTCTCTAGGAACAACAACATCACATTCATCCATTTCAGTAGTAGAAGCCTTTATTGCCTCTAGGAAAGCTCCCCTTGCTGACCATATAGATTCCTGTCTTTCTTGGGTATCAGAAATTAATACATCTAATGCTCCTGCATCTAAACATATATGGGCAACTTTATCATAAACATTTTCTATTTCCTCTTTACTATTTCCATCAAAGGTAAGAAGTAAATAAGCATCAGATGTATTATCTGGGAACTTACTACCTAAAAACTCTTCAGATGCAAGTATTACATCCCTTACCATATATTCTACTGCTGTTGGTATAGTTTTAGATTTTATTATTTTAGGTACTGTTTCTATTGCATTTTCTAAATTAGGAAATGGTATTAATAAACTTATAGTCTTCTTTGGTAGAGGTAATAGCCTTAAAACAGCCTTAGTTACTATACCTAAAGTACCTTCAGAACCTACAATTAAATCCTTTAGTGAATAACCTGAACTATTTTTTACTACTTTTCCTCCTACTTCTATAACTTCACCATTTGGAAGTACTACTTCTAATCCCCTTACAAAATCCCTAGTAACTCCATACTTAACTGCTCTCATACCACCTGCATTAGTGTTAATATTTCCTCCTATTGTTGCACTTTTCTCCCCTGGATCTGGTGGGTAAAGCATATCATGATCTTCAACATACTTTGCTATTTCCATTAATAATGCTCCAGGCTCTACAGTTAATGTTAAGTTTTCCTCATCTAATTCTAGAATTTCATTCATTGTACTTAAATTAATCATAATACCACCATGTAAAGCGACTGCACTACCAACCAAACCAGTACCTTGTCCTCTAGGTGTTACTGGAATATTTTTTTCATTAGCATATTTCATAATTTCTGAAACTTCTTTAGTTTCCTTTACTTCAACTAAAACTTCTGGATAATTACTTATGCCTGCTAATTCATCGTGACTGAAATCTTCATTAATTTCATCACCTAAAAATACTCTATCTTCTCCACAAACAGAAATTAAATAATCTATATCTTTTTGATCAATTTTTTTAAATTCCATATCGACCCTCCTAATTTGTTGCTGCAGTTAAGTCTTCTGCAGTTATAAAGTCTCCATCTATTCCCTTTTGTTTGATTTTTTCAACTAATTTAGGAACAACCTCATAAATATCTCCAATTATTCCATAATGGGCAACATTAAATATTGATGCATTTTCATCTTTATTTATAGCTACTATACAATCTGAATTATTCATTCCTGCTATAAATTGAATTGCTCCTGATACCCCACAGGTAATAATCAATTTCGGTTTCACTGTTCTACCGCTTAATCCTATCTGTTTTCTAGGATCAGCCCACCCAGCCTCTATAAGAGGTCTAGTTGTAGCTACTTGTGCTCCTAATAAATCAGCAAGTTCGTTTATCATATTTAAGTCCTCTTCCTTTTTAACTGCTCTTCCTGCAACTACAATAACTTCAGCATCTTCAATACCTTTTTTCTTTTCTTTCTTCTTTATATCTAAAACCTTTATTCTTGAAGTTAATTTTTCTTTATCTATACTACATAAGTTAATCTTTCCTTTAGCTTTATCTAATTTTTCAGGTGCTGAAAATATCTTATATCTAACAGTAGCAAATTGAGGTCTATGGTTAGGTGTATGGATATGGGCCATTATATTACCTCCAAATGCTGGTCTTATTTGATCTAAATCTGTATTCTCTTGCATATCTAAAACAGTACAATCAGCAGTTAAACCTGTTTTAAACCTTGCAGCGACCCTTGGAGCGAGACTTCTTCCTACTGTAGTTCCTCCTACTAAAACTGTTCCTGGCTTTACATTTTTTATAAAATCTTCAAATACCGCTGTATAGGGTTCTATACGATAGTCTAATAATTTTTCATCTTCATATAGAAAAACTTCATCAACACCATAATAAAGTAATTGTTCAGCCTGTTTTTTTATTCCATGTCCCATAAATAAGCAATACACAGGTTCATTTATTTTTTTTGCTAATTCTTTGGCTTTGCCTATTAATTCAAAAGTTACAGGGTGAATATTACCTTCAACATGGTCAACATAAACTAAAATACCCTTCCACTCATCTTTATTTATCTTCTTTATCTCATCTTCAACATACTCAAAAACACCTTCTGGACCTTTCTTTACACATATTTTACACATCTTACATGCAGCATTTATCTCAAGCTTTTCATCATTATATTCAATAGCCGAAAATGGACAAAGCCCAATTAACTCATCCACATTTTTCACTTTGTCTTGGTGAACTATTATCTTCGCCATAAAATCCCTCCTAAATAAACTTTAATTCTTCTAATTTATCAAATAGCTTATCTGTTAACTTTTCACTATTTCCCTTCCACATCTCATGGTCAGTATTTGCTTGTGGTGGGAATATTCTTTTAACTTGCGTTGGTGAACCATCAAGTCCATAGTTTTTTTCATTTTTGTCATTAAAATCTTTCAAACTATATATAGGTACTTCTTTATCCTTTGTCTTTAGTTTTAATTTAAATGAAGGTAACCTTGGCTGGAAAATATCCTTTTCTACTGTTATTAAACAAGGATATTTTATATCTGCAACTTCAACAGTTTCAGGCATATCCTTTTCAACTACAATAGAATTATCCTTTAGTTCTATTATTTCTTGTACGTTTGCTACATGGGGAATTTGTAAAAATTCAGCAATTTCAGGACCTACTTGAGCTGTGTCTCCATCTGTTGTCATTTTTCCACAAATAATCAAATCAGGGTTCCCCATTTTTCTAATTCCTTGTGAAAGTGTATAGGCAGTTGCTAAAACATCTGCACCTGCAAATTTCCTATCAGAGAAAAGAGCACCATCATCTGCTCCCATCATATAAGCCTCATTAATTATTTCTTTAGCTTGGGGTGGACCCATACTTATTACAGTAACCTTTGCTCCGATTTGTTCTTTTAGCTTTAAAGCAGTTTCTAAAGCATATAAATCATAGGGATTCATTTTTGAATCTATCCCATCTCTTTTTAATACCCCAGTTTTTTCATCTACTTCTACTTCAGTAGTACCAGGGACCTGTTTGATACAAACTAGAATTTCCATATAAAGACCTCCTTTGGTATTATGGTATTACCACTCAAAATATTAAGATTTAACTATTACTGAAACTCCATCAGGGATAATAGCAACATTAGCCTTACTACCCTTTATTTCATAAGCTTTATTTAATGCATCTTCAAATGTATAAGCATGCTCCATATGCATATCTTTTATCATTTCAGGATCGCACATATCAGTAACTAAAATTACAGTGTGTTTAGTTAATATCCTAGCAAGAATTTGAAACTCCCATTGATCTGGTAATGTTTCATTTCTTGGTACTTTTAATACTTTATTTATAACCTCTTTAGGACTTTCTGAATTCTTTAGATTTTCATAAAAGGATTCTCCCCCATGTCCATCATTACAAGCTGCTAACATAATTATTACTCCGCCTTCATTACAGGTAGCTTCAGCTGCGGTCATTCCCTTTACTGCTTGATATATATTCTGATCTAGAGGATATCCTCCATTAGAAGTTATTACAATATCAGCATTTACTTTTTTCACCTTAGATAAATCTAATAAAAAGTCACATCCTGCTTTATGTGCATCCTTACTATCACCGGAAAAAGCATTAATAATTTCTTTTTGTTCATTTATTATTACATTTAATATAAATGCTAGGTTTGCTTTTGTTGCGGCATAAAGCATATCTCTATGAATAGGATTATTTTCAAGTATTCCTGTTCTTGCATGTTTACTTGCAATAAATTCTGAACAATGATTAGCAAGAACTGTTTTAGCACCTGCTACTCCTGGAAGAACACTTTTCCTGCCCCCTGAAAATCCAGCAAAAAAATGGGGTTCAATAAAACCTTCTGCTATTAAAAGCTCTGTTTCCATTGCTAGTTTATTTAACCATAACTCTCCCCCTGAAGGTAGAGTTCCAACCTTTATTAAACTATCTTTATCCCTAGAATCATGGATTATTATTTCTTCATTCTCAACAATTTTTTCCCCGAATTTGTCAACTAACTCCTCTTTGGTTGATGCTCTATGAAAACCAGTAGCTATAAGTATTTTAATATCTATATCAGGATTAACACTCCTTATTCTTTCTAATAAAATTGGCATTGTTATTTTACTTGGTACGGGTCTTGTATGATCGCTTGTGATTATTACCATGTTTTCTTTATCTTTAACTAATTGTTCAAGCTTCTTACTATTAGTAGGTTTATCTAAAGCTTTGTTAACTATTTCCTCCTCAGTATATGGAGGTTTATAATCATTCACCTTAGAATTAAGAACACCTACTAAATTCTCATCCGATACATTTATTTCTTTAAAATCTTTATAATATGGAGCTTTTATTTTCACCATCTTTCCCTCCTTATTGGTATTATGGTAATACCAATTTTCCTAAACAGTAAAACATAGTATTTAACTGCTATGTGTGATGTGGAATGTATATTGGTATGACCACCTGTTGACTTAATGGTATTATAGTTTTCAGAATTTTTCAACTATTGTCTGTTTATTAACAATGAAAAATCACATGATTTTTAAATCATGTGATTACATCAAATGTGTATTTATCAACTCTAGGTGCTCTCTCATATAAGAAGCAGCTTTTTCTGAATCATTGGTGATTATTGCATTATATATCTTTTCATGTTGATAAATTAACAAGCTCTTATCATCAACAGCCTTTAATATCATTTCCCTAGCATATATAATAAAGGACTCCATTAGTGATGATATGTTATTAAGTAAATTTATTATAAAATAATTACCGGTTATCTTTGCTATTTTATAATGAAACTCCTTATCATATTTTGCCCTTATTTTTTCATTACCTTCTTTTTCTACTTTGTTTAGTTTTTTTAGTATATTTTCTAATTCCTTTTTATCTTCTTCTGTCACCCTTTTAGCTGCTAAATATGCTGCTTGAACTTCTATAGCTATTCTAAGGTCTAATATATCCTCTGGTTTATCTTTATTAAACATAAACATTATTGATAAAGGCTCAAATAATGTCTCATCTATGTTTTCTTTAATAAAATTACCTTCTCCTTGTCTACTTTCTATAAGTCCTATAATTTGTAATGATCTTAAAGCTTCTCTAATAGAAGTTCTACTAACATTAAGCTGACTTGCTAATTCTCTTTCAGATGGTAACCTATCCCCCTGTTTAAGCACACCATCAATAATCATATTTTGTATTTGTTCTATTACATGCTCATAGACCTTTTTATTTTTAATTGGTTTAAACATAAGTTATTACCTCTTTCTCTAATTTTGTGTTTATCCCTATATAAATATTCAATATTATCAACATAAAACCTTTAAACATCTAATCTCTAACTATTCTTCTATAGGTTATACTAATATAGCATTACTTATAATTATAACATGAATTACTTTAAACACTTAGGGTAATATTTAAGTAAATACTTTAGGGAGGGGATTTATTTTGTTTCTTGATGAAATTTTAGAAGAAAAATACAATGATACATTTAAAAAAGTATATACAGATTTAAAATATCAAAAAGAAAGTGATGATACCTATACTATTGATAAATTAAAAGCTTTATTAGAAAGTTTATATATCAATGAAGGCAATGATTGGCTTGGAAGGGGAGATATTAAGGATACTGTTAATAAAGCTACTATCGCAGCTTGCCAGAAATTATTAGCAGAATGGGAAAGTGAATAATATAGTAAGAAATCTTACTATATTATTTCCACTCTAATCTTTCAAAAATATTACTGCTAAGTAAAATAAGTATTGCTACTATAATAAAGTTTGTAACAGTAACACCTATAAAAAATCCTAAAGCATTGGTTAAAGTAGCTACTATACCTCCTATTATTGCTCCTGGTATAAGCATTAATAATATCTGTAGCATGAAAAATAATGGGAAAAGAGTTTTATGGTCTATAGTATTAGGAAATATTATTCTAACTAAAAAATTTGCAAATACTGTTAGAATATAAAAACTTGTTAAAAATAAACCTAGAGAAATAATTGTAACTAAAGAAGCCTTTATAGTTAATCCTAAAGCTATATTTAACATAAAAGCATTAACTGTCATTCTAATAATATCAACTAAATTCATTGCAATTATCTTTTCAATATATGTACCTGGAATTAAATATATATATGGTTTTGTTAGCTCATGGTTACTTACATAAACAGAAGACATTAAAAACATTATATAAGCAATAACCCCATTAGCTATATACATAGGAATTATCCCTTCAGTGTTTCTAGTAAAATAACCTACTGTTAAACCTACTATTAGTGAAAATATTGTTAATATACTAAAATAGGGATGTATATCCGTTCTTTTATAATAAACTTTAGCTCTCCACATAAATGCCCAAGGACCTTTCCTTTTACTTTTTACGTTAACTTTACCTTTTTTAGTAAATAAGAAAAAATTCTTTCTTTTTTTAAGTCCCTTTTTGCGTTTCTTTCTTAGTTCCCTTTTATTAGTAGCACTTAAAACATCTTCATAATAATCATTTGCTGTATTATATGATATAAAAACTAAAAGTGCTAAAAGAGTAAATTGTAATATTAATGCTATTAAACTCCATGAACTATATCCATATATAGCAGTCATAAAGGCACTTTTAGCCCATCCTATAATTGGTATGTAATTAATATAGTAAGCATTCATAGCTTTAATAATACCCTTTAATAAATCCTCTGCTTTTACTAGGTGATAAATAATATATACAATTATTAACCCTAAAAGGCTATATATCATTTTACTTAAAAAATTCTGTATTTTATACTTTGTAATTAAAGTAAACATTAAAAATTTAAGTGGTTCTATTAATAATAAGAAACTAATATAACCTAAATACATAAATCCTATATATCTAATTTCTATATTAACTATATTTCCAATAGTTGGTAGTAAAGCTAATATTACTATTCCATATACAAAGAAATTAATCAGAGACTGTTTAACCATATGATAAAGTAATATCTTCTTAGATGATATTGGTGATTGAAATAAAACATTAACATCTCCCATGGAAAAAAACGTGGATGATTCATTCAATCCTTTATATAAGTTATACATCAAAATAACTATACCTATAAATGTTATTAAAGCAGCTATATACTCACTTCCTATAGAAGTAATCATCTCACTTTTATTTCTATTTAATTTAGAAAAACCGTCTATTAATATTGAACCTATCCAAAAAATATACAATAGATATATAATCAACCTCTTTTTATCATTTTTTATTTCAAGGATATAATTTTTTAAAGTCCAAATATCTTTTCTAAAAAGTGATTTATAACTATTCATCCTTAGTCACCTCTAAGAATAATTCTTCTAAAGACCCTTTACCATTACTAAGTTTATTTTTAAGGGATTTAACATCTCCATCGGCTATTATTCTTCCATTTTTCATAACTAATACTCTATGACAAAGATTTTCTATACTATCAAGCAAATGGGTACTTACAAAAATTGTTTTACCCTGATCACTTAATTCTTTAAATATAAGTTTAGTTTCTCTGATAGCCTTAGGATCTAATCCTATCATTGGTTCATCAAATAAATATAGCTCAGGCTCAGGTAATAATCCACAACAAATAGATACCTTTTGTTTCATTCCCTTAGATAACTCTTTAGCTAATTTATCCTGCTTATCATAAAGATCATATCTTTTAAATAATTTAATAGCCTTTTCTTCCCAATTATCAACATTATATGCATCTGCAATAAAATGTAGATGTTCCTTTACAGTTAACATTTCATAAAGTTCTGGTACTTCAGGTACATATGTAAACTTAGACTTTGCTTTTAATAAATTATTATTTATTCCATCTATCTTTATATCTCCACAGTCTTTTCTTAAAAGACCTGCTATCATTTTCATTGTTGTACTTTTCCCAGCACCATTAGGTCCTAAAAGACCAACTACATCTCCTTTATTTAATGTGAAACTAATTCCATCAACAGCCATTGTCTTTTTAAACATCTTATTTAGGTTATTTACTTTTAGCATTTACTTATCCTCCTTAAATCCATATATAACCATTTAATCATAATTTAGTATTTATATCAATAAAAAAAAAGACGGTTTTAAATAACCGCCTTAAAACTTCTTAACAACTACATCTTCTTTTAACATAGACCAAATTTCTTCATCCTCCATACCTAATCTCCAAAGTGCTATACCTTTTATTCCTAATTTCCATGCCAGTTGTATTTTTGCATATATACTTTCTGCATTTTCAAACCAAACCTCATGTTCATTTCCCTCTTCATCTACATAAGAAAAGGTTGGAGTTTTAGTTTCTTCATCAAATATAACTTCCTTATCATACTTCTTAGCTAAATCCATTGCTCCTTGATATGTTACATATGTGTTTTTTCCAGTTGTTAGATTAAAATCAAATCCAAATACACTTACTGCTGCTACTACTTTTTCTCTTGGCATTTTAGTTATTGTATATTTTAAAACTCTTTCCATCCATCCTATGGAAACTACAGGCCCTGGGCCACTTCCAGGCCAACCATGTTCATTATAAAGCATTACCACAAATTCATCTACAGCTTTACCTATAGCATCATAATTAAATGGGTCTGAAAATGGATTGAATGGTTCATCACTTACCCTTGAAGGTACTGAAGCTGAAAGGATATATCCTTTCTTATCTAAAGCTTCTCCTAACTCTTTATAAAATAATGAAAGATTTTCACTATCTTCAATAAACACATCTTCTATATCAATGTTAATACCATCATAGTTATACTTTTCTATAAGCTCTATTATATTTAGTATTAAAGCTGTTCGATTTTCTTTAGATGAAACCA
>VENA01000004.1 GCA_009711785.1 Bacillota bacterium
ATAAAATGAGTGAAAAGGTAGATAATCTAGAAAGTCAAGCAGATGCAGAAGCAGAGCTTAATGATATTATGGATGGCGATGAATTAGAAGATGAGTTTGATAAATTACAATCGAAAGATGATGAAGTGGTTGACGAATTAGAGGCTTTAAAAAAGAAAATGGGTAAATAAATATTACCTTTTAATATACCTAATAGAGTAGAGGTAACTTACTACTTTATTGGGTATTTTCTTTATAAAAGTAATATTTAAAGAAATTATAAAAAGATAATGTGGGTAATAATATAAGTATAAAAAGGAGGGGTTATTTTGTTTTATACTAGTATTTCAAGTTATTATGAATATATATTTCCTTTAAAAAGGGAAAAATTAGAGTTTGCATTAGACGGATTAGCTAGTAATGGAAATATATTAGATATCGGATGCTCCACAGGAGAATTAGCAAGGGCTATAAATGAATATGGTCATTCAGTGATAGGCATAGACCTTGATAAAGATATGATTACAATAGCAAAGGAATATGAGAATGATAAATTAAGTTTTTATAAAATGAATATGCTTGATATAGATAATAATTTTTCAGAAAGTATATTTGATGAAATATTATGTTTTGGTAATACTTTAGTCCACTTACAAAATAATAAAGAGATTTTAAACCTTTTAAAAAAAATAAGATTATTACTTAAAGAAGGTGGAAAATTTAAATTTCAGGTAATTAATTATGAAAAAGTATTAAATGAAAATCTTAATGGCTTACCTACTATTGAGAATGAAAAAATAAAGTTTATAAGGGAATATAAACTAAGTAATAGATTGATTGAATTTAAGACTAAGTTAATTATTAAGGATGAAAATAAAGTAATTAAAAATAAAATTATGTTACTTCCAATAGCAAAAGCTGAAATAGTAAAGTTATTAAAGGAGGCAGGATTTAAAAAGATTAATTGTTTTAGTAGCTTCAGGAAAGACTCCTTTGATAAAAGTAAGTTACCCCTAGTTATAGAGGCTAGTAAATAAAAGAAAAGATGAAGTGATTTTTATTATGTGGATATGGAAAGATGATAACTCTGATAGATTTATTGTTTTTAATAATTATACTGGGGAATAAGGATTTAGATGGCGAAGTTATGTATAATATGGTAAATATTATTAAAAAAGGATAATTTCAATGAGTGTATTTTTATATACTACAAACAAAGACCAACAAATTATTTGTTGGTCTTTGTTTAATACAACTTTTATATGTTTATTTTGCATTAAAAAGTAATTTACTTTCTTTTAGTGGTATAATATAAAGATTAATTTATTTGTAAAAGTCATGCAGAGATATCCTTTTATAAAAGGTTTTATTTTCTATAATCCAATTACTATCAGCTTTTCTAGGATTTAAAAAATATAAACAAGTAGAGATATTGTTTTTACCTTCTAAAGCTAGTTTTGCAGCTTGTACACTCTCTGATGAAGGATTATTATAGATAGTTCCATTATAGGCAGGAGTATACTGATATCCATATTTAGTATCAAATATTACTCCTTTTATTGTATTTGGGAAATCTGGACTTTTTTTTCTGTTTAAAATAACATTAGCAACTGCTAATTTACCTTCAAAGGGTTCTGCACTAGCTTCTGCATGTACTATTCGAGATAACCAATATAAGTCTTTGTTATAATCATTCGTGGTATCTATTAAAACTGTATAATTTATTTGATTCCAACCTACCATACAATCAAATATCTCAGAAACAAATCGTACGGGCACAAAGGTTCTTCCTTCATAAATATTTATATAAGAATCAAGCTTTATATATGTATTATTTACCCTAGCAGTTTTAGATCCGATAGGAAGTTTTATTATTTTATCATCTTTTTTTAATATGGCTGTTTTACTATTACTTTTCCATATAATCTCATCTACATTTAAAGCTTCTGCTATAAATCTAATAGGTACAAAGGTACGGTCATTTTCTAAATAAGGTCTTTTATCAGGATTAAGTAATTTATTATTAACTTTAATTGATATATTTGATATCGGTTTAATTTTTATTAGTTTATTTGGATATAGTTTGTTTTCTATATCGTCATTTAAGTTTTTAAGTTTATCAATGTCAATATTAAAATCCTTTGAGATATTCCAAAGAGTATCTCCTTTGTTAACAGTATGCATTACATAGGAAGTAGCTAGTGAACTGGTGGGGGTATTAATAAATATAAGTAGTGAAATAACAATTATAATAATTTTTTTCATAAAGTCTCTCCCTTCGTAAGTTTTACGATATCATCGGAATAATGAATTATCAATATAAAATACATGGGTAATATTACTTTTATTAGTAATGAAAGTAATATTAAGTTATAATGCATATTTAAGGAGTTATATAAACCGTAAACGAAGGTGAAAACAAGGGATTAATATAATAAATGGATGACTTAAAAGTATTTTAAGCCATCCATTTTAAATTAGTTTAAAAGGATTGTTCGGTTCTTTGTATAATTTCATCCTGTAAGGCTTTATCTAAATTATTAAAATGATCTGAATATCCAGCAACCCTTACTATTAAATCATTGTATTCATCAGGATTATTTTGAGCATCGATTAACGTTTCCTTATCAATAACATTAAATTGAATATGATGTCCATCCATGGTAAAGTATGCTTTAATAAATGAAGCCATATTTTCAAGACCTTCATCTCCTGATACTACTGAAGGTGTAAACTTTTGATTTAAAAGGGTACCGCCGGTTTTTAAATGATCCATTTTAGAAGCTGATTTTATAACAGAAGTCGGCCCATTTGTATCAGCACCTTTTTCAGGTGATATACCCTCTGAAGTAGGTTTATAGGCAAGTCTTCCATTTGCACTTGCTGTCATAACCGAACCAAAATAAACATGACATGTGGTTGGTAGCATATTTATTCTATATTTTCCACCCTTTATATTAGGTCTATCTGTAACTTCTAAATAAAAGGCATCAAATATATCTTTCATTATTTTATCTACATAGTTATTATCATTACCATATTTAGGGGTTTTATTTTTCACTATATTTAATATTTGTCTATGACCTTCAAAGTTATCATCAATAGCTTTTAATAATTCATCTAAACTAAATTTATTATTATCATAAATATTATATTTTATAGAAGCTAAAGAATCAGTTATTGTACCTATACCAACACCTTGAATATAATTAGTATTGTATCTAGCACCACCAGCATTATAATCTTTACCCTTAGTTATACAATCACTAATTATAGTTGACATAAAAGGAGCAGGCATATGTTTAGAGTAAATGCTTTCAATTATATTATTACCTTTAATTTTTATGTCAATAAAATGATGTAGTTGTTTTTTAAAAGCTTCAAATAATTCATCGAAGGATTTAAATTCTCTAGGGTCTTTAGTTTTTATCCCCAACTGTTTTTTTGAGACCTTATCGTAACCATTATTTAAAGTTATCTCTAATATTTTGGGGATATTTAAGTAACCAGTTAAAATAAATGCTTCTTTACCAAAAGCCCCAGTTTCAACACAACCACTAACTCCACCTTCTCTAGCATCTTCAATGGATTTAGATGCATTTAACATCTCCTGAATAACAGCATCAGTATTATAAAAAGCCGGTTGTCCCCATCCTTTTTTTGATATTTCACAGGCTCTTTTTAAGAAATTTTTAGGGGTTTTTCTACTAATTTGCACATTAGAGCTTGGCTGTAATAACTTCATTTCATCCATAGTATCTAATATAAGGTAGCTTACTTCGTTTACACCATTAAATCCATCAGGTGTTATACCACCGGTATTTATATTAGCAAAATCAGTATAAGTTCCGCTTTCTTTTAAAGTTATACCAACTTTAGGAGGGGCAGGTTGATTATTAAATTTAATCCATAAACATTCAAGTAATTCCCGGGCCTTTTTATCATTTATAATACCATCTTCCATATCATTTCTATAAAAGGGGATAAGGTGTTGATCAAGTCTTCCTGGACTGAATGCATCCCATATATTCAGTTCAGTGGTTACTCCTATATGAACAAACCAATACATTTGTAAAGCTTGATGATAGTTCTTTGGAGAATTAGCTGGAACTATATCACAATTTTTTGCAATTAAAAGTAACTCTTTTTTTCTTTTTTCATCAGTTTCATTTTCAGCAAGTTCTCTTGCATATTTAGCATAACGTTTACCATAAATAATAATAGCATCACAGGATATTTTCATAGCCTCTAATTGGTTTAATTTATCATAGGCATCTTTATCATTAATATAATCTAAGTTATCAATTTCCCTTTGAATATCCTTTTTAAAATCTAAGAAGCCTTTTTTATATATTTTACCATCAGCAACTGTATGGCCAGGGGCTCTTTGTTCCATAAATTCAGTGAATATACCGTTTTCATAACAATCAATCCAATCATCTGACATATAATCAAATATTTTCTTTCTAATTGATTTATCCTTCCAATAGGGGATTATTTCATCTTCTTGGATTTTTCTAGCATCCTTAGAAACTTTAAAAGAAATTTTTTCCCTTGAATCCATTACATCAAAGTCTTTCAAAGTATGACAACATAACTCTGGAAAACTTGGAGCACCCTGGGGCTTTTCGCTTTTTTCTCCTACAATTAATTCTCCATTATTAATGCATAAACTTCTATTTTCCATAAAGTATTTAAAGGATAATGCTCTTAATATAGGAGTAGAAACACATCCTTCATATTTCTTATAAGCTTCAGTATATAATTTAGCCCTTTCTATTGATATAAAAGGTTGGGTCTTAATACTTTCTTCTCTTAGTTTTTTAGTTCTTTCATTGAATCCTCTTTTCATTTTATTAACCCCCTATTTTAACATTATAATTATTGTTTTTAAAAAGTGATTTTATTTCTTCTAATCTTTTATCAGAAGGTTTTTTCATAGAATTAAAGTCATATTTAATATTAAGTTTTTTATACTTATGACTACCTATTTTATGGTATGGTAATAAATTTATTTTAGAAATATTTATATCTTTTAAATAATCTAAAAGATTATATATATCATCATCAGAAGTATTAACAGGTTCTATAAGTGGTAATCTAAGGTGTATATTAGCCCCTTTATCAGAAAGCTTTCTTAGATTTTTAAGGATAAGTTCATTATACACTCCAACATATTTCTTATGTTTATTTGAATTAATAAGTTTTATGTCGTATAAAAATGTATCTACATAATTAAATATATTTTCAAAATTTTGAAAGGAAGTATAACCGCATGTGTCAATAGCAACAGATATTCCCTTATGTTTACATTGTTTAACTAAATCTTTAATAAAGTCTATTTGTTCCATAGCTTCGCCACCAGAGAGAGTAACACCTCCACCGGATTCTTCATAAAAAATCATATCTTTTTCAATTTCTTTCATTAACTTAGAAACACTAAAAAGTTTACCTACTAAATTTCTTGCATTGTTAATACAAAAGTCTATACAGTTTTCACAGAAATTACAAAGGGATGAATCATAGTGTATATTATCTTTCTTGATTGATAATGCTTTAGACTTACATCTTTTTATACATTCACCACATTTATTACATTTTTCATAATTAAACATAATTTCTTTATTAAAACTTTGACTTTCTGGATTATGACACCAAATACAGCTTAAAGGACACCCCTTAAAAAAAATAGTAGTTCTAATCCCTGGACCATCATGGACACAAAACTTTTGAATGTTCATAATTATTGCTTTTTTCATAATATACCTTCTTCCATTTAAAAGGATTTAGTAATATATATTTAAATCTTAAATAACAAAGGAAAATGTGTATAAAGCACTATACTTAATACAATTTAACACATTAAAGTTATTAATTAATATTTTAACAAAGATTAGCATAGAAAAAAACATAATTTTAAAAAAAGGATATTTTATAGGAAAATTAAGACTAGTTTAATATCTAATTTAATTACGTAGGCTAAGGATAGTTATATATATAAGTCGGTAGAATTAGGACTTTAACAGATGATAATATAATTAATACACATTTAAGAAGGTAAAAAAATAGATGGATATAATAAATTAGAGAATATCTAATAGATATTCCCTAAAATTTATAAAAAATTTGGATACATTAAAGTTTTTCTTTAGATATATATATAATTATATCTCCCTTTTTAACAGGCTGATCTTTATCTGGATTTAATAAAACATCGCCATTAGCAATACCAAGAATAATAGCATTATATTTATCCATATACTTTGATGATAATTCCTTAAAAGAAATACCTACATCTTCATCTTTTATTTTACTTTCATATATTTCATTACCATAGGTATTCGTTAGAAGTTCTTTTAGTGCTAAACTTACATTTTTATAAAGAGCACTTCTTACCATTACTCTACTACTCATTTCATTACTGATTATGATATCATTAACATTTGCTCTTTGAAAATGGGATACATTTTCTTTATTTAATACTTCAGCAATTAAATGAATATTAGTATTAAGCTTATCAACGGCTAAACATATTAATACTGATTTAGCATCAGCCATACGGGCATTTCCTATTTTTTCATCCGCAACAACAATGACTGTATCTGCATTTTTTATATTAGCTTTTTTTAAGGTTTCATCCTGAGTAGGATCACCATGGACAAAATAAGCGTTTTTATAATCTAGTAAAAGCTTTTCTCTCTCATCAACAATTAAAATATTAGAATCTGGATTATCTTTTATTAATTCCTGTAATATAATCTCACTTTTACTATTCCATCCAATAATAGCTATATGATTATCAAATTTTATATCCATAAGTCCCATCCCTTCTTTAAGTTTATTTTCAACAAAAGCTGAAGCTACAGCTGCAGTTATAAAACCAAAGGCACTGATTCCTATTACCATAAGTAATATGCCTATAATTCTACCTTGAAAAGTTGTAGGAAAAAAATCGCCATATCCAACTGTAGTAGAAGTAACAATTCCCCACCAGAAAGCATCATTTATGCCAAGTTCAGGGTTTACTGGATGCTCAAAATAATAAAAGCCTAGAGAACATATTATTAAGCTAATAAATCCTACAGTCAGTAACTTATAGATATTACTTTTTTTAATTGAAATATGTAGGGCTTTAAGCGTGTTTATAAAGACAGCTATCATCCTATTCCCCCTTATTTATATTTAGTAACTATTCCAAGCTTTTTGATAATAATTTAGTAAAACTGGATTAGTTAAACTATTTATTTTTACTTTTTCTTTTAATTTTGTATCTTTACTAAAAGTGAATAAACTATTTATTATTTCATTATTAAGATATCGAGTGGGTATTTTAAGTTCAATATTTTCCTTTGAAAAATTTTCATTTGATGCTAAAGTAAAACCCCAGTCACCAAAGGATGGTACATTCAGATGATATCCAGTTGTAAAATAACCCTCTGATTTAACTGTTTTTCTTATACACCAATAGGCTTCATTAGCGTAATAAGGACTTGTAGATTGTATTGAAACCATTCCGCCTCTACGTAGATGTTTTTTTATAAGACGATAAAATATATTAGTATAGAGCTTATTTAATGATTCATTATTAGGATCTGGTAAATCAACTATTATAACATCAAATAATTCTTTACTATTTTCTAGATACTTAAAAGCATCTTCATTATATATATTAACTTTTTTATTATTAAGGGAGTTATTATTTAACTTAGTTATTAAAGGATTATTACTACAAAAAGAGGTGACTTCCTTGTCTAAATCTACAAGATCAATATCCTTAACTTCATCATATTTAAGGATCTCCCTTGCAGCAAGACCATCGCCGCCACCTAAGATAAGTATATTCTCTTTATTTTTAGAAAGTGACATTGCAGGATGAACTAATGCTTCATGGTATCTATACTCATCAAGGGAGCTAAATTGAATATTACCATTTAAAAACATTCTTAAATCATCCCGATGTTTAGTAATAATCATCTTTTGATACTTTGTTTGTTGTCTATATATTATTTTGTCTCTATATAGGTTGTCTTCTATGATGCTTCCAGTATAGTTCCCTGTGAAAAAACCTATAATAATTAATAGGGCAAATATAAATGCCGAAACTTTCATTAATTTAATATTTTTTATATAGTCTTTATACTTATAAATAACTAGATTTGCTACTAAAATGTTTATAAAACCTACTAAAAAAGCTGTTCTTATTTGTCCTAAATTAGGTAATAATATAATAGGAAATAAGATAGAACCAAGTAAAGCACCAATATAATCAAAACTTAAAACATTCGCGATAGTTAATCGTAGATTATTTTCTTCACTTTCTATTATCCTTGTTATTATAGGGATTTCTAAGCCTACTAGTATTCCTATAATTATTATAGTAATATACATAACAAGATGATATATTTCACTATATCCATAGGCAAAAAATAGGGAGATTGCAGATAATCCCCCCACTAAACCTATAAGTAATTCTATAGAAATAAAAACATCAAATAAATTCTTTTGAAAATGTTTTGTAGTATAAGATCCAATCCCCATAGCGCTCATGAATAATCCAATTGTTATTGAATATTGCTTAACACTATCTCCTAGTAGATATGAGCTAATAGCTCCAATTATTAATTCATATATAATTCCACATATAGCTATTATAAATACAGCTAATAGTAATGGAGTAGCATTAAGTTTGTTAGAATTTTTATTATCAGTATTATCTGTCATAGGGAACCTCCAAAATATAATATAACCTTATATTATTATATAATTGCTGAGCTTACAACAATAGCAACAGCAATAAATATACCTGCTACTGATAATCCTGCTCCTAAATTATGATTATCTATTTCTTCATTTAAATCAAAGGGTGTAATTAAATCAAATATTTTATAACCTATTGCACAAAAGATCATACCAATTGCAAAATATAATATAGTTGATATAATTGGATTCATAATTTTAACCTCCTAAATTTTTTATTATACGATAGATGCTTTAATAATAATTGCTGTAGCTATAAAAATACCTGCTATAACTGCACCTATTGCAGGGTTTTTTTCTTTAATTTCTTCTGAGAAATTATAAGGAGTTATTAAATCAAAAAACTTATAGCCAATAAACATTAAACACAAACCTAAAATAGCATAAATAATAGTTGAAACAAATCCATTTGCTAATATACTCATATTAAATTCTCCTCTCTATTAATTATTTACCAAAGCTTAATCCGCCACCAAGGGATGACCTTGATTTTGTACTTCCAGTGCGTGACTTTGTATTTATTTTAGAATTAAAGGTTTTATCATAACCGCCACCATATCTTTCATTATCGGTACTATAATAACCCCTTGTTTTATAGGATTTATCATAAAATACTATAATGTTTCTATTAAAGGGTCTGTATATTCCATGGTAACCATTTCTATGAACAAATTTGCGGGAAGAAACTTGAACAAAAGTTTTAGAATTTTCACCTTTATATACTAATATGTAATAATCATCATAGGTAAGCTGTATAGATTCTTTATTGCTTAAATCACTATAATATCTAGGTTTTCTTTTTTCAATAATGTATTTAGCTGTGGAAAAAACATCCATATTTGTTGTATAGACAGTAGCTTTATCTGAATAGTCATAATTTCCAGTTAAACTAGTGGTATACTTAAAGGTGTCATCTTTATTTATTGCTTTTGCAATGGAAGTAGGAAATAAAACTATAGAAAAGAAAACAACCATAACAAATATTACTAAAATGCCTGATAAATATTTACTCTTCATTTATTAACCCCCTTTCATATTAAATTAACTTCCTGGGAAAATTTCTACATTGTAGTTTTCTACCCATCTACCTATGCTCATTTCTATATCTCCATTCCATATTTCGATTGATAATAAATTTTCACCATCTTCATCACTATATTCAAAATAATCTACCTGTTCACCTTTAACTAGATTTAAATTACCTTGAATATCTTCAATAATAGCTTCACTTCCTTCTTGCATATAATATTTAATACCTTTATATTCATATGTTTTTGGTGGGGTAGATATAGTACTAACTATCTTTTCAAATAAACTTATTTCTAAGTCATCATCTTGTTCTACACTTAACCAATATGTTTTTCTAGAATCCTTTAACTTATATTCAGTCCACTTCCATCCGTGGTCATTATATTTAATTAAAGCTTCAACTTCATAATCTACTTCTTCAATACTTACAATATCTCCTACTTGCATATTAAATAAATTTCTTTCTTTGGGATTGTAATTTGCATTTTTATTCGCTTTAATAACATTTTTCAACCTATTAAATATCCCCATAAAATCATCTCCTTAAAATCAATCACTCTTGTATATTTTACCATACAAGAAAATAATATGAAAGTAATGCTGGAAAAATTACAAGCTTAAGAATTGATATAAGATTTTAATTAGTAAAAATAATATTTTTTTGTAAAAAGTATATATAAATAGTTGGATGCTAAATAATATGTTTAAAAGATATATTTATTAATAAGGATGAAAATTAAATATTTTATTAGCTTAAATACTTATGCTATAATCTTTTTAAAAGGTTTAATGGATTGATTGGAGGATTATATGGAAAGTTATGATGTAATAATTATAGGAGCAGGACCAGCAGGGTTATTTGCTGCATTATCAATAGATACAACCAATAAAAAAGTTTTAGTACTAGAAAAGAATAAAAAACCAGGAAAAAAGCTTTTATTAGCCGGAGCAGGGCAATGTAATATTACCCATAGTGGAAATGTTAGAGAATTTTTTAATCATTATGGGGATAATGGGAGATTTTTAAAAAATGCATTCAATAATCTAAATAATAAAGATGTAATAGATTTTTTTGAAAAAAACGGACTAGATATAATAACTTATGATAGTGGTAAGGTTTTTCCAAAGAGTCTAAATTCTGAAGATGTTTTAGAAATTTTAATTAATAAGTGTATAAAAAATAAAGTTAAAATTGAATATAATACTCCTGTTTTAGAAACTATTTCTGAAAGTGATTATAATTTTAAAGTAAAAACTTTAAAAAAAATATATAAGGCAAAAAATTTAGTGATTGCAACAGGTGGAAAATCCTATCCTCAAACTGGTTCTTCTGGGGATGGATATAAGTTTATAAAAATGTTAAATCATAAATTAAAAAAGCCTTTAGAAGCTTTAACTTCATTAGATATTAAAGACTTTAATTTAAAAGATTTATCAGGTATAAGTTTTGAAAAATGTAAATTTTCTTTATGGAGAAATAATAAAAAAATAGATTCTTTTAATGGGGATATATTAATAACCCATAAAGGATTATCCGGTCCTGGAATATTAAATAATTCTAGATATATGTATCCAGAGGATATTATAAAAATAAATTTTGTTAATGCGGAAAATATTGATGAATTTAGAAATCTTTTTTTAAAAGATTTAAATAAATCCGGTAAGGATATGATAAAAACACTGTTAAAAAGATATAATTTAGTTAAGAGATTTGTATCTAAAATATTAGATATATTAAATATAAATGAAGAAAAATTGTGTTCTCAATTAACCAAAAATGAAAGAAAGGGTTTAATTAAAGCATTAACAGAATTTCCTTTTGAAATTGAAAACTTAAGTGGTTTTCATATAGCAATGGTCACAAGGGGAGGAGTATCTTTAAAAGAAATAAGCTCAAAATCATTGGAATCAAAAAAAATAAAGGGACTTTTTTTCATAGGTGAAGTTTTAGATATAGATGGAGATACAGGGGGGTATAATATACAGGCTGCCTTTTCAACTGGAGCTTTAGCAGCAAAGAGTATAAACAAAGTTTAAAAATAATTAATTATGGAGGAGTATATGAAATATATAGACATGGAAAATTGGGATAGGAAAAAACATTTTAAACATTTCAATAATTTGGACTATCCCCATATAAATATATGTGCTAATGTAGATATTACAAGCTTTTATTCATATATAAAAATAAATGACCTTAATTTTTTTAAGAGTCTATTATATCTTGTAACAACAACTATTAATGAAATAAAAGAATTTAGATATAGAATTAGGGATGGATTAGTAGTAGAACATGATATTGTACATCCTTCATTTACTAAAATGAATGAAGGAGATATATTTAGCTTTTGTAAAGCTACTTACTATAAAGATTTTAAAACATTTTTAGAAGATGTAAATAGAATGATGGAAAGAAAAGAACTTGATTTAGAGGATGAAGCAAAGGATGATCGTATATATATTACTAGTATGCCATGGGTGTCATTTACAAGTGTCACACATCCTATACATATGAATCCAGTAGATAGTATTCCTAGAATAGCTTTTGGGAAATACTTTTCAGAAAATGACAAAATACTGATGCCACTTTCAGTACAAGCACATCACGCTTTAGTTGATGGTATCCATATGGGTAAATTTTATAAAAGAGTACAGTATTTTTTGGATAATCCTAACAAATTATTAACATAAAATATTATGAATAAAATAATATAAATATAATAAATATGTTATAGTATTAATAAGATGATATTTTGAAGGGAAGGAAATTTATGGATTTTAATAAGAGTGAACTATCCATAGGAGTTTTTGATTCAGGTATGGGAGGTATAAGTGTTTTAGGGGATTTAATGAAATTAATGCCTAATGAAAACTTTATTTATTATGGGGATTCAAATAATGCTCCTTATGGTTTAAAAAGTGTAGAAGAGATAGTTAATCTATCAATTAATGTATGTGATTTTTTAATATCTAAGGGAGTTAAAGGTATAGTTATTGCCTGTAATACTGCAACAAGTGCTGCTGTTAAAATCCTTAGGAAAAAGTATAATATACCTATAATAGGTATGGAACCTGCAGTTAAACCTGCTATTAGAATGGCAAAGAACAAAAAGATAGTAGCTTTAGCAACTCCTATAACATTAAAGGAAAAGAAATTTGAAAATTTACTAAAGAAACTTAATATAGAGGATGATATTATAAAAATACCTGCGCCTGAATTGGTTTGTATGGTTGAAAATGGAAATATTCAGGGAGAAAAGGCAAAAAAACAAATTAAAAACTATTTTAATAATGTGAATTTAGAAGAAATAGGGGCTATAGTATTAGGATGTACTCATTTTGTTTTTTTAAAAGATATTATTAAGAATGTTTTAGGCTATGACATTAAAATTGTTGATGGTAATTTAGGAACAGCTAAACATTTAAAAAATATACTTGAAAATTCAAATATGATATATAAGAATAATGAAAATCAAAGAGTTGAAATTTATAACTCGTCAAATAACGGAAAAATGATAGAACTTTCATATAAACTATTAGAAGTCATTATAAAACAAGATAACATAGCTTAAAAAAATCCACAATATTTATTGTGGATTTAAAAATATAATAAATAGATAGAATATTAAGAAAAAGGGTCGTGGAGTAAAAAAATAAAGATAGAACTAAAAAAGAGAAAAATAATATATTTTTAGAATTATCATACAATATAAAAAGCTATAAAAAAGGGGGAGTTTAATGAATGAGCATGATAGGGAAAAGAAGCGATTAGAAAAAACTGCTATAGATTTATTTTTAACTAATTATAATAATATAGCAGAAAAAAATTATACACTTTTAAGGCAACAAGAAATTCCTGATGCTATTATAATTGATGATGAAGGTTTTAAATTAGGTTTAGAAATCACTCATTTATTTTATGACTCTACTGAGGCTAAGATGCTTCTAGGAAGGACTGAAAATATAGAGCATAAAATAGAAGATATAAATAAACTTATTGATAGATTAAATAGATTATTAAAGAAAAAAAGATTAATAGGTCCATCTTATATAACTAAACATCCCTGTATTTTGTTAGTAAGAAATGCCTCGCCTATTTTTCATATTTCAGATTTTAAAGAGAATATTGATAAAATAAAAATACCTAAGGGGATATTTAAAGAAATTTGGTTACTTACAAGGGACCCTATTCGTTTTAAATGGTCTTTAATAAAACTTAGGTAAAGGATTTAAAGGTATAGATTATTTTAATAATGAAATAAGGAGGCTTATATGGATAAAGAGACGTTTTTGAAACAAAGTAAAATGTTAAAAAAACAAATAGTAGATATTTCAGATATTAAATTAAAAGGAAAAACACTTGATTTAGGTGGGGGAGGAGAAGGTATAATATTACAGTTAAAAAATAATAATACTGTGGCTATTGATTTAAGTGAAGACGAACTTAAAGAAACACCAGACTATGGACTTAAGATAGTTATGGATGCTAAGGATTTAAAATTTCTAGATAATTATTTTGAAACTGTTACTGCATTTTTTTCTTTAATGTATATACCTAAAAAAGATCATAAAAAAGTATTTAAAGAAGCCTATAGGGTATTAAAAAAGAATGGTGAATTTCATATCTGGGATGTAAAAATGCCACAAAAAGAAGAAGGGAAAATAGGATTTATTGTTCCTTTAGAGGTGAAAATAAAAGAAAAAACAATAGAAACAGGTTATGGTGTATTCTGGAAAAAAGAGCAATCGATTAAGTATTATGAAGAATTAGCAAAAGAATTAGGATTTAAAGTAGAAACTAAAGAGGAATATAATGAAACATTTTATATTAAGTTAATAAAGGAGTAGAAAATTTGAAAAAGCAAGAACTTATTAAAAATTTTAAAATGAGAAATATAGACGTTGAATATTTTGATGATTTAAAGTCTGCAAAGGAAAAAATACTAAGTTTAATTTCTAAAAATTTATCAGTGGAATAGGAAATTCAAAACCATTAAAAACAATGGGAATCAGTAAAAGTCTAATTAATAGAGGTAATATTGTATATGATAAAACCTTAGCTAAGGATAAGATTCAAAGTAAAAAAAATAAAAAGTAAATCATTGTTAGCAGATTGGTATATAACAGAAAGTAATGCAGTAAGTGAAGATGGATACATCGTAAATATAGATCATAGTGGAAATAGGGTAGCTGCGATTATTTATGGACCGTTAAATATAATAGTTGTTGTTGGAAAAAATAAAATAGTAAAAACAATAGAAGAAGCTAAAAAAAGAGCTAGAGAAAAGGCTGCACCTATGAATGCAAAAAGTGCTGGTTATAATCCACCATGTGTTACTTTTAAAAGGTGTGTAAATTGTAATAACGAAAGGGTATGTTTTAATTTTGTAATTATAGAAGGTCAATATGAAAAGGATAGAATGAAACTTTTAATAGTAAATCAAGATTTAGGGTATTAATATTACTACTTAAAATTTTAAGGAGTGTAAGGAATGACCAATTTAGAAAATGTAAAAACTATAATAAAAAGTTCATATCCCAAATTTAAAATAGAAAATATTGTCTTAGGTCATGAAGGACAAAATAATAATATATTTATAATAAATCATGAGTACATATTTAGGTTTCCTAAGTTTAAAAATGGTATAGATAATATGATAAGGGAAGATAAACTTTTAGAACGCATTAATAATTATTTAAGTATAGATATACCTAAATATAAGTTTAAATCCTTAGAAAATAAAAGGGTAGGAGAAGATTTTGTAGGCTATAAAAAAATAAGTGGTGAGCCCTTATATAAAAGTATATTTAAAGAAATAAATAATATAAGTGTTTTAGCTAAAGATCTTTCTATATTTTTAAAAGAATTACATAGTATTCCTATTAATAAATTACCTATAGAAATTGAAGTAGTAAATAATTATAAATATTGGCTTGATATGTATATGAAAATAAGAGAGAAATTATATGTATATATGAAGGAAGAGACTTGGAAAAAAATTGAGAAGCAATTCGATGAATTTTTTAAAGATAGTATGAATTTTCAATACAAGCCCACTTTAGTACATGGAGATTTTGGACCAAGTAACATTTTATTTGATAAAGATAGAGAAAGAGTTATTGGTGTTATTGATTTTAGTGAAAGTAAAATACATGACCCAGCGGTTGATATAGCATCATTAATAGGGCCCTTTGGTTATGGAGAAGATTTCATATTAAAGCTAAGAAAGTTATATCCACAAGTAGATTCTTATATTAAAAGAGCTAAGTTTTATGCTAGTACTTTTCCTATACAGGAAGCTCTTTTCGGTTTAGAAAATAATGATGAAAAAGCTTTTAATAATGGTATGGTTATGATTAGTTAGAATCATTATATGATAAATCGGTAGTTGAGTTAAAATTAGCTGGCTTTAGAGATAAATATATTTCTATAAAACTACTAGAAATTAATAATATAAATGCAAGGATTAAAAGTATTATGTTATTACTAGATTCAGATAGTATAACTAATAAACTTACAATGGTCACTAAAAATAAAATAAAGATACATCTTTTCATTTAAATCAACCCCTTTTTAATTTTAATTAACTTTTCTTAGAATATTTTTTATTTCCTTTAATTCTATACTAACAGCTAATAATTAATTTTAAGTTAAGTATTTGTAAAAAATTAATGATATAAATAGGACTATTTGTGGAAAAATATATTTACTATAAAATATAGGAGGTATATTATGCAAATAGTCCATGCCACCTTTAAAAGAAATGAGGGAAATAAAGCTGTTTCATTATTAGAGGAAATGGGAGTTGATATTGAAGATTATAAACTTATAGAATCAAAATCAGGGGATTTATTAATAATTAATCTTGTATATGGAGATATGGATGTTTTTTTAGATGGTCTTACAAGTAAATTTGATTTTGAAAACGATGATGAGAGAAGCTTAATTATATTTACACCGGATACAGTTATACCTAGAAATAAGGAGAAACTAACAAAGGCTTCTTTTAGAGCTACAAGGGAATCTTTAGTTACATTTGCAAACAGTAAATCTCAAGCAGATCTTGAATATATTATGCTTGTTATATTTTCTTCTGTAATAACAACTTTAGGACTTATATTAGATAATGTTGCTGTAATAGTGGGAGGTATGGTTATAGCTCCAGTTTTAGGACCAATAATAGCTATATCAATAGGGATAGTATTAGGCAAGTCTAAATTGATAAAACAAGGATTATTAGCAGAGGTTGTTGCTATCACTATAGCAGTGGGAACTGGGGCAATATTTGGTTTAATAATTCCTAATGTAGAATTAAATAATTCTTTACTTATAAGGATGAGACCAACTTTAGCAGATGTTTTAATAGCACTTTCAGCAGGAGCAGCAGGTGCATATGTTTTAATTAAAGGAAATCTTAAATCTGGATTAGTAGGTGTAATGGTAGCAGCCTCTTTACTTCCAGTTATGGCTACAATTGGTTTAGGAGTGACTATGCCTGAAGCGACAATGATAGGTGGTTCTATTTTATTATTAGCAGGAAACTATTTAGCTTTAATTTTATCAACAATAGGAATATTTTATCTTGAGGGTTTAAAACCACAGGTTTGGTATAAACATAAGGCAGATAAGATAGTGAAAAAAAGTTTATCCTTAATTGTTGTATCGGTTATAGTACTTAGTATTCCTCTAGGATCATTAACTCTATATCAGTTTTATTATGAAAAACCAGGTGAAATTATAACTAAAACTATTAATAGTAATCTGTTTGATATAAACTATAGAATTGAAAGAATTGAAGTAGATGAAAATAAGATTGATATTACAATTTTTTCAGATACTGTATTAGATGAAAAAAAATTAAGAAATATTAAGAAGGATTTAAATGAAAAATTAACTAAGGAATACAAGATTAATTTTAATATAGTAAATGCTAAAAGATATTCCTATTATTAATGTTTAGTATAGAAAAATTAGAGTATATTAATAATAGGCCAAATTAGAAGGGATGTTTTTATGCTTAATGATGAAATAAGGGTATATCAAATGCTAGATGAGTTAAATATTCCCTATAAAAAATACCAACACCCTCCATATTCCTCTACTAAAGAGGCGAATAAATTTAATAAAAAGATAAAGGGAGTTCATTGTAAAAATTTATTTTTACGTAGTGGAAACGGAAATAATCATTATTTATTAATAATAGAAAGTACAAAGGAAGTTAATTTCAAAAATTTAGCAAAATATTTAAAGGAAAATAGGATAAACTTTGCTTCAGTAAAGGTACTTATGAAATATTTAGGGATTGAATCTAGAGCTATAACTCCTTTTAGACTTATGAATGATAGAAAAAGAGAAGTAAAAGTTTTAATAGACACTGATTTGAGGTATTTTGAAAATATTAATTTTCAACCAAATATAAATACTGCAACGGTAACAATTTCTTTTATGGATTTTGAAAGATATTTAGATTGGTGTGGTAATAAAGTTAAATATATAAATGTATAGTTAATTGAGTAGGGCGAAAGCCTTACTTTTTTTAGTTTTAAAATTGCCATATCTTAGTATAAATGGTAAAATACATAAAGAGATTACAAACATATTCTAGAGAAATCTTCAATAAAATGTTAAATATACTTAATAATTGAAACATTTCATGGATTTTAATCGTCTTAACTAATAGAGATTTATATATATTATTTTGGAGGAAATTTATATGAAAACAAAGATTCTTTTTATTATTATGATATCTTTAGTTTTAAATTTATATGGATGTGATAAAAAAAATAGCCTTAAAGCAGAAGAGATAAGTAAGGTGAAAATTATATTTTCAGAAAAAAGTAGCGAAGGGAAACATTGTATTGAGTTATCCCAGAATGAAAATATAAAAAAAATGTTAAACACTTATAAAAAATTGAAAACAAAGGAAAATTTCTATGATAAAACTGGTTGTAAAATAAAAGTGCAGTATGTAATGAAGAGTGGAAAATTAATAAATGATTCTTATAAGTTGGAAAATGTAGATGGGATATTTAAGGATATTTTTAATACATTAGAGGTTAAAAAGCAAACAATAGATATTTTCAAAATAAATCCTTCAAATATTAAGAAAGTTAAATTCGAATCACCATTAGATAGAAAGGTTTGGGAAAGTAATGATATAAAAGTTATAAAAAAAGCATATGAAAATACTTTAATACATTTTAAAAATAGAAATTATTATGGAAAAAGGGATTTCTTTAAGTTAGCCTATGTTGATTTTTTTAATAATGAAGGACAAATAATAGCAGGGGGGCTAGTATTAAGAAAAGATAATCAGTGGGATCAGATGTTTAGAGATTATCCTGAATTTAATGAACTATTAATTTCACCAAAAGAAGTAAAAAATGTAAAATTAACTACTAGAAAACGTAATAAAAAAATTACAGTAACAGATGATGAAATTATAGAAAAAATAATAAATACTTATAAGATAGGTTCTACTAATAAAAGTGAAGTTTCAGTTGAGATAGTTCTTAAAAATGACTTTAGAACCCATTTATATGGAAGTTATAACAAAGGAGAGATTCCAAATTTTATAAGTGACTTATTAAATTATGAAAATAATTTTTAAGACTAACTATATGAAGTCAAGTAAAAATTAAAATTATTATTTAGAAGATTTGTAATAAAATTAAGCATCACAAAAAGAAGTAGTTATCTACTTCAATAAAAAATGCTATGGACTTTATCTAGCTTTGAGCTACAAACTCTTTATTATTGGTTAATAAGTGAAACAAAACTCTAACGAGTTTCTTGGCTACATGTGATCTTGCGACAAAGTAATGTTTTCCTTCAGATTTCTTTTTATGATAGTAATCTTTAAAAGTTTTATCTCTCATAGAAATGAGTCTAGCTGCTTCTAACAGAGCCCAACGGAGGTATGGAGATCCACGCTTTACCATACGAGTGTTAGTAGCTTTAAATTTACCAGATTCATAGGTTGAAGGATCAAGACCTGCATAGGCTAAGAGTTGTGAAGGAGTATCAAATCGATTTATATCTCCAATTTCAGCAATAATAATAGAACCCAATGTGTGAGAAATACCAGGGACTGATAGGATAGGACTTTGTATCTTGTTCATTAAAGCTTTGATTTCATCTTCTATGGTCTTAATTTCTGATGCTAATAAGGTAATCAGTCTGAGAGTTTGAGATAGTTCAAAGCTTAATGCAGGGCTATTAGTGCCAATAGAATTCCTTGCAGCATCTCGTATCTCTGTAGCTTTTTCTTTACCATACTTGCCCTTAGAAGAATTGCGTAATACAGTGGTAAGTTTAGTTAAATGAGCATTAGCAATAGCGTCTGTAGATGTAAACTTTTTAAGAAGTGCATAAGTAGACTTTTGGTTTATGGAATAGACTACAGATGGTAATTCTGGAAACATAATGTCAATAATCCTTGAAAGAGATATTTTAAGCTTAGAAGATTGCTCTTTGATTCTAGATCTATGTCTTGTTAGTGACTTAAGTTCATTAAGATGATATGATATATTTAAATGGGGTTTTAAGTCACTAGAACTTAGCATTAAAGCAATAAGCTTTGCATCAGTTTTGTCAGTCTTAGTCTTTCTAAGCGTATGAGCTTTTCTGAAGAGATTAGTCTGAAGTGGATTAAATATAATCAGGGGTAACTGATTATCACTTAGAAATCTGATGAGATTAATGCTGTAATGACCAGTGGCTTCAAGCCCTATTTTTATATCTTCTTTTGAAGATATAGGAATGGCATTAAGAAGAGTTTTGAAGCCTTTAATGTTATTTTTGATGGTAAAAACATCCTTTATGACTTCACCGTCTGAATTTACAATAAAACAATCATGTTTGTCTTTTGCAACATCGATACCGATATAGATCATAAAAACACATCCTTATTAAAAGTTGTTGTGATTCCACATAATTCTATGTCATGTATCCTTGCACGAGATAAAACATCGAGTGTTATCTAACTAATAAACAAAAAAACATAGATATGTGGTTGGAGCCTTAAAAAAATAGTCATTGCTATAGGAGGAACAACCAATCCACAACACTATGTTTATTATAATATAAATTTAAGTTGAACCTGTAGAACGACTACATGTTCATTATACAAGGAGGTAAAATGAATAAAAAAATAATAATAATTATTAATATAATCCTAATAGGCCTAATTTTTTCAGGTTGTGATATATTCAAGGCAAAAAATTATAATAAAAAAGAGCAAAGTTTAACAATAGAGGATATAGAATTAATGTATCAAAAAAAAGGAATAGATATAGTTTCTATAATAAGTTATAATAGTAGAGATAATATCAACTATGCATTAATTGAAACTAATAAAGTCACAAATAATTTTATATGGTATAATCTAGAAAATGGCGATAGTGATATTTTGCCAACCGGTGATTATCAAGCTGAACTTAAAAAAATCCAAAATCAAAATAATATTATATTTAATATCATAAATAAAAATACTAATAAGCCATTTATTTTAGAATGTAAAAGAAATAAAGAAGATATAAATAGTAGAAATGATTTTATTCCTTTAGTTAATTTAAAAGATTATAATACAAAAAATACAATATAAGTTTCTTTAATGTTTCAAAAGTAAATCGTACTTAATTAAAAAAAGAGGGGTAACATAATGAATACAATAAGAAAAGCTTTTAAAAAAGAAGTTGAAGAACTTCTACCAGTTTTACATGAAACCTATAGAATAATAGGTATTTATCAAAAGGATAAAAAAAGTATTTCTAAAAGGGATATAAAAAATCAATTAAATATTATAGGGGATAGACTAAATTTTTTTAAAAAATTCATACAAGAAAATAAGCAGCCATATTTTGATGCCATTTTAAATGATAGTTTAAGTATTTCTGATAGAATAATATCTCTAGATGTAGCAGTAGGGTTTATGCATATAGAATTTTCTATACAAAGGGCATATATGCACAGAGAAAGTAAGGAATTAAAAAAGGTGCTTGAATTATCAAGGATAAATCCAGATGATAAAATTAGTGAAATTCATGATGATAATATTTTAGTTAAAGGGGTTGTTGCATCTAAGGGGATTGTAACTGGGAAAGCAAAATTAATTAGAAAGAAATCTGATTATAAAAGATTACCAAAGGGATCTATTATTGTCACTGAAATGACCCGTCCTGAAATAGTAACTTATCTAGACAAAGTTAAAGCAATAGTCACAAATAAAGGTGGAAGTTTATGTCATGCAGCAATAATTTCTAGAGAATTAAATATACCTTGTATAGTAGGGACTAAAAATGCTACTAAGATAATAAAAGATAAAGAGCTTATAGAAGTGGATGGAGATAAAGGAATAGTGAAAAAATCTTATAGATATTAGAAAAATAGTAGGGTAGTCCCTACTATTTTCTATATAAATTGCACTAATCCTAAACTTATTAGAGATATAACTATAAAAAGGAAACTACAAGTTTTTAAAGATGTTATAGCCTTAGATTTAAACGTTTTAAAATTAACTTTTAGTCCCATGGATATCATTGCCATAAGAATAAAAAAGCTACTAATTTCCTTTAATAGTGATATAACATTAATATTATAATTAAAAATATTAAAATTTAAAGGTACTAATGAATATACAGAATTAATAGTAAAAGCTATACCTACTATGATAAACATTAATACATAGAAAGGAAATTTAACTTTTTTCTTAGCTTTATCACTTGAAAAAATGGAACTTAATATTAATGCTACAGGGGCTAATAAAGCAACCCTTGACATTTTAACTATAGTTCCAATTTCTAAGCTTACACTCTCTTGACCTCTAGCTCCTGCTGCAGCTAATGCATGGGCTACACCTTGAAGAGAACTTCCTGCCCATATACCATATTGTATATCTGTAATAGGTAATATATAGCTAAGAAAAGTATATAATAATACACCTACAGCTCCTAGGATACTTATAATCGTAACTGAAATTGCTATATCATCTTCTTCGGCATCTATTACAGGTCCCATTGCTACAATGGCTGATGCACCACATATACAAGAACCAACCCCTAATAAAGTAGATAATTTTGAATTTAACCTTGCATATTTACCAAATACATTAGCTAAAATTAAAGCTGAAGTTACAATTACTATAACTATTAATGCAATCCATGGACCTAAGTTAAGTAATGCATCAAAGTTTAATTTAACACCTAATAGTATTATTCCCCATTTAAGAACTCTTTTAAGTGAAAAAGTAACTCCTGGTTTATATTTTTCCTTTAAACCAAAAAAGTTTGTTATAACTATACCAAGGACTATTCCGATAGTAAGGGTTTCAATAAAATTAAGTAAGTATTTATTTAACAATATAGAAACAATTGATAGAATTGAAACTAAAATTAAACCTGGTATTCTTTTCTTCATACAATACCTCCTCTGTGATAATTACAGTAATAATTTTATATTTAATTATCACATAAGTAAAATAGTATTTTTTTATAAACTAGATAAGTAAATACTTATATTTCTTTAGATTCTTCTTTTGCAAAATTCATAAAGTGATAAAATAATTTTGTAAGGTACTTATCATTATGATGTATTATATTAAGTTTTCTCTTTATTTTTGTATTTTTAAGGGGTATAATACAAAGACTATTATTTTTAACTTCTTCCCTTACACATCTTTTAGAGATACAAGATATTCCTAAATCGGCCTTAACAGCTCTTTTAATTGCTTCAATATTACCAAGTTCTAGATATATATTGTAGTTTACTTCATTCTTTTTAAGAGCACGTTTTACTATCTCTCTTGTTCCACTTCCTTCTTCTCTCATAATTAACTTTTGATTTTCAACTTCTTTGATATCTACATTTTTTTTCTTTACCCAAGGATGTTCAGGGGATGTTATAAAAACTAATTCATCATTTAAAAATTCTTTAACTATTATTTCACTAGAATGAACAGGACCTTCAACAAAGGCAAAATCTATTTTATTTTCTAATATCATATCAGCTATGATTTTAGTGTTTTCTATAGTTATAGAAGTGTCTATATTCTTATGTTTTTTTGTAAATTTCCCTATTATATCAGTTAAAATATATATACCAATGGTGGTACTTGCCCCTATTTTAAGTTTTCCTTTATTTAAAGTGTTTATATCTTTTATTTTATCTAGAGATTCATCATATAAATTAAGGATACGTCTTGTGTAGTTTAGAAACACTTTCCCCTCATAAGTTAGAAAAAGTTTTTTATTTATTCTATCAAAAAGTATAATATTTAAATTATTTTCTAATTCCTTTATTGTCTGACTTATTGCTGGTTGACTTATATAAAGTTTTTCGGCAGTTTCTGTCATACTAAGATTAGTAGCTACTTCATAAAAGATTCTAAGTTTTCTTTCATTCATAATATACCACCTTTTTAAATTGCTTGAAATAATTTTAACTTAATAGTTAAAAATAATCAAATAGGATAAATTAGATAAAGAGGTGATTTAAAATGCTTATAGTAACAGCTGGTATTATTAAAAACAATGGTAAAATTTTAATATCTCAAAGGGAATTTAATAAGAATCAAGGATTAAAATGGGAGTTTCCTGGTGGAAAATTAAAGGAAAATGAAAAGCCAGAGGATGGATTGAAAAGGGAAATATTAGAGGAGTTAAATATAAATATAAAGGTTTTAGATATATTTCATGTAATTTATCATAGGTATAATAATTTTGATATATTATTATTATGTTATACAGCTGAGTTTATAAATGGTAATATAATTGCAAAGGAATGTAAAGATTATAGGTGGGTATCAACCAATGAATTACTTAATTTCCAGTTTTCACAAGCGGATATAGGGATTATTAAAAAAATATTAACTAAAGGTATTAATTAAGGAGGAAAACCCCTTTATAATAACGAATATATGTTCTTGAGGTGGAGGTGTTAATTTGATTAAATGTATACACACAGGAGATTTACATCTAGGTAAAGAATTTAAGCATACAAGCTTGAAAAAATCCTATGGAAATGAAAGAAGAAGGGAAATTTTAGATGTTTTCTTTGATATTATTAATAGAGCTAAAAAAAATAAAATAGATATATTACTTATAGCCGGTGATTTATTTGAGAGTAATTATTTAAATATAGGACAAGTGAAAATGATAAATGAAAAATTTAAAGAAATTAGTGATATTAAGATTGTAATAGCTGCAGGAAACCATGATCCTATAGACAATAAATCACTATATACTTTGCTAGATTGGTCAGAAAATGTATTTATTTTTAAAAAGGACGAGCTATCAAAATTAGTATTTGAAGATATAAATACAGTGATATGGGGCTTAAGTTGGACAAAGAAAGAAGAAAAAAAAGAATTACAAAAGGTAAATTTAGATAACAGTAAAATCAATATTTTATTAGTCCATGGAGATGTCTATAATAAAAGCTCTAAATATTTACCTATAGATATAAATATGTTAATAAATTCTAATTTTAATTATGTAGCTTTAGGACATATTCATAAACATGAGTTTATAAATGAAAAAATATGTTATTGTGGTAGTCCTGAGCCTTTAGATTTTGGTGAAATAGGAGAACATGGTATTATAGAAGGAAGTATTTCAAAGGAAAAAACATTAATGAAGTTTCAAAAAATGGGAAAAAGAGAGTTTAAAATAGTTGATATAGAAATAAATGAATATATGAATTTTCTTGATATCTTAGAAAAAATAACAAATATATATCCTAAAGAAAAAAGATTGAGAGATATTTATAGAGTGAATATAACTGGAATTAAAGATAGGGATTTAAAATTAGATATCACCGAATTAGAAGAAAGATTATCAAATAAGTTTTATTACATTGAAATAATAGATAATTCAGTACCTGATTATGATATAGATAAATTACTTAAGGAAAATCAAAATAATATTATAGGTTTGTTTATAAAGGAGATGAAAAAAAAGAATATTAAAGATCCTATTGTTAAGGATGCTTTATATCTTGGGCTTGAAGCCTTACTTGAAGAAAAGGTGGAGTTTTGATGAAAATAAGTGAACTTAATTTAATTTCATTTGGAAAATTTAATAATAAGGTTTTAAATTTAAAAGATGGAATAAATATTATTTATGGCAATAATGAAGCGGGGAAATCCACTGTTCATAAATTTATAGAAGGAATGTTTTTTGGATTTTTTAAGCCCTATACAAAAACAAAAAGATATAGTAAAGATTATTATAGATTTGAACCTTGGTATAATACATACTACAAAGGAAGTCTTAAGTATAATTATGATAATGAAACCTATAGAATAGATAGAAATTTTACTAAGGGAGATGACCATGTAAAAGTTATTGATGATTTAAGTGGGGAAGATATATCTAAAAGGTTTTTATATGATGATATTACAAGGGTTATAGATCCTAGTAGTTTACATTTAGGTGTAAATAATGTAGTCTATAAAAATACTTTAAGTATAAAACAATTAGGGAGCGAAACAGATAAGAACTTATCTAAAGAAATAAAAGATAAGTTAGCTAATTTAGGAGGAACTTTAGATGAAGAGATTTCTATTAAAAAGATTTTAAGAAAACTTGATACAAAAATTAATGATATTGGGACAAAAAAAAGAATTAAAACGTCCCCCTATGGTAAGCTTATTGAAGAAATAAATAAATTAGAAAATAAAAGAGAAAATATTTTAAAGACTAATGACGAAGCTAAGGAAAGTCAAATAAAACTAAAAAATGTTAAAGATCATATAGAAAAACTAAATCTAAGAAAAAAAAGTTTAGAAGAGAAGTTACTAAAATTCAAACAAGATAGTATAAATAGAAGATATTTAGAAGCAAAAAAAGTTTTATCAGATATTAATGAATTACAAACAAAATTAGAAACATTTAAAAAATATAAAGATATATCTGAAGAGGATTATTCTACTGTACTCACTTTAGAAAATAGTTTGCAATCTTTAAGAGAATCTTTAGATAGAATAAAAATAAAGGAAGATATGACTAAACAAAAGTTAGATAAGATTAAAGGTGATTATGACGATACTTTTAAAAATAAGAAATATAAACATAAAAATTTTAAAGATATAAAAAGGGATGTAGATAAGGAAAAAACAAAACTTAAGAATATTAATCTATTTAAAATATTAATAAGTTTTGTTTTCTTAGGGAGTATATTAATAGGTTTTTTAATAAATACTAAGTCATATTTTATTACATTACTTAGTTTAATTCTTTTAATTTATTTTAACTTAAAATCTAAAAAAATAAATTTTTCAATTGAAGAATTTAATGATTATTTATCTGAATTAGTAGAAGATGAAAAACTAAGGATTAATTTAATGGAATCTGAGAGAATCATTGAACAGCAACATAGAGAACAAAAAAAAGAGATATTAGATTTAAATGAAAAAATAAAGGAAAGAAATGTGAAATTAAATCAAATATTAGTAAATAATAATTGTCTAAGTATAGATGATTTTAATAAAGGAATAGATAAACTAAAGACATACGATAAAATAATAGAAAAACTTAATTATAAAAGAGAGATACTAACTAAAATATTAGAAGATAGATCCTTTGAAGAATTAGAAAAAGAAGCTAATAGACTAAAAAATAGTAAAGATATAGATATTAGTAATGTAAATAAAGATAGTTTAGAAAATGATTTAAAAGAAATAAGGAATGAATTAATAGAAAAAGAAAAGCTTAAAAGTAGGCTTGAAGAAAAAATTGATAATTTATCAAATGTTAAAGCATTACCTGAAATTAATGAAGAAATAGAAAAAAAGATAAATTTAAAAAAGAAATACGAAAAAAAATTAGATGCACTGAATACAGCTAAAAATACTTTAGATAAAGTTTCAAAGAATATACATAAGGATTTTGCTCCAAAATTAAATAAAAAAGTAGCATCCATAATTAAAGAAATAACTGAAGGTAAGTATTATGATATTAAAATAGACCAAGATATAAATGTAAAAGTTATAGATTCTAATAAAAATGATATACTTAATGTAGATAGTCTAAGTAAAGGAACAATAGATCAAATATATTTTTCTTTAAGATTAGGTATAATAGATACAATATCTAAAAAGAAAAAGTTACCATTAATATTAGATGACTGTTTTTCACAATATGATAAATATAGATTAAAAAACATATTAAAATTATTATATAAACTTTCAAAGGAAAGACAAATTATAATATTTACTTGTCATTTAAGGGAAAGTGAAATGTTAAAAGATTTAAATGTGGATTATAATTATGTTAAACTATAATAGTTAATCCTTAACATTAACCCTATTATAACCGTAAATTTTAAGACTTAAATCTTAAAGTTAAAGTTTAACATTAAAGATATTGAGGTGAATTATATGATATATGCAATTGGTGATTTGCATTTAGACTTTTCTAAGGAAAAGCCTATGGATATATTCGGAGAAAATTGGAAAGAACATGAAGAAAAAATTTTTTCTAATTGGAGAGAAGTAGTTAATGAAGATGATTTAATTTTAATACCAGGAGATATATCTTGGGCACTTAAATTGAAAGAAGCTTTCTTTGATTTAAAAAAAATAGATAAATTACCTGGGGTTAAAGTAATATCAAAGGGGAATCATGATTATTGGTGGGAAACAAAATCAAAATTAAATTCTCTTGAATTAGATAGTATACATTTTCTACATAATGATAGTTATAATTATAAAAATATTTCAATAACTGGAACTAGGGGATGGGCACCTAAAGATAGCGATGAGTTTAAAGCCCATGATGAAAAAGTTTTTAATAGGGAATTAAATAGATTAAGATTATCTTTACAATCAGTAGATAAAAACATAGAAAAAATAATAGTTATTATACATTATCCACCATTTAATTTAGATGGAACACCTAACGAGTTTGTAGAGGTTATGAAGGAATTTAATGTATCTACTTGCTTATATGGACATCTACATTCAGAAGGACATAAATATGCTGTTGAAGGTAACATAGAGGGAATTGATTTCTTTTGTGTATCCTGTGATTATATTAATTTTACACCGTTAAAAATATATTAATTGTTTTTAATATGTAAAATTCCTGATTCATCTAATATAGCATAATTAACGTCATCAATATTTTTTGTACCTTTCTTATTAATTGTTTGTCTTAACCAGTAATAATCTTTTTTTATTGTATTTAAGTTATCCATTTTTATTTTCCCATTTACTATAAGTTCCATGGGAAGATTAATCTCATTTTCAACATATTTAGAATTAAAAGGATTATTTTCCTTAGTAAAGTCATCTAAGTCAGGTACTCCTAATAATGAAATTTCTACATCTTTATATTTTAAATCTAAAAGTAAATTGTTTTTGATTTTTTTAGATTTACGGACTTTATAAAGTGTAATAAAAGTTATTAATGTTATTATTATACTAATAATAACTTTCATAGGGTATTTCCTCCTTATAGATAGTTATAAATAAAGCATTCACAAATTTATGTTATTTAATACATTTAATAGATAAAAGATTTAAAGGAGAATTTTTATGGAAAAAAACTTAAGAAAAAACAATCAAAAGGCATGGGAACAAAACACATATAAAGCTTGGCTAAATAGATTCGGTACTCCTGAAAAAGCTGCAAAAAAAATAATGAAAGATCCAGTAAAAAGATTATCAACTTTATATAAGTATTTTGATGAGTTAGAAGGTAAAAAAGTTATGAATTTATTAGGATCAAATGGTAATAAAGCTGTAGCCTTGGCACTATTAGGTGCTGATGTAACTATAGCTGATTTTTCTTATGGAAATTATAAGTATGCAAAAGATTTAGCAGATGCTTCTAAGGTAGATATAAATTATTTGGTGAAGGATGTTTTAAATTTACCTAAAGAAGAATTAACAGGAAAGTATGATTACGTTTTTGCTGAACTAGGGATACTTCATTATTTTCAAGATTTAAAGCCTTTAATGGAGACTATAGATAAGCTATTAAAAAAAGAAGGAAGACTTATTCTTCAAGATTTTCACCCATTTTCAACTAAGCTTATAAGTTCTAGAGGTAAAAGGCATAAAACAAGAAAACATAAAATAAAAGGAAATTATTTTGATACTTCTTTAGAAGAGAGGGATGTAGCTTTTTCTAAATTTCTTAAAGAAGAAGATAGAAAAAATTTTAGTAAAGTAAAGTTAAGAAAATGGACTTTAGGAGAAGTAATTACAGCTATAGCAAGTGAAGGGTTATTTATAAGGGTTTTAGAGGAATTACCTAATATGTCATCGAATGTGTTTGACCCTGGAATACCAAAATCTTTCACAGTAGTAGCAGAGAAAATATAAGGAGGAGTAAAGTGACTAAGGAGTTAGAAGTTAAGGTTTTAAATATAAATGTTTCTGAAATAGAAAAAAAAATAAATGATTTAAATGCTAAACAAATAAAAAAAGAATATCAGGTTAATACAATTTTTGATACCGAAGATAGATTTATAAAAAATGGACATAAAGGCTATTTAAGAATAAGAGAAAATACAGATTTAGAAACTGATAAAAAAGAAATAATTTTAACACTAAAAAAAAATGTATCCAATAAAGGTGTAAGGGAAAATACTGAAATAGAAACTAAAATTGATAATAAGGAAGCAATGGTTCAGATTTTCTCTCATTTAGATTTAGATATAAAACATAAAGGAACGAAGAAACGAATTTCATATATATATGAAGATATATTATTTGAGATAGATACATGGAATAAAGAGACTTATCCTGAACCCTATCTTGAAATTGAGGTTAAAAATAAGAAAGATTTATCAAAAGCAATAAAGTTATTAGGTTTAAAAAAAGAAAATGTTACTACAAAATCATTGGCTCAACTAAGAATGGAAAAAGGACTTAGTGATTTGTAAAGTAGTTTTTAGGGTACAATATTCATTAATAATCACCATACTTTTAAAAATGCATAAAATATAATAACAAGTTTGTATGCATATATTAGAAAAGAGGTGATTAACTTAATGAATGAAAAAATAATAAACAATCACGAAGATAAAGTTAAAGGCAATAAAGCTTTAAATTTTTCAAGTTTAATCATTCCAGTGTTTTTATTACTAACTCGTAATGGTAATATAAGTGAAAAACTTAGTTTAGATAATGATTTTCAAAGTAAAGTTGAAATGGTAAAAAACATAAAACCATATTTTACAGAAGATGAACAATTACTGCTATCGAAAGTACAGGATGTTTTTGATATATTAAACAAAGTAAAAAGACTTAATAAGCAAGAATATGATAATGAGATAAATGCATTAAATACAGATATATCTAGAATAGAAAGAAAAGAAAGAATATTAACTGAAATGGTTAAATATATGGATAAAGATAAAAGACAAATAGTAGATAAAGTATTAAGAACTAAGGGAAGGTTAGAAGAGACTAAAACTAATATGGAAACACAAAACATATTAGAGGCTCAAAAGATTGACAAGTTTGATTCTTTATTACATTTTATTAGATGTTTTGAACCTATAATGAATGATAGTTCTAATAAAAAGATAAAAAAAATACAAAAGGTTTTAGAAATTATGAAAACACCTGAAGATAGATTTTAACTTTTATTAAAAGTAAGAAAAATTAATTATTTTAGCAAAATATCTACTTATAAAGAATTTAATAAGTTTATAGATAGAAATATACCCTCTTTAAGGAGGGTATATTTATTTAAAGAAGGAATTAATTATGCTATATAGAAGTATATAACTTAGGATATTATGATTAGAGGAGGATAAAAATGTTAGATAGAGTAGTTATTGAAGATATAATTAACGAAGCCCTGTCAACGGGTGGAGATTTTGCAGAAGTGTTTATAGAGGATAAAATAAATACTGGTTTGAGTATGCTAGGTGGAAAAATAGAAAGTGGTATGTCAGGTAGAGATTATGGTGTAGGCATAAGGATTTTCAAAGGAACAAATAGTGTATATGCCTATACAAATGATTCAACAAAGGAGTCTTTAATATCCGTTGCTAGACAAGCATCTTTAGCATTAAAGGGTGACAGTAAAGATATTAAATTAAATTTAATGAAAAAAGAAATTGAAAATAAACATAAAATAATCACTTTTCCTAGAAATGTTAGAAAAAATAGAAAAGTTCAATTAATGAAAAAAGCCTATGAAGTGGCAAAAAAAGAAGAGGAAATTTCCCAAGTTAAAGTTATATATATGGATAGTGAACAAAAGGTTGCAATAGCAAATTCTGAAGGTTTATATGTTGAAGATAAAAGAGTTAGAACTAGAACTGCTATAAACGCTGTGGCGTCAAAAAATGGAGAGATGCAGTCAGGATTTTATGGTATAGGAGGCCACAGTGGATTTGAGTTTTATGATTCTATCAATATTGAAGATTATGCAAAGGAGTCTTCTAGAATCGCTAAAACTATGATAAATGCAGAACCTTGTCCTAGTGGTAAAATGCCTGTTATTATAGATAATGAATTTGGTGGTGTGATTTTCCATGAAGCCTGTGGACATGGCTTAGAGGCAACATCGGTTGCTAAAGGAACTTCAATTTTTGCAGGAAAGGTAGGAGAAAAAATAGCTTCGGATGTAGTAACAGCAGTGGATGATGGAACAATCCCTAACGCATGGGGATCACAAAATATAGATGATGAAGGTATGGAAACTAGGAAGAATTTACTTATTAAAAATGGTATTTTAAAAGGATATTTAGTTGATAAATTAAATGGTAGAAGATTAAATGCTAATTCGACTGGTTCTTCTAGAAGACAGTCTTATAAGTATGCACCTACCTCTAGAATGACGAATACTTATATAGCTAATGGTAAATCTAGAAAAGAAGAGATAATAGCTAATACAGAATATGGTTTATATGCTAAATATATGGGCGGTGGATCAGTAAATCCTTCTACAGGAGATTTTAATTTTGCTGTAATGGAAGGTTATATAGTTAGGAATGGAAAAATAGAAGAACCGGTTAGAGGAGCAACTCTTATTGGAAACGGAGGAAATATACTTAAAAAAATAGATATGGTAGGTAATAATTTAGCCCATGGACAGGGAATGTGTGGTTCAATAAGTGGAGCAGTACCTACAAATGTTGGACAGCCTACTATCAGAGTTGAAGCTATGACAGTTGGTGGAAGAAAGGGTGAAAAGTAATGAATAAAAAAGAGATTATAAAATTATTATTCAAAAGAGGAAAAGAATCTGGCATAAAAGATATGGAAGTATATATTCAAGGAAATAAAACTATAGATTTAGCCGTATTTGAAGGTGAGATAGATAAATATAGTATAGCAAAGGAACAAGGTCTTTCCTTTAGAGGTATATATAATGACAAGATGGGATATTCTTATACTGAAAAAATTGATGAAACCTCTGTTGATATGCTAATACATGAAGCCATAGATAATGCTAAAGTTATTGATAGTGATGATGAAGAACACATATTTGAAGGTTCAAAGGATTATAAGAAAATAGATAGTTATAATGAAAAATTAGAAAAAACTTCTATGGAAAAGAAAATAGAATTTACAAAAGTTTTAGAAAAGGAAGCGTTAAGACTTGATGAAAGGGTAGAAAAAGTAGATCATTGTATTTATGGAGAAGAATCCTTTGAAAGTGTATTAATAAATTCTAAAGGATTAGATCTAAAAAACAAATCTAACATAGCCTATGCATATATATCAGTTATGGTGAAGGATAAAGATGATATTAAAACTGCTAGTAGTTATAATATTACTAAGGATTTTACAGATTTTAATGCAAAAAAACTTGCAAAAGAAGCAGTTGATGAAGCATTAAATATGTTAGGAGCTAAATCAATTCTTTCTGATGATTATCCTATAATATTAAAAAACAATGTAGCAGCTAGTATATTAGAAGCATTTATGCCAATTTTTTCAGCAGAAAACGTACAAAAGGGATTATCCCTTCTTAAAGGTAAAATCAATGATAAAGTAGCTAATGACTTAATTACATTAGTAGATGATCCCTTTATGAAAGAAGGAGTAGCTTCAAAGTCCTTTGATGGAGAAGGTGTTGCAACTAAATATAAAAAAGTTATAGATAAAGGAAGATTAAAAACTTTTCTTCATAATCTAAAAACAGCTAAAAAAGCCGGAGTAGAGACAACTGGAAATGCAAATAAAAGCTCATATAAATCACCTATTACAATAGCGGCAACTAATATGTATATTAAAAATGGGGATTTAAGTTTTAAAGATATGATCAAAACTATAGATAAAGGACTTTTAATAACTAATGTGGAAGGATTACATGCTGGATTAAATCCTGTTTCTGGAGACTTTTCTTTATCATCAAAGGGATTTGAAATAGATAGTGGTCAGATTAAAGGACCGGTTAATCAAGTAACTATTGCAGGAAATTTCTTTGAGATGTTAATGGATATTATAGAAGTTTCAGATGATTTAAAATTTACATTACCATCTAGTGGAGGATATATTGGTTCTCCTTCATTGAAAATTAAAAGTTTATCTGTTTCAGGTAATTAGAAAGGGGTTAGCTTTTATGAAAAATGAGAAAGAAAAATTTATTAAAAAGTATTATATGTTATTGACTTTAGTATTACTTATTTATTTCTTAGGTGCCATAGGATTAAACTTAGTAGGAGTAATTTCATTAAAAAATAGCTTAATTACATTTCTTTTAATTACTTTTATATATTATTTAATCGTTAAAAACTTATTATCTAAGTATTATAAGAATAAAATATATGAACTAGACCCTGATTTAAAACAAAAGGCTGATTCTAAGTCAAAGGCAAAAAAAGAGCAATTAAAGCAAATGGCTCCTAAAATGAAGTTTAAAAGTAAGTGGTATAAAAATTCTACATTTATATATATTGTCATATTATTTTTAATAGTAATACTTTATAACATATTTAATTAAAATAAAACCTCAACATGAGTGTTGAGGTTTTTTTAAACTTATAGTTTTGATAAATTTGGGTAAATATAATAATGGGAGGTGTAATATGGAAAAAACTTTAGTTATAATAAAGCCAGATGGCGTAAAAAGAAAACTTATGGGTGAAATAATTAAAAGGTATGAAAATAAGGGGTTTAATATTATTAATGCTAAGTTTATTAAGGCTGATAAAAAAACAGTTAAAAGACATTATGAGGAACATAAAAATAAAGACTTTTTTGATGAATTAGTAAACTACATACTAGAAGATTTTATTTTTGTCATGATAATTGAAGGTGAAAATGCTATAAATATAGTTAGAACAATAAATGGACATAAAGACCCTTTAAAAGCATTACCTGGTACAATTAGAGGTGATTTTGCAAATAGCCTAACTAGAAATATAATACATGCTTCTGATAGTAAGGAGTCTTCTGAGAGAGAAATAAATATTTGGTTTTAAAAAATCAAGGGGGAATTCGATGGATTTTTTAAGAGTTGGTTTGTGTCAGATGCAAGTGAAAAAAGATAAGTTAGAAAATATAAAAAAAGCTGAAAATATGATTAAAAATTTAGCTAACAAAGGAGCTAAACTTATTGTCCTACCGGAGATGTTTAATTGTCCTTATAATAATAGTAATTTCGAAGAGTATGCAGAAAAATATCCAAATGGGAAGACGATAAAAAAATTATCAGATATTGCAAATAGAGAAAATGTTCATATTGTAGGTGGCTCTATACCTGAAAAAGATGAGGAAGGAAATATCTATAATACTAGTTTCATATTTGATAATAATGGAAAGTTATTAGATAGACATAGAAAAATGCATTTGTTTGATATAGATGTTGAGGGTGGAGTTACATTTAAAGAGTCGGATGTATTAAGTCCAGGAAATAAAGTAACAGTTGTCGATACACCCTTTGGGAAAATAGGTATAGCCATATGTTATGATATCAGATTTCCTGAACTAACAAGATTAATGGTTAAAAAAGGAGCGAGAATAGTTATTATACCAGCGGCTTTTAACATGACAACAGGTCCTGCTCATTGGGAACTTACATTTAAAGCTAGAGCATTAGATAATCAAATTTATATGCTAGCTACCGCTCCAGCAAGGGATGTTAATGCAAGTTATCACTCATATGGAAATTCATTAATTGTTAATCCATGGGGAGATGTAATATCAAGACTTGATGAAAAGGAAGGAACAATTATTAAGGATTTAGATCTTAATAAAATTGACAAAATAAGAAATCAATTACCACTTCTTAAACATCTAAGAAAAGACTTATATAAAATTAAAGAAATTGAGTAAACTAAAAGGAAGGCTATCGGTTGATAGTCTTCCTTTTTTAAGTAGATTTATTCTACTGTTTTCTCTCTTTCTCTAAATAGTAGAGATATTGTGTATAATCCTGCTATACCTACAAGACCATATACTAATCTGCTTAAGAATGTATAGTCACCAAATAATGTGGCAACTAAATCGAAATTAAATAAAGATATTAAGCCCCAATTAAGAGCTCCGATAATAACTAAAACTAGTGCTACTCTGTCCATTAATAAACTCACTCCTTATTCATAGTTTAAAAGTATTATTTCTTAAACTAAAGATTTATATACATAAAAATGTAAAATTTAATAAATTTTTCAATGATTTTCTAAGTAACATCTAATATATCCTTAGAATAAGATATATTGAGAAGTGCTAAAATCATTACAATATATATTTTGCCAAAAATATTGAAAATTATAAGTGAAATTTTTATTTTAATTTTGAAATTTTATGGGAGGTAAATTTCATGATTGAGTCTAGTGTAAAATTACAAAAGGATAATTCCTATACAGAGCTTTTGTTTTTCTTTTTACTATTAACAGTAATTTTTTTAGATTGTGGTTTTTATAAAAATTTAAAAGATAGTTTTTTACTATTTTATTTAAATCTAGTCGTATTAATATGTAACTGGTATATTGACTGATTTTAAATAATTATTTGTAACAATTAATAGTAAATAACATATTCTATATCAGAAAGGAGTGAGGATATGTATAATTGTTATAGAAATCCTTATATGAATAATGTTTCTTATTTAAGAGTTTTGCATGCATCACCAGATGCTCCAGGTGTGGATGTTTATTTAAATAATATGATAGTAGCAAGTAATTTAAAATTTAAAGAGTTCACACCATATCTACCATTGATGCCAGGTTTATATAATGTTAAAGTATTTCCAACAAATACCCAAGTAAATCCTGTAATTAATGCTAATCTTGAAGTTAAACCTAATTCTGATTATACAGTGGCAGCTGCAGGGATGTTAAAAGAAATTAAACCAATTATTATTGATGATACTTCTGGAAGGATTCCAGTAAATAAAGGGCAAGTAAAATTTGTACATCTTTCACCCGATGCTCCAGCAGTTGATATAACTCTTCCAGATGGTACAATATTATTTGAAAATATTAAATTTGGTGAGACTAGTGAAAAGTTATTATTAGATCCAGGAACTTATACACTACAAGCAAGGGTTTCTGGTACAGATAATGTTGTTTTAACAGTTCCTAATGTTAAGATTAATCCTCGAAAATATTATACTGTTTATGCTGTAGGTTTAGTTGATGGTCCACCACCATTACAAGTTCTTATAGCTTTAGATAAAGCATCCTATTAATTATATGTAAAAAAGACATAGATTTTAATTTAATCTATGTCTTTTCTATGTATTAACAAGAAAAATTTTAGGGATAATAAATACAAATAATTAAGGAGGAAATAATATGGAGTATTTACCAGAACGGGTCTTTTTAGAAAAAAAAGCAATGAATTATCCCTTAGGAAAAAAACTTTATGATGTTTTTACAGAAAAAGGAGTAGATACAGAAATATTAAAATCTAATAGAGTTACAAAAATTCCAGGAAAAAATCCTGTGAAAGCCTATGCAGAAGGGAAAAGATCATTAGTTGTAAGGGTTAGAAAAAATAATGAATTTCAAAGTTGTAAACCTTCTGCCCATTATCAGTTACCCCTTGTTTCAGGATGTGCAGGGAAATGTGAATACTGTTATTTAAATACTAGGTTTGGAAATAAACCCTATACAACTGTCTATGCTAATGTAGATGAAATATTAGAAAAAACAGATAAATATATAAAAGATAGGGCGCCTGAAGTTACTTATTTTGAAGCAGCAGCGACTTCTGATCCTATACCCCTTGAAAGATATACAGGAGTATTAGCAAAAACTATAGATTTTATAGGTAAAGAAGAATATGCTAGATTAAGATTTGTTACAAAGTTTTCCGATGTAGATAGTATTTTAAATATAAAACATAATAACCATACTACAATAAGATTTAGTATAAACACTGATTATGTTATTGATAAATATGAGCATGGAACAGATAGCTTAGATGAAAGGGTTAAAGCTTCAAAGAAAGTTTTTCAAAGCGGGTATAAATTAGGGTTTATTATAGGACCTGTAATACTTTATAAAAACTGGAAAAAAGATTATCTTAAGATGTTAAATAATCTAAAAAAGAAACTAGGTGATGAAAAAAAAGAAAAAATATATTTTGAAGTTATATCCCATAGATTCACAAAAACGGCTAAAAATAAAATATTAGAAATATTTCCATCTACAACACTTCCTATGGATGAGGAAAAAAGAAAATTTAAATATGGACAATTTGGATATGGGAAATATGTTTATAATAAAGAGGAATTAGAAGAGATGAATAATTTTTTCAAAGATAATATAAAAGATATTTTTCCATCAGCAGAGATTGATTATATTATTTAAACTTAAAACAGAGATAAATCTCTGTTTTTTTATGTTGAAGCAATGAAAAATATATAGGATTAGTATATAATGTAATTAACCAGCTATGAACTTGATGAGTTGAGCAAATATTTAAAGGGGGGATTAAGTTGTTAAAGTTAAATATTCCATCATATAAAATGATAGAAATAAAAAACTTAATTTTTGATTATAATGGAACCTTAGCTAAGGATGGTTTAGTTAAAGATATAACAAAAAACAAATTAAATAAACTAAGTGAAAAAGTAAATATATATGTATTAACAGCGGATACTTTTAATAATGCTAAGAAAAATCTTAAAGATACTAATGTAAACTTACATATTATTTCAAAGGAAAATGGAACTAATGATAAAGGAGATTTTATAAAAGAGTTAGGTAATAAGGATTCTATAGCAATAGGAAATGGAAATAATGATATAGAAATGATAAAAAATGCAGAATTAGGAATATGTATTTTAGGGGATGAGGGATGTTCTACTTTTACTATGATAAATAGTGATTTAGTAATAAAGAATATAGACGATTGTTTAAACTTGTTTATAAATCCAAAAAGATTAATAGCAACTTTAAGAAAATAAATAGGGGGGCAAATTTTGAATAGATTGATTAAACCCTTTTCTATGTATAAAGGGTTACCTAAGGGAATATATGCTTTATTTTTTGCAAGAATAATAAATAGTATGGGAGCATTTGTATTTCCATTTTTAACAATTTTTTTAACAAGAAATTTAGGTTTAGATGAAAAGACTGCTGGTTCCATAGTAATGATTGGAGCTTTTTTTTCTGTTCCGGGTTCTTTTTTAGGGGGTTTTTTATCAGATTATATAGGAAGAAAGAAAATTATAATATTAGCACAAGGTTTAGCAGCACTATGTTTTGTACCCTGTGCATTTTTAGAAGATTCTATGATAATCCCTGTATTGCTTATGTCATCTAATTTCTTTGCTGGTATAGCAAGACCTGCAACTACTGCGATGACTACAGATTTAACAAACAAAGATAATAGAAAGGCAGCATTTTCTTTAATATATTTAGGAATAAATATAGGTTTTTCTATAGGTCCATTAATTGCAGGATTTTTATATAATAATTATATTGAATTAATATTTTTAGGAGATGCTTTTACTACTTTGCTTTCGTTAATATTTGTATATAAATATGTAGATGAAACAAAACCAACAGAAAAAGAGATTGAAGATAGTAAAGTTTCAGATAATACCCAAGAAAAGGCAGAAGAGGGATCATTAGTAGCAGTGTTATTAAAACGGCCTAACTTAATATTCTTTGGCATCGCAAGTGTAGTTTACTCATTTGTTTTTGCACAACATGGATTTTCATTACCATTACAAACAGAAAGTATTTTTAATAATGATTTAAGCACTGAAGTTTTTGGGACCTTAATGGCTACAAATGGTATTGTTGTAGTATTGATGACTGTTTTTTTAATAGATTTAACAAAGAAATTAAAACCATTACTAAATATAGCAATGGCAGGTATTTTATGTGGTATAGGTTTTGGAATGATATATTATGTAAGCAGTATAAAATTACTCATACTCTCTACAGTAATTTGGACTTTAGGAGAGATATTAAATGCAACAAACACTGGTGTATATATTGCTAATCATACACCTATATCCCATAGAGGAAGATTTAATTCAATATTTCCAATAATAACTGGAGCTGGATTTGCTTTAAGTCCAAGAATAATGGGGAGTTTTATTAATTTAAATGGTATCAGGGCAGTATGGCCTTTGATATTTTGTTTATCTATGATAGGAGCATTATTAATGTTTCTTTTATATGTATGGGAAAAAACAAAAAAACAAAAGGTATATGAAAAAAAGGAGGTGTAGAGCTTAAGCTTTACACCTTTGTTAATCATAAAAAGTATATCACAATGAAATTAAAACACACAAAAGAATATTATACACAATATAATATTACTAATTTTAATAAATAGTATGACATAATTGAATTAATGTGTTATAATAATCCATGACATAATTTTTTAGGAGGTCGGTGTTATGAAAAATATATTGTGGTTTAATGAAATTGATAAAGAAGATATATCCTTAGTAGGAGGTAAGGGGGCAAATTTAGGTGAATTAACTCAAAAAGGAGTGAATGTACCACCGGGATTTTGCGTTACAGCTTCTGCATATGATAATTTTATAAAAATAACGAACCTAAAAGAAAAAATCGAAACTATTTTGAATAATATTGATATCGAGGATAATGAAAACTTAACAAATGGAAGTAAAAAAATAAGAAAACTTATTACAGATTTAGAAATACCAAAGGATATAAAAGAAGATATAGTTAATTCATATAAAGATTTTAGTGAAAAAGTAAATGTTAAAAATCCTGATGTAGCTATTAGAAGTTCAGCTACTGCAGAGGATTTACCTGATGCTTCTTTTGCAGGACAACAGGATACTTACTTAGAAATAAGTGGAATAGAGGAAGTTTTAAATTATGTAAAAAAATGTTGGGCTTCTTTATGGACATCAAGAGCTATTTATTATAGGGAAAATAAAGGTTTTGACCATTTAGATGTAAGTTTGAGTGTTGTTGTTCAAAAGATGGTTAATAGTAAAAAATCAGGTGTAATGTTTACAGCAAACCCAATAAATAACAGTAAGAAACAATTAATGATAAATGCTAGTTGGGGTTTAGGAGAAGCAGTTGTTTCTGGTATAGTAACACCGGATGAATATATAGTTAATAAAGATGATAAAAATATTTCTGAAAAAAATATTGCAGATAAAAACGTAATGATAGTAAAAAAAGAAAATGGGCAAGGAACAGTAGAAATAGATGTAAAGGAATACTTAGGTTATGAAAAAGTCGCTGAAGAATGTTTAGATGATTTAGAATTAAATAAGTTAGTTAAGGATGCTTTATTAATTGAAGAATTATATAAATCACCTCAAGACATTGAATGGGCGCTAGATATGGATACTGGCGAGTTATATATATTACAATCAAGACCAATAACTACCTTAAAGGAGGAAGAAGAAGTGACTATGAATGAGGAAAATGTTGAATTGAAAGTATTAGCTAAGGGTCTAGCTGCTGCACCTGGTATATCAACAGGAAAAGTAATTAAAATTAATGATGTGGATGAAATATCTAGAGTTGAAAAGGGAGATATTTTAGTAACAGTTATGACTAATCCAGACATGGTACCGGCTATGAGAAAGGCTTCAGCTGTTGTTACTGACGAAGGAGGTAGAACTTGCCATGCTGCTATAGTATCAAGGGAATTAGGAGTACCTTGTATAGTAGGAGCTAAGGATTGTAATACATCTGTTAAGGATGGAGATGTAATAACTGTCGATGCTACTAGAGGAATTGTTTATGAGGGGAAAGTATTACAAGAAGATGATGATTCTGATAAAGAAAGTAATTTAAGTGTAAATGAAGAAATATTAAATCAGTTAGCTCCAATTACAGGAACAAAGATATATATGAATCTAGGAGAACCTTCTATTATTAAAAAATATAAAAACTTACCCTTTGATGGAATAGGTCTTATGAGGACTGAGCTTATATTTAGTAATTTAGTAGGAGCACATCCTTTATACTTACTTAAACAAGGAAGAGAAAAAGAGTTTATTAATAAAATGGCACAGGGAGTAACTAAAGTTGCTCAACAAGTTTATCCAAAACCTATAGTTGTTAGATTAAGTGATTTTAGAACAAATGAATTTAGAGGTCTAGAAGGTGGAGAAGAGGTTGAGCCTATAGAAAGCAATCCAATGATAGGTTGGAGAGGTGTATCAAGATATGTATCAAAGGATTATGAAGAAGGCTTTAGACTAGAATGTAGAGCTATTAAGAAAGTAAGAGAAGACTATGGTTTAGTAAATGTTTGGGTTATGCTTCCATTTGTAAGAACAACTTGGGAATTAAAACAAGTAAAAGAAATAATGGCATCTGAAGGATTAGTACAAAGTAATAATTTCAAAATCTGGATAATGGCAGAAGTTCCTTCAGTTGTATTTCAAGCAGAAGAGTTTGCTCAATTAGTAGATGGTTTTAGTATAGGCAGTAATGATTTAACTCAATTAATTTTAGGTGCAGACAGAGATTCTGGTATTCTTAATAGTATGGGTTATTTTGATGAGAGAAATCCAGCTGTTAAAAAGGCAATATCAACATTAATAAAAGCAGCGCACAAATATGATAAAACCATATCTATTTGTGGGCAAGGACCTTCTTTATATCCTGAATTTGCTGAGTTTTTAGTAAAAGAAGGAATAGATAGTATGAGTATTAATCCTGATACCGTAGCATATACAAGAAAATTAGTAGCATCTGTTGAACAAAAGATACTTTTAAATAAATTAAGAGGATAATAAAAGCGGCCTAAGGGCCGCTTTAATAAGCTGTTACAACTCCACCATCGTAGTTTTCTAAAATATAATTTTTAACTTTTTCAGATTGTAATGCATCAATTAATGCCTGAACTTTTTCATTGTCTTTGTTACTTTTGTGAACAGCTATTATATTAGCATATGGAGACTCACTACCTTCTAATAAAATAGCATCATCAGTAGGTATTAAATCAGCTTCTAAAGCATAATTACCATTAATAACCGATGCGTCTACATCTCCTAGTGCTCTTGGTAACTGTGCAGATTCTAGAGGTTTAAATTTTAGATTTTTAGGATTTTTTATAATGTCCTTTTCAGTAGCATTTAATCCTGCACCTTCTTTTAATTTAATAAGTCCCTCATTTTCTAGTAATATAAGAGCCCTTCCTCCGTTTGTTGGATCATTTGGAATTGCAATAACAGAACCTTCTTTTAATTCATCAATAGAATTAAATTCTTTAGAATAAACTCCTAAAGGCTCTACATGTATTTTTCCTACAGAAACTAAATTTAAGTCATGTTCGTTAGAAAAATTATCTAAATAAGGTTTATGTTGAAAGAAATTAGCATCAATTTCACCTTCATCTAAGGCTAAATTTGGCTTTACATAATCAGTAAATTCTATTATTTCTAATTCTATCCCTTGATCTTTAAGGTTTTCTTTAACTAAATTTAATAATTCACCATGGGGTACAGGAGATGCCCCTACCTTTAAAACATTATTATTTGCATCAGAACTACAAGCGCTTAATAATACAATACTTAAAACAATGATTGATAATATACTAGTTATTTTTTTCATATTTAATACCTCCTAATTTTTATTAACTGCTTTTGATAATTTGTTTCCGATAAATTGAATAGATTGTACAATAATAATTATAAGTATTACAGATGACATCATTATATCTGTTTGGAATCTATAAAAACCATATCTAATGGCTAAGTCTCCTAGACCACCTCCTCCAATGGCGCCTGCCATAGCAGAAAAGCCAACTAAATTTATCATAGTTAAAGTAATTCCAAGTACTATAGAGGGCATTGCTTCTGGAATTAAAACTTTTAGTATTATGTCAATAGGTTTTGCTCCCATTGATATAACTGATTCTATTACTCCTTTATCTACTTCTTTAATAGAATTTTCAATTATTCTAGCAACAAAGGGAGAAGCTGCCACAGAAAGAGGAACTATGCTTGCAGTTGTACCTATGGTGCTACCTACAATTATCCTTGATAGTGGGAATACTAAAATCATTAAAATAATAAATGGAAATGAACGACTAACATTTATTATTGTTTCTAGAATCCAATTTAGTTTTGGTTTTTCCCATATACCATTTTTTTCTGTTATTACTACTAAAATCCCTAAGGGAAGTCCTATAATAACTGAGAAAAAAGTTGAGAATATAACCATATAAATTGTTTCTAATAATGAGGGTAATAATAGTGATAATAAACTAATTTTTAATCAACTCCAATCTTATATTTTTATCTTTTATCCAATTCTTAGCTTTATTAATGTCATCTTCATCACCTAAAAATTCTACTATCAATGTACCTACAGAATTAGACATTAACTCATCAATATTACCGGATAAAATATTTACATAGATATTAAATTTTTTAATGATTTCTGATATAACAGGTTCTTTTGATACTTCTCCTATAAATTTAAGTTTATAAACTTTTCTTTTTTCAAGGTTACTTAATTTTATATAATTTAAGTCTTTATTACTTTTATTAATAAAGGATTTAGAAGTTTCTGTTTTTGGGTTAGTAAAAACTTCAGTAACTGTATCTAGTTCAATTATTTTTCCATTTTCCATTATCGCAACTCTATTACATATCTCTTTTATTACTTCCATTTCGTGGGTTATAAGTACTATTGTAAGATCAAGCTTTTTTTGGATATCTTTTAAAAGAGTTAATATTTTTTTAGTTGTTTTAGGATCTAATGATGAAGTAGCCTCATCACATAAAAGTATATTAGGATTATTAGCTAAAGCTCTTGCTATGGCTACTCTTTGTTTTTGCCCTCCACTTAATTGACTAGGATAAGTATTTTTTTTATCTTTCAAATTAACTAAATCTAATAATTCATTGACTCTTTTTTCTATATACTCTTTATCAAGCTTTTGTAATCTTAAAGGAAATGCAATATTTTCAAAAACTGTTTTAGAGTTTAATAAATTGAAACTTTGAAATATCATTCCTATATTTTTTCTTAAACCTCTTAATTCCTTTTTATTAAAATTTAAAATATTTTCACCATTTATATTGATATGGCCCTTTGTTGGTTCTTCTAACCTATTTATAGTTCTTATTAACGTTGATTTACCTGCACCACTTAGACCAATAACTCCAAAAATTTCATTTTCTTTGATTTCTAGATTAATATCATCTAAGGCTTTAAATTTCTTATCATTATTTTCATAGAACTTATAAACATTATTAATAGATATCATGACTTCACTCCTTTAATTGATTATCACACTAAAACATTTAAGACATAAGAAAACCCCTGAAAGGGGTTTTTTATACAAAAAAACCTCTTTCCAAAAGAAAGAGGTCTAATAACTAGATTTCCCCTCTCATCTTTCGGTAAATACCGCTGGAATTAGCACCTTGTGTTTAAAAACACCGGTTGCCGGGCTTCATCGGGCCAGATCCCTCCGCCTCTCTTGATAAGAGTTATTATTCGATTTGATATTCATTAAAACATATATATTAATCTTTGTCAACAAGTTTTTTTGTTTATTGACAAAATTAATTTAGTTAACTATAATGGACTTAAATAACAATTTAATATACTTTAAGGTTCTTTTAAAGCTAAGAGGGAAAAAGGTGAAAGTCCTTTGCAGCCCCCGCTACTGTAAATAGTGATGAAATCTTCTTAAACCACTGGAAAACTGGGAAGGAGAAGAAAGTAAGATGACCTATAAGCCAGGAGACCTGCCTTAAAGTACGTTTCTATAACTTCGGAGGGAAGTGTATAGTTCTTGAATTTAATTTTTTGAGAATTAGTGCACAGTAGCTCTGTGCACTTTTTTTATATGTAAAAAAAGGGGTTGAGTAAATGACTAATATAATGTTTCAAGGAACTGCATCTTCAGTTGGTAAAAGTTTATTAGCAGCTGCTGTATGTAGAATATTAAAAAATGAGGGTTATAATGTAGCACCTTTTAAATCACAAAATATGTCTCTTAACTCATTTGTAACTAAAAATGGATTAGAAATGGGGAGAGCTCAAGTAGTACAGGCTGAAGCTGCAAAAATTGAGCCTTTAGTTGAAATGAATCCTATTTTATTAAAACCTACTAGTGATGTGGGATCTCAAGTAATATTAAATGGGAAAGTATATAAAAATAATACTGCCAAAGAATATTATAAAAAAAAGGATGATTTAAAGAATTTAGTTAAAGAAGCTTATGAAAAATTAGCAAAAGATTATGAAGTTATAGTTTTAGAAGGAGCAGGAAGTTGTGCTGAAATAAATTTAAGAGATAAGGATTTAGTAAATATGGGGATGGCCAAAATGGTAGATTCTCCTGTTATTTTAGTTGGAGATATAGATAGAGGAGGGGTTTTTGCTTCTATTTATGGCTCTGTAATGTTACTTTCTGAAGATGAAAGAAAAAGAATAAAGGGCTTTATTATTAATAAATTTAGAGGGGATGTTAATTTATTAAAACCTGGGATAAAAATGCTTGAAGAAAAAATAAACATACCTTGTCTTGGGGTAATACCCTATTCAGATATTAATATTGATGATGAAGATAGTGTAACTGATAGGTTTAAAACTAATGGAAATTCTTACGTTACAATTGGAGTAATTAAGCTTCCATACATATCTAATTTTACCGATTTTACTCCCCTTGTAATTGAAAAGGATGTAACGATTAAGTATATAACAAATAAAGATGAAGTATCCGATGTAGATTTAATAATAATTCCAGGTAGTAAAAATACAATTAAAGATATGAAATTTATTAAAGATAGCGGTATTGATAAAGAAATTTATAAAAAGCATAAAGAAGGAACGAAGATAATAGGTATTTGTGGTGGTTATCAGATGCTTGGTAAAAAAATTTATGATCCTAGAAATATTGAATCTTCATTAGATAAAATAGCTGGATTATCATTACTAGATACAACTACCACCATAATGGATGTAAAAGAAACTAAACAAGTTTCTGGAAGGTTTTTATTAAGTAATAATAAATTAAATGAAATGTCAGTTAAAGGTTATGAAATACATATGGGTGAAACTAAAATAGGTAGTGAAAGTAAACCTTTAATACAATTAGATAATGGAAATATAGATGGGGCTATAAACATGGATGGAGACGTTTTTGGAACTTATCTTCATGGAATTTTTGAAAATGATGATTTTAGACAAAGTATCATTAAAAACTTAAAAACAAAGAAGGGTTTAAGTAATGAAAGTAATTTAAGTTATAAGGAACTAAAGGAAAAAGAGTATGAAAATTTAGCAAAGATTGTTAAAGATAATTTAGATATAAAAAAATTAAAATTAATTATGGGTATTTAAAATGAGTTTTATTATTATTGCTATAGCTTTAGATATATTTTTAGGAGATCCTATAAATTGGCCCCATCCAATAATATATATAGGTAATATGATTAAAAGATATGAAAATTATATAAGAAAATCAAATATTAACTTAAAATTTGGGGGATTTTTATTAACCACATTAAGTATAATAACTGTTTTTTTAATAGTAACATTAATACTTAAAATAACTTACAATATCAATCCAGTAATTGAGTATATAATTTCTATTTATTTATTATATACAACTATGGCTACTAAATGTTTAAGTTTAGAAGGTAAAAGAGTTTATAATTCACTAAAGGATAATGATTTAGAAAAATCTAGAAAGCTAATTTCATACCTTGTGGGAAGAGATACAAATAAACTTAAATTAAAAGAAATTAATAGGGCAATAGTTGAAACAATAGCTGAAAATACAATTGATGGAGTTTTAGCGCCACTGTTTTATATTTTTTTAGGATTATTATTTAATATGCCAGTAGAATTTGCTTTTGTTTATAAAACAGTTAATACACTAGATTCTATGGTAGGTTATAATCAAGAACCCTTTAAAGATATAGGATTAATTTCTGCTAAACTTGATGATATCCTAAATTATTTTCCAGCTAGAATAGGAAGTGTATTAATGGTTTTATCAGGTGTGTTTTTTAACTATGATATAAAAAATGGATTTAAAATATTAATAAGGGATAGAAGAAATCATAAAAGTCCAAACTGTGGATATCCTGAATCAGCAGTTGCAGGATTACTTAATATAGAACTTGGAGGAGTAAATACTTATTTTGGTAAGAAAGTATATAAACCAACTATAGGAGATGAAAATTATTTATTATCCTATGAAAATATAATAGATTCTATAAAGATAATGTATGCTTCACTTTTTATTGTGTTAACTATATTTAGTATTATATTTATACTTGTTTAGAAAGGAGGTAAAATTTGAATAAACATGGAGGATACTACGGTAATAAAAAAAATATTTTAGACTTTAGTGTAAATATTAATCCATTAAAAACCCCAGAAAAAACGATAGAAAATATAAAAAAATATGCAACGAAGCTACATAAATATCCTGAAATAGAAGGAAAAACAGGAAAAAAGATAATAGCTAATAATCTAGGAATAGATACTAAAAAAGTTATTCTTGGAAATGGAGCTATAGAATTAATATATTTATTTGCAAGAGCCTTTAAGCCAAAGAAAGTATTAATAATACAACCTACTTTTAATGAATATGAAAGGGCTTTTAAGTTAGTAAATTCAGAGATATTTCATTTTCAAAGGGATGAAAAAAGTGGATTTAATATTGATGTAGAAAAGTTATCTAATTACATAGATAAAGTTAAACCAGATACTGTTATTTTATGTAATCCTAATAATCCAACTGCCACATATACTGAAAAAGAAAAATTTAAAAGAGTATTAGAGAAAATTAAAAATAATAATTCTTATTTATTTTTAGATGAATCATTTATTGATTTTTCTAATAAAGAATCCTTTATAGAACTTACTCAAAAGTATCCAATTTTTATTATAAGATCTATGACAAAATATTTTGCAGTTCCTGGGATAAGATTAGGTTTTGGAATAGGAAATAAGAAAATTATTAATTCATTAAACAAGTATAAAGAGCCATGGACTATAAATACTATAGCCCTTAATACTATTTCTGAATTATTAAATGATGATTCTTATATAAAGAAAACAAAAGAATGGTATTTAAAAGAAAAAGAATATATGAATGAAAAACTTAAAGAAATAAAAAACATTAATTATTATAAAAGTAATACTAACTTTTATCTTTGTAAAACAGATATAACTTCAAAAAAACTTAAAGATAAGCTAATTAATAAAAATATAAACATAAGAACCTGTGAAGATTTTTATGGTCTTGAAAATAACCATTTTAGGATATGTATAAAAAATCGTTTAGAAAATGAGTATTTAATTAATCAATTAAATTTAATATTAAATTAAAATTAAAAATATAAGGAGGAGTTAAAATGTTTAAAAGAGTTATGAGTGTAACTTTAATCATGTTTTTTTTATTAACAACTTTTGTACAAGCATCTAGTAATAATGTAGCTATTGAGGGGATAGAGAAAAATATTGAAACTGAAATAAAGGATGCTAGAACATATGTAACACTTGAGAGTATAGCTAGTTTAAGTTTAGAGACTTCTGTAAATGGAAATGAGATAAATCTTAAAAATGAAGATGTTAATTTTAAATTTGTTATTGATTCAAATCAAATAAAGGTTAATGATTTAGATTTAAATTTTAATTTAAAACCCTATAAAAAAAATAATAAAATTTATCTTCCATTAAGATTTATACTAGAAACTCTTAATTACAATATTAAATGGGATTCAAAGAATAATAAAGTTATAATAAAAAAGCAAGAAAAGATAACTTACCCTATAAAAGTAAAAAATGGTAATAACGAATACATAATAAAAAAGGAACCTGAAAAAATAGTTTCCTTAGCTCCTGGAGTAACAGAGAAATTATATGCTTTAGGTGTTTTAGATAAAGTTAAAGGTAGAACACAATACTGTAATTACCCTAAGGAAGTAAAAAACATTACAAATATAGGGAGTCTTTATGAACCTAATCTAGAAACAATCATAGATATTAATCCTGATATTGTAATTGGCGAGACCCACTTTAAAGAGAAGCATTTAAATAAGTTAAATAGTGCTGGAATTAATACTGTTGCTAAATCAACAGCAACGGATATTGAAGGTGTATATGAATATATGATTGAATTAGGGGCTATAGTTAATAGAAATTATGAGGCAAGGGCTTTAGTTTCAAGTCTAAAAAGTAAAGCAACAAGGGCTGAATATATTTTAAAAGATATAAAAGAAAATGAAAAACCTAGTGTTTATTATGTAGTAGGCACAGGACAAAGTGGTGAGTATACAGCAGGGGGTAATACTTTTATTTCATCTTTAATAAATTTAGCAGGTGGTAAAAATATTGCTAAAAATATCGATGGTTGGTCCTATAGTATTGAAAAGCTAGTAGATAATGATCCTGATATTATATTTGGGGCTAAATATAATATAGATACAATGGTAAGTGGTGAAAATTATCAATCCTTATCGGCTATAAGAAAAAATAAATATTATACTTTTAATAGAAACATAATTGAAAGAGCAGCTCCAAGGGCAATAAATCAAGGATTAAAGGAACTTATTAAAATATTTCACAATGATAAGGTTGATAAATTAAATTTCTAGATAGGAGATTTATATGAAAAGCAAAAGATATATTTTTATTGTTATATTGCTTATATCATTATTTTCTTTAATTTTAATATCAACGACTTTAGGAACGGTAAAGATTCCTATTAAAAATGTTTTAAAGATTATTTTATATAAGTTAAGTATAGATATAGATATAAGTAATATAAAAGCATCAGATATATTTATTGTAACAAATATAAGATTACCTAGAATTATACTAGCAAGTTTAGTAGGGGCTATATTGTCTTTAGTAGGAACTTCTTATCAGGCAATATTTAAAAATCCAATGGCTGATCCTTATGTAATGGGAGCTTCATCAGGGGCAGCCTTTGGAGCTACATTAGCTATATCTTTAGGTATAGGTAGTGGTTTATTAGGTTTTGGTGTAACGAATTTATTTGCTTTTATTGGTGCCATGATAACAACTGTAATTGTATATAATTTAGCTAAAGTAGGAAGTAAAATATCAACTACTTCTATTTTACTTGCAGGTATTGTTATGACAGCTTTTTTATCATCTATTATATCTTTAATGATGATATTTAATCATGAAGAATTAGGAAAAATAGTTACATGGACTATGGGAAGTTTTAATGGAGCTAATTGGAATCAGATAATTTTAATAACTATTCCAGTGTTAATAGGGCTTATAGTTATTTTATCTTTTTCTAAAGAAATGAATGCCTTTGTTTTAGGAGAAGAAAATGCTCAAAGTTTAGGAGTAAATATTGAATTAATGAAAAAAACAATTTTAGTAATTTCTTCTTTTCTTGCAGCATGTGCAGTTTCTGTAAGTGGAATTATAGGTTTTGTTGGTTTGATAGTTCCACATTTATTTAGACTTATATTTGGCTCTAATCATAAGATATTATTACCGGTTTCGGTCCTAGGAGGAGCTATTTTTCTACTCATTTGTGATACATTAGCTAGAACAATATTAGATGGAATAGAAATACCTGTAGGAATTATAACATCTATATTTGGAGGTCCATTTTTCTTATATTTACTTAAACGGTCTAAGAAAAATAAGTTAATTTAAGGAGGAAAATAATGAATTGTGTAATAGATGTTAAAGATTTACATTTTAAATATTACAATCAAGGGATATTAAATAATATAAATATAAAGGTAGAAAAAGGTTCTTTTGTAAGTATCTTAGGACCTAATGGATCAGGAAAGACAACGTTATTAAAAAATATATGCAATTTTTTAAAACCTAATAATGGAACTATTTGTATAAAAGATAAGGAAGTTTTTAAATATAAAAATAAGGAACTTGCAAAGAATGTTGCTGTTGTACATCAGAATAATGATGTTAATTTTGACTTTTCAATTTATGATATAGTATTGATGGGTAGATTACCCTATCAAAAAAAATTTAAAAGTGAGTCAAAGAAAGACCATGAAATAGTTAAAAAAAATATGAAAAAGACAGAAATCTGGAAGTTTAAAGATAAAAGCATACACGAAATAAGTGGTGGTGAAAGACAAAGGGTAATGATAGCTCGGGCATTATCTCAACAACCGGATATACTTTTATTAGATGAGCCTATATCGGCATTAGATATTAAACATCAAATGAGTATATTAAGCTTATGTAAAGACTTAGTTAAAGATAAGGATATTTCTATAATAACAACTTTACATGACATAAATTTAGCAGCTAGGTTTAGTGATTCAATTATTTTATTAGATTCTGGAGAAATAAAATCCTTTGATATTCCTAAAAAGGTTTTGACTGCTGAAAATATAGAAAGTGTATATGGGGTTAAAGTTGATTTATACCTAAAGGATAAAAGTATTCCCTATATTATTCCTAAAGCGATTTAAGGAGGCGTTTAAATGTCAACTATTTTGATAACTGGAGGAGCTAGAAGTGGTAAAAGTACTTATGCTGAAAAAATAACTGCTAAAATGGGTAAAGAAATAGTTTATATAGCAACTTCAATCCCCTTTGATGAAGGTATGAAAGATAGGATAAAAAAGCATAGAGAATCTAGACCTAAAGAGTGGGCTACTATTGAAATATATAAAGATTTTAAGAAACTTTTAAACAATGATAGTTTTATAAACTCTGATACAGTTCTTTTAGATTGTATAACTGTTATGATCTCTAATTTATTAATGGATTCTGATATTGATTTTGATAAGGCATCTAGTGATGATATAGATAAATTAGAAGAGAGTGTTTTTAAAGAAGTTAAAGAGCTTTTAAAAGTAATTAATAATAAAAATCTAATATTAGTTACTAATGAAGTAGGGATGGGTTTAGTACCACATTATAAGCTAGGAAGCATTTTTAGAGATATTCAAGGAAGAGTAAATCAATATCTAGCTAAAAAAGCAGATGAGGTTTATTTAGCTGTATCAGGCATTCCAATGAAAGTGAAGTGATTTTTATGAAAAGTTTTCTTATGATGTTAACATTTCTTACAAGAATACCAATTAAAATAAATTTTGAATATGAAAAAAAGGATTTTTTAAAAGGGATTTACTTTATTCCTTTTATAGGCTTAATTATCGGTGTTTTATTTTTCCTTTTATCTAAGTTAGAAATGTTTTTAGATAAGCCAATATTAGCTATAATAATTTGGATTTTTTATATATGGATAACAGGAGGTCTACATATAGATGGTTTAGCAGATACCATAGATGGAATTTTTAGTAATCGTAAAAAGGAAAGAATACTTGAAATAATGAGAGATAGTAAAATAGGTGCATTCGGAGTAATTTCTATAATGTTGTTACTTAGTTTAAATGTTTTACTTACATATTATATTAATCTTAAATATTTGTTATTAGTTCCCATAATAGGACGAAGTTCTATGCTTATAGCATGTTCTATAAGTAATTATGCAAGGAAAGGCCCTGGTATGGGAAAGGATATAATAGAAAACTGTGGTTTTAAAAAGTTAATATTAGGTGTAATATTTCCTATATTACTAGTACTTATATTAAATTATAATTATGATTTAATATTGCTTATGCTATTAACAAATATATTTGTATTATTAATAACTAAACATATTAAAGGTATAATCGATGGAATAACTGGAGATACAATTGGCTTTATAATTGAAATAAGTCAAACAATTTTTATGTTTTCTTTATACATAAATTCTTTAATTTAAAGGGGAATAATATGAAATTAATACTTATAAGGCATGTTGAAACAATTGCTAATTATCAAAAGAAATATATTGGTAGTACTAAAAGTGATTATACTAATAGGGGTAAAAAACAAATAATAAAAATTTTAAAAGGTATTGAAAATGAAAAAGTCGATAAAATATATTCAAGTCCACTTCCTAGAGCATTTAAATTAGCAAATAAAATATCAAATAAGTTAGATAAGGATATAGAAATTCAAAATGCACTTAAAGAGTTAAATTTTGGTGTTTTTGAAAATAAGACTTATAAAGAAGTAAAAGCAGAGTATGAAAATGAGTGGAATGAATGGATTAATGATTATATAAATTATAAAATACCTAAGGGTGAGAGTTTAAAAGAGGTATATAAAAGAGTTTCAAGTTTTCTTGATTCTTTAAAAGAATCTAATAAGACCTTTCTTTTAGTAACCCATGGAGGCATTATACAGACAATTTTGACATATTTACTAGATTTGAATATTAATGATAGATGGCATTTTAAAATACCACCTGGTTCTATAGTTGAAATAGAATATAAAGATAATTATGGTATATTAACTAAATTAAATACTAATAAAATAATAGATTAGGGGTTTTAATATGAATAGGATAATGGTTGCAGGCGAAGCTAGTAATGTAGGAAAAACTACAATTAGTCTTGGGATTATGGCAGCCTTAGCAAAAAGAAAATTAAAGGTTCAACCCTTTAAAGTAGGACCTGATTATATTGATCCAAGTTTTCATAGATTTGTTAGTAATAATATATCTTTTAATTTAGATAGTTGGTTATTATCAGAGAATACAATAAAATATTTATTTAGACGTAATGCTAAAGATAAGGATATTTCTGTTATAGAAGGCGTTATGGGTCTTTATGATGGCTTTGGTGTGGACAAGGATAATGGAAGTTCAGCCCATATGTCTAAAATTCTAAAAACACCTGTGATTCTTGTTATAGATGCCAAAGCAATGGCTTCAAGCGTAGCAGCTAAAGTCCTTGGCTATAAGCTTTATGATAAAGAGGTAAATATAAGAGGAATAATTTTAAATAAAGTATCATCTAAAGGTCATTATGACTTACTTAAAGAGGTTATAGAAAAAGATGTTAAAATACCTTGTGTAGGTTATTTACCCTTTAATAAAGAAGAAACTTTAAATAGTAGGCATTTAGGATTAGTACCAGCTGAAGAGGTGGATAATCTAAAGTTAAAAGTTAATAGCTTAGTTAAAAAAATAGAAAAATATATTGATTTAGAAAAAATAATAAAAATTTCTAAAAGTAAAGAAAAGATAGGAAAAATAAATAATCCTATTAAACTAAAAGGATATGGAGACGGATTAAAAATAGCAGTAGCGAAGGATGAGGCTTTTAGCTTTTATTATGAAGATAATTTAAAGCTACTAAATGAGATAGGGGTTAAATTAAAGACATTTAGTCCATTGAAGGATGAATCTTTACCAAAAGATATTGATGGATTATATATAGGAGGAGGATTTCCTGAAGTATTTAGTAAGGAGCTAGAAAAAAATAAAAAATTTAGAGGTAATTTAAAAAAGCGTTTAGATGATGGATTACCAGCTTATGCTGAATGTGGCGGTTTAATGTATCTTACTAAAGGTATTAAAAAACTAGATGGAACCTTTTATAAAACTGTAGGCTATTTTGATACTATAAGTTTAATGACTAAGGCATTACAACGTTTTGGTTATGTTGATGTTAAAGTACCTAATTGGGAAATAAAAATAAAAGCCCATGAATTTCATCATTCAAAACTAAAAGAAAATAATAAATTAAATTATATTTATACTGTTTATAAAAAGAGAAATGGAAAAATAAATAAGGAATGGAAGTGTGGTTTAAGTAAAAAAAATGTGTTAGCAGCATATCCCCATATACATTTTTATTCTAATCCAGTTTATTTAAAAAAACTCATAGATAAATGCAGAGAATATAAATTAGGAGATGGTAAAATTGAAAATGAGTAATACACTAAATTTAAGTAAAACAAGTAAATTAACTTACTCAGCTATGTTAATAGCACTTTCAGCTGTGGGAGCTTTAATAAAAATAAATGGAAGTATTGCCTTTGATTCAATGCCAGGATTCTTTGCAGCACTTTTTTTAGGGCCAGCTACAGGGGCTATAGTTGCAGGATTAGGACATTTATTAAGCGCTTTAACAAGTGGCTTTCCATTAACAATGCCTATGCATATTATTGTGACATTTGAAATGTTTATATTTGCTTATGCTTTTGGTATAGTCTATAGAAAAACAAATGGTTTCTTTGCTTGTTTTATTGGAATTATTCTAAATGGACCGATTGCTGCTTTAGTATCAGTACCTACTTCTATTTTTTTAGGCTTACCATTAATGGGATGGAAGTTATTTTATGTGATTATATTCCCTCTTACAGTAGCATCTATATTAAATGTTATACTTGCCTTTTTAGTGTTTGAAATTTTAGATAAAAGGATGGGTTAAATGAAATTAAATAAACGATTTAGAGATTTATCTTTAGTATCTATAGATGATAAAAGGTTATTAGTTATTGCATGTGATTCAAGTGGAGCTATAGGTAATAAAGAAAAAGATGTAGTTAAAGTAGATCCTAGTATTATAGGTTATTTTACTTGTCATGTTGCACTATGTGAAATATTAGCTTTAGGAGCAAAACCTATATCTATTGTAAATACTCTTTCTGTAGAAATGAATAATACCGGTGAAAAAATTATTAGTGGAATAAAAAAAGCTTTAAAACAAACAGAGATAGTAGAAGATATTATTGTAACAGGTAGCACAGAGGAAAATTTTGAAGTTTGCCAAACAGGTATGGGAATAACAGCTATAGGTATTATAGATAAAGATAAATTTAAAAAAGTTCAAACTAAAAAGGATGAGTTAATAGTAGTAGCGGGACTCCCTAAGGTAGGAACTGAAGTTGATATAAACGATAGAGATTTACTAACAATTAAAAAAATATTACAATTAAGAGAAAACCCCTATGTAAGTGAAATACTTCCTGTGGGTTCTAAGGGAATACTATATGAAATTAATGAATTGGCAAGGACAAATAATTTAAAATATATATTAGAAGATAAAATAAATCTAGATTTAAAAAAATCAGCAGGACCTGCTACATGCGCTTTACTCACTGTGAATAAAAATGGATATGATAAATTGAAAAATACTATAAATATGCCATTAAATATTATTGGGAGTTTTTAATGTATGATAAAAGCTAAATGTCCCGGTTCCTGTGGAGAACTCTTACAAGGGTTAATACTAGGGGGAGAAAAACTTATATCATATCCGATAAACCGGTATAGTGTTGTTACATTAATGGAGAAAGAAAATAGAACTTTTAACTATCCTAAAGCATATGAAATGCTTGAAAGAGTATTTTCCTATTATGGGTATGGGAAAAAGGAAAGTTACAATTTATCTTTAAATATATCTTCAAAAATACCAAAAGCTAAGGGAATGGCCAGTAGCACTTCTGATTTAGCAGCGACAGCTTTAGTTTCAGCTAAATATTTAGGTAGAAAAATATCTGATTATGAGATAGCAAAACTATGCACTGATATTGAACCTACAGATAGTATTGTATTTTCTAATATAACACTATTTGACCATGTTAATGGAAATTTCATAAAAAAATTAGGTAAGCTTCCTGACTGTAAGGTATTACTTTTAGAAGGTAAAAATCAAATAAATACTTTGGATTTTCATAAAATAAATAGATATAAAAAGTTAAAAAAGCACGAATCTAAACTAAATGAAGCATTAATGCACATAAAAAAGGGAATTAAAAATAAAGATTTAAATGAAATAGGGAAAGCTTCTATTATAAGTGCACTTAGCAATTAAGAAATACTTTATAAAAAGGGTTTAGATTATATAATAGATTTATCGGTTAAATTAGGAGCCTATGGTGTAAATATAGCCCATAGTGGAACAGTCATAGGAATATTTTATAGTGAAGGTAAGTTTGATAAGTCTAAATTTATTAATATAATAGAAAATAAATTCTTTAAAGGATTTTATAATATTTCAGAGCAAAGAATTGTAAGGGGAGGAGCTTATATAATAGATTAAAAAATAAGCTATCCTCTTATTTTTATTTTAAAAGGTATTTAACACGTCTATGAAATTATAAGTCTTTAATTTAGCTTTATAGCCTTTTTAGAGCTAATAAGGACCTATCACACTTAAATACTATTTAAAAATGAATAAAGATGAATATATTTTGTTAGAATGGTTGTATAAGACGTTGGGAGTGGTTATATATATGTAAAGTAAAAGGAAAGCCTATTGACGGCTTTCCTTTGTATACTAGAAATTTATTATATTTGTTTTTAAGTCATAAACATGAAAATCTAGAGCTAGATTGTCAGTAACGATTTTACATTGTAAGTTTTCATTATTATTTATTATTTTCTTAAAATATTTAAAGTTTTCATCAGAGATTAAAAAGTCTCCTTTATTATTGGGTTTATTAGTTATAATAGCTGACTTATTAGTTGCTTGACAGTTAATCTTAACTCCATCATTTGATAATTCTGAGATGCCCAAAATATTTTTGATATCTCCTATAACTTCACCATTTAAAACAATACCGTTGTTTAATAATAAATAACCTTTCATATTGTTAGCCTCCTCTTATTTTTGCCTCACAGGACAAAGTTAATAAAAGTAAATTTGATATTTACTTTTGTATATTATAACATAATTCTTTAAAATTATAAAATATTTTCATAAAGTATCTTAGGAATGATAAAATAATATCATAGAGTATAAGAGTTAATATTTAAAAGATAGGTGGGGTTGATATCATATATATATTATTAATTATTATAATTGTTATAATTGACCAGTTTATTAAAAATTTAGTTAAGAAAGAATTAGAAGGAATATATTCAAAACCTATAATTAAAGACTTTTTACACTTAACTTTAGTAAAAAATACTGGAGCTGCTTTTAGTATATTTAAAAATAAACAAAGGTTAGTTTTAATATTAAATATTATATCTATAACCTTTATGTTTTATGTTTTCTTATTATTTTTTAAATATAATTTTGTTTTAATAAATGTTGCTTTTGCTTTTATGTTAGGTGGTGCATTAGGAAACATAATTGATAGAATAAGATTAAGATATGTAGTTGATTATTTACATATAAAATTTAGAAAAGCTCCTATATTTAATATTGCAGATATATTTATATTTTTGGGTTCGCTTTTATTAATTTATACAATGATCTTTGAAAAATATGATTTAAACATATAAAAAAATGAGAACTAATTTTAGTTCTCATTTTTTTGATAATTAGCTAAAAACTCCATCGCCATTTGTAAACCCTTAACTAACTCATTTTCGATTTTTTTAATGTTTTCTTCTTCAGTACCTTCCTTTACAGTAATTCTACACACATTTTTTCCTATCTCAAGTAGTTTAAAGTCTTCTTTTAAAATTTCTTTGATACCATTTTTTATCATAACTCTACTTTGTTTTTCCTTTAAATAGGGTGCATATTTATTTTGTAAAGAAACTAAAATCCTTTTTTCATCATCTAGTTTTATGTATTTAATAAACTGGTTTAAATTATTCATACAATTCCTCCTTTATCTTAATAAAAATTATAACAAAACTGCATCTTATTTCAAGCAATAAAAGAAATAAATTTATCACACAATAATACAGGAAAGGGAAATAAATTAAATTTACATTAAAAGAGAGGAGAATTTTTATGACTTTACAAAACAAATTAAATCTTAATCAACTTAACGAAATTGAATTACAAAATTTAAGAGAAATAGTTAGTAGTCATCAAACAATGATAAACAAATTTAATGAATATGCTCAGAAATGTCAAGATCAACAATTAAAACAAATGTTCCAAAAATCAGCACAAGAAGCTCAAACAACTGTACAAAATTTAACTCAATCTTTATAAATTAGGAGGAGACTATAAATGATGAATGAAAAAGATATGGTTAATGATATATTAAGTCAAACTAAAAAAAGTATGGGCGATTATACTAATGCTATAGGATGTACTTCAAACCAGGCTTTAAGAGGAGCATATCAACAATTAAGAGATGAAGCAGAACAATTTCAAGTACAGTTAGGAAATATAGCACAACAAAAAGGATATTATACAGCACCAAAAACTACCAATCAACAGGAAAGACAACAATTAAAATCTCAACTTAACCAAAGTATGAATCAAACACAAGGTGCAAATACAACAGGGATGGGAAGAAAAAGTTAATAAAAATAGCTAAAGTAGGGTATTTAATATCCTGCTTTTTTCTTTGTTTAATTTACTAGTGGTACTTGACAATGAAAGTATTATATTCTATGGTATATTAGTAAAAGGAGACATGGAGGTTTATAATGAAAAAAAGACTTTATTTATCAAGTATAGAAGATAAACTTGCTACTGATATGTGGGGAGAAATTATAGATAAAAAACAGCTAGTAAAAGGTGTAAAGTTATATATATGTAAATATTATAAAGGTTTTATATTTAATGATAAGGAATTTGATGTGGAAAAAAACCTTAAGAAAAAACTTAACCCAATGGTAATTATGGAGATTTATACATATTACAATGAACGATTTGTAATAGAAAGAACATCTAAAGAAGAAAATATCCCCGATAAATTAAAAAGTAAATATAACCACAAAAAATTTGATGAAAGGATTAATATTTTTGCTTTAACTGAAGAATCAATGAATATTTTAAAATATTATCATCGTGATATTATTAGAATTATTTATAAAAATAAATTAGATGAAAAAAGTAAAAATTATAAATCTCAAGGTGGATATGTGAACAGTGAAATTAAAAAAATCATAAAACATCTTTCTTTGAATGCTCCAGATTTTATAAAAAAGAAAGACAAGAAAAGAGCAAAAAAATATATTGATAAAGCAATGGAAGAAAAAGTGAATTTAATAACAAAAAACAATGAAAAAATAAGCAAGGATGCCTTAGAAAATATAAAGGATAAATATATACAAAGAACTGAAATACTCTGTGGTTAAGCCGTCTATTTAGACGGTTTTTTTTATATTCTTATAATAAAACAATGAAAGAGACACAATACTGATTAAAAGTTTTAATAAAGGGTAATAATTATATGTGGTACTAGGTAAAATAAGAGAAATATTTGACTATAATTCACATTTTTGATACTATGTTTAAACGTACGAGTTGTTTGTTTACTTTTTTGCTTTTAAATAAAATAACTGTTTGCAAATTTACAAACATAAAATTCGATAAGAATAAATTTCATATAAAAAAGGAGGTATATGATGGCAAAAATTGAGGTAAATAATGTATTTAAAGTATTCGGATCTAACCCTAAGAAAGTATTTCCCCTCATAGAAAAAGGCCTATCAAAGGAAGAAATTCTAGAAAAAACAGGAAACACAATCGGAGTTAACGATGTAAGTTTTAAAGTTAATCAAGGAGAAATGTTCGTTGTCATGGGATTATCAGGGAGTGGTAAATCGACATTAATTAGATGTCTTAATAGGTTAATTGAACCTACTAGAGGAGACGTTTTAATAGATGGTGAAAATGTAGCCACAGCTGATAAAGATAAATTAAGAGAAATTAGACGTAAGAAAATGGCAATGGTGTTTCAAAATTTCGCTTTATTTCCCCATAGAACGGTTTCAAGTAATGTTGAATATGGGTTAGAAATACAGGGTGTAGAGCCTGATAAACGAAAAAACAAAGCTTATGAAGCGTTAGATTTAGTTGGTTTAAGAGGTTATGAAGAAAGTATGCCAGATGAGTTAAGTGGAGGTATGCAACAAAGGGTAGGACTTGCTAGAGCCCTTGCTAATGACCCAGATATTTTATTAATGGATGAGGCATTCAGTGCATTAGATCCATTAATTAGAAAAGAGATGCAAGATGAACTTTTAGATTTACAAGATAAGATGCATAAAACTATAGTATTTATCACCCATGATTTAGATGAAGCCTTAAAATTAGGTGATAGAATAGTGATTATGAAGGATGGAGCTGTAGTACAGATAGGTACTGCTGAAGAGATACTTACAGAGCCAGCAAATGAATATGTAAGAGAGTTCGTACAAGATGTAGACAGATCTAAGGTAGTAACTGCAGAGAGTATAATGAGAAAACCAGATGCTCTTATTTCATCTAAAGATGGTCCTAGAATGGCCGTTAGAAAGATGAAAGAGGAAGAATTAAATAGTGTTTACGTTACAGATAGACATAGAAAACTTAAAGGCGTTGTAAGAATAGAAGATACTATGGAACTTATAAGTGATGGTAAGAAGAGTTTAGATGAAATAATTATTGAGGATGTTCCAACAACATCCCCAGATACTCCAATTATAGATCTATTACCAAAGGCAAAGGATTCAGAATATCCTATTGCAGTAGTTGATGAAAATAAAAAATTACTAGGTATTATAGTAAGAGCGTCAATAATCCTAGGAATTGTTGGAGAGGAGGAATAATATGGAACCATTATTTGTATTTCATATAGGACCAGCATTTGATACATTTGTCAACTGGTTAAAAGATAATTTTGAACCTTTCTTTGATGCGATAAAAACAATTTTAGATTCTGGGATTACAGGAATTGAATCAGCATTAATGTTTATCCCGAGTATTGTATTGATTATTTTATTTGCTTTATTAGCATGGAAAGTTGCTAGTAAGGGAGTAGCAATATTTACATTTTTAGGATTGTTATTAATAAATGGAATGGAGTTATGGCCAGAGACGATGGAGACTTTAGCCCTTGTAATAACTTCAGCTTTAATAGCTCTTATATTAGGAATTCCATTAGGAATATTAGCATCAAGAAATAAAACTTTCGATAGAATAATGAGACCTGTACTTGACTTTATGCAGACAATGCCTGCATTTGTATACTTAATTCCGGCTGTATTGTTCTTTAGTTTAGGAAAAGTACCAGGGGCAGTTGCAACAATCATATTCTCAATGCCTCCAGTTGTAAGACTTACTAATTTAGCAATTAGACAAGTACCTACAGATGTAGTTGAGGCAGCAAAATCATTTGGTTCTACTTCAAATCAAATGCTATTTAAAGTTGAATTACCGATAGCTTTACCTACTATTTTAGCAGGAATTAATCAGACTATAATGTTAGCATTATCAATGGTTGTTATATCGGCTATGATAGGTTCAGGTGGACTTGGAAGAATGGTACTTAAAGGTATACAAGAATATAGAATAGGATTAGGATTTGAAGGTGGAGTCGCAGTGGTTATTTTAGCTATGGTATTAGATAGAATCACCCAAGCATTAGGTGATACTTCTAATTAATATTATTTATTTAGAAAAAATAGGAGGGGTTTATTAATGAAATTTGGTAAAAAAATAGGTATATTAGCGTTAGTAGTAATTTTAAGTATGAGTTTTGTTCTTGCTGGTTGTTCTCAGAATTCTGAAAAGCCAGAAGAAGGAAATAAAACAGAAGCAAAAGGAACACTTAAGTTTGGTGTTGTTAACTGGGCAGAAGGTATAGCTATGACAAATTTAGCAAAGGCGATATTAGAAGATGAGATGGGATATGAAGTAGATGTTACAACTGCAGAACCAGGACTTATCTTTACATCAGTTGCAAATGGAGATTATGATGCATTTTTAGATGCATGGTTACCAGTTACACATGAAAGTTATATGGAGAAATTTGGAGATAAATTAGATAAGTTAGGTACAAACTTTGAAGGTGCACGTATAGGATTAGTAGTACCAGAATATGTTGATATTAATTCAATTGAAGAAATGAACGCTGCTAAAGACAAATTTGAAGCTCAAATAGTAGGAATAGGTTCTGGAGCTGGAATTATGAAAGCATCAGAAAAAGCTATAGAAGAATATGGACTTGACTATGAATTAGTTGAAAGTAGTGGACCTGTTATGACTGCAAAGTTAGCTGATTCAATTTCAAATGAAGAACCTATTATAGTTACAGGATGGAAGCCACACTGGAAATTTGCTAGATATGACCTTAAATTCTTAGATGATCCTAAGAAAGTATATGGAGCTGAAGAAGACTTATATACAGTAGCTAGAAAAGGACTTAAAGAAGATAATCCTGAAGTTGTTGAATTCTTAGAGAATTTCAAAATGAATGACCAACAATTAGGTGGATTAATGGGAATGATAGCTGATAGCGATGAAGACCCAGTTGATGTTGCAAGGGAATGGATAAAAGAAAATAAAGACTTAGTAAATAGTTGGATTCCAGAGAAGTAATCACTAAACCCTCGATATATTCGAGGGTTTTCTTTATAATTAATGACAAAGAATTAATACTTATATTTAGCAATATTACTTGATTTTTATTATAATATATTATATTCTAAATTTGTGAAATGTAGTAATTTACCAATATGAAAACTTAAGTGGATTTATACTTAGTTAATTAAAGGTGGAGGTGTTATAATGAAAAAGATTTTAGTAACAGGAGCTTTAGGTCAAATTGGCTCTGAATTAACTATGAGTTTAAGAGAAAAATACGGAAATGATAATGTTATAGCTAGTGGGTTAAGTAAAAAAGAATCAAAGGTTATAGAAACGGGCCCCTTTGAAATAGTAGATGTAACTAATGCACAACAAATTGCTGATGCAGTTAAAAAGCATAAAGTCGATTGGATTATTAACTTAGCTGCTATTTTATCTGCAGTAGGAGAAAATAAACCTACATTGGCTTGGAATGTTAATATGGGGGGGCTTTTTAACATATTAGAGGTAGCAAGAGAGGAAAACTTAGGAGTATTTACACCAAGTTCTATAGCAGCATTTGGACCTTCTACACCTAAGGATGAAACTCCTCAAGATACAATTCAAAGACCAAATACTATGTATGGTGTAACAAAGGTTTCAGGAGAAATCCTATGTGATTATTATTATGAGAAATATGGAGTAGATACAAGGGGAGTACGTTTTCCTGGTTTAATATCCCATGAGACATTGCCAGGTGGGGGAACAACAGATTACGCAGTACATATTTATTACGAAGCGCTTAAAAATGGTAAATTCACTTGTCCGCTTAAGAAGGGAACAAAGATGGATATGATGTATATGCCAGATGCTATAAATGCTATAGTAGATTTATTAGAGGCAGATCCTTCAAAATTAAAGCATAGAAATGCTTTTAATGTGACTGCGATGAGTTTTGATCCGGAAGAAATTTATAGAGAAATAAAGAAAAGGATGCCGGAATTTAAAATGGATTACAATGTAAAACCTGAACTACAAAAGATTGCTGATTCATGGCCTAATTCTTTAGATGATACTCAGGCTAAAAAGCAATGGGATTGGAATCCTAGATATGATCTTTCAGCTATGACAGATGATATGTTAGAAAAATTAAGAAAAAAATTAGATATAAAATAAATATAGTTTTTAGAGGTTGCTGGTTATTTCACTCAGCAGCCTTTTATATTTTAATACTTTGTGATAAATTAATAGTATGTATAAAAAAAGGAGGCAACATATGTATATAGCAGACTATCATACTCATACAAATTTTTCAGGTGACAGTGAAGCAGCTATTAATGACATGATAAAAACAGGTATAAAAAAAGGTTTAAAAGAGATTGCTATTACAGACCATATAGATTTTGAGTATCCTAGTAACGATATTGAGTTTAAATTAGATATAGATAATTATGTTAATACAATTACTAAATTAAAAGAAAAGTTTTATGGTGATATAAAAATCCTTCTAGGTGTTGAAGTAGGATTACAACCCCATGTTAGTAAAAAGAATATGGAGTTAGTTAAGGGACATTCTTTTGATTTTGTAATAGGTTCTGTACATGTAGGGGATTCATTAGATTTTTATAATGGAGATTTTTTCAAAGGAAAAACTAAAAAGCAGGCTTATTTAAGATATTTTGAAAATATAATTGAAAATATAGAGAAATTTAATAATTATGATGTATTAGGACATCTTGATTATATAATTAGATATGGAGGTTATGAGGATAAAGAACTTTCATATAATGATTATTTAGATATTATAGATACTATATTAAAACTAATAATAAAGAATGATTCAGGTGTGGAAATAAATACATCAGGATATAGATATGGTTTAAATCAAACCCATCCTAAATATGAAATATTAAAAAGGTATAAAGAACTTGGAGGTAAGATAGTTACAGTTGGTTCTGATTCTCATACGCCTAGGGATATAACTGCTGACTTTAATAAAGCATATGGATTATTAAAAGAAGTTGGCTTTGAAAGTATAACACTTTTTGATAAAAGAAAACCGAGATTTGAAAAAATAAAATAAGTTTAGGTGACCCTAAACTTATTTTTCTAGATAATATAGCCCTACTGTGTTTTCGCCACAGTGACTTGAAATTACACAACCTGCTTTTATTATTATTATTTCGTTAAAATTCATTTTTTCTTGGATTTGTTTTTTTAGATAAAGACAGTCTTTAAGTCCTTCGGAATGTCCGATGACTACTCTTTCTTTATCTATTTTGTCTTTGTTTTTCACCATATTTTCAACCATTGTTTTCAATGCTTTTTTCTTTTTACCACGTGATTTTTGACCTAGAAGTATTTCTCCATTAACAACTTTTACAATAGGTTTTATTTTAAATACTCCACCAATAAAACTTTGGATAGCATTACAACGACCACCTTTATATAGATAATCTAAGGTGTCAATAACAAATGAAGTTCTAACCCTTGGGATAAGTTTATATAATTTATTAGAAATTTCATCGATAGATAAACCTTCTTTAGAGTAGTCGATTGCTTTTAATACTAAAAGACCTATACCTGTAGATAAGTTTAAAGAATCGATTATTTTTATTTTTCCATCGGGAAATTCACTTGCTGCTAATTTTGCATTTTGAATTGTTGAAGATAATTTTGAAGATAATCCTATATATATAATATCTTTACCTTTATCTATATGAGGCTTAAAGGAATTATAAAAATCACTAGGAGAAGGAGCTGAGGTTCTTGGTAATATTCCATGCTTATCTACTTTATTATAAAGTTTTTTAGCATCTATATTAATACCATCTTTATAGGATTCTTTATTGAATATTACATATAATGGAATTATTGATATGTCATATTTATTTATAATCTCAGGTGTAAGATCAGATGTGCTATCTGTAAATATTTTAATATTATTCATTTAACATCCCCCTTGGAGTCATAGAAAATTTACTATACTATAAAAAATATAATTTTTGTCTATAATATATAATACTAAAGTTTTTAAAACAAATAAAGTTTATTTTAATTAATATTGTTATTCCTTGAGTATATGATATATTAAATAATAAGGAGTTACAAGTAAAGGAAAGGAGACGAAGGATGAAAATAGTAGCCGATAGTTGTTGTGATTTAAATGATAATTTAAGAGAAGAGATGAATATTGAAATTGTGCCATTGACAATTAAAGTTAACGGAAAGCATTATGTGGATGATAATAGTCTAAGTCAAGCTGATCTTATTAAAGATATGAAAGAGGATGAAAATATTCCAAAATCAGCTAGTCCATCACCACAAAGTTTTATAGAAGCATATAAAGGTAAAGAAAGTGTATTTGTAGTTACATTATCGAATGCTTTAAGTAGTACATATAATAATGCATTATTAGCAAAGGATATGTTTTTAGAAGATAATGAAAAGTTTGTACATGTCTTTGACTCATTTAGTGCATCAGTAGCTGAGACTTTAGTGAGTATGAAAATATCAGAATTGATAAAAGAGAATTTAAAGGAAAATGAAATAGTAGAAACTGTAAATAATTACATAAAAGAGATGAAAACTTACTTTGTCTTAGAATCTTTAGATAACTTAATTAAAGCTGGAAGAATAAATAAATTAAAAGGTAAGATTGCTTCAGTGTTATCTATAAAGCCAGTTATGGGAGCAAATGAGGATGGAGAGATATACTTAGTTAAAAAGGTAAGAGGTTCTAAACGTGCTCTTAAGAAAATGGTAAATATAATAGGTGAAACAGGAGATAAATTCGAGGATAAAATTTTAGGAATAGCCCATTGTAATTGCCTAGAAAGGGCTGAAAAAGTGAAAGAAGAAGTTTTAAAAAAGTATAATTTCAAAGATATAGTAATTGTAGATACAGCAGGAATAAGTACAGTTTACGCTAATGATGGAGGAATAGTAATAGCTTTTTAACCACAGATAATTATCTGTGGTTTTTTTACACTTAAATAATATTTTTACGTATTATAAGTGTAGGGGGAGATTATAGTGGATAGAAAAGAATATTTAAAATATCAATATAATTATCATAAGTATATAAGTAAACAATATAATAGATTAGCTAATTATCATATGAGTATTTCAAATATTTACAATAATAAATTACTTAAAAAAGTCAATACAAATGAATTTAATATTGTAACAAAGAAATTTTTAAAGCCTAATATAGAAGTAAGGTATCCTCAAATTACTAATTTAGAGAATAAATTAGTAGAACAACAATTAAATAAGAAACTTAAAGATAGAGCATTTTCTCTTATGGAGGATCAAGAAAGGGATCAATATAATTTAGTCTATATGGATGCTAGTTATAATATTAAATTAAATGAAAAGAATTTATTAAGTATATATTTTAATAATTATGGGTATTCAAAGGGAGCAGCCCATGGAGGTATGCTAACTAATTCTATAACTTTGGATATAAAAAATGCTAAAGAATATGAAATAAAAGATCTTTTCAAACCAAATTCTAAATATAAAAAAAGATTAAGTGATATTATAAAAAAGCAGATAAAAGAAAAAGATATTTATCTTTTAGGAGAGTTTGAATCAATAAATAATAATCAAGATTATTATTTAACTAATGACAAATTAGTTATTTATTTTCAAGTATATGAATATACCCCTTATGCTTATGGAATACCTAAATTTGATATAGACTATAATTTGATATCTGATATAATTGATATGAAAGGGCCTATAGGAAGGTTAATTTAAAAAACAATCACGTAAAAGTGGTTGTTTTTAATGTTTGTTTAAATGATAAAATAATAGGGGGTATAATACTATGAAAGGACTGTTTTTACAAGGTGGAGGAGCAAAGGGAGCATTTCAAGCAGGAGTTATATATGGTCTATATGAAAAAGGATTTAAATTTAAAGTAATTACAGGAACATCTATAGGTGCTATTAATTCGTATTTTATATACACAGATAATATTAAAGAGCTTAAAAATACTTGGACGAACCTAGTTATTAATGGAGATAATGAAAAAATACATAGAAAAAAGGTAATTGAAAATCAAGAACTTATGAATGTATTAAAAAAATTTAATGGTATAAACGATTATATAAAATCAGTATATATAAATTACGTTGAGGTTAAAAATAAAAAATTGAAAGAAAGGGTAGTTGACATAACAAAGTTGAATAAAAAAGAACAAATAAAGGCAATAAAATATAGTTCTTTACTACCTTGTAGAGATAATCAAAGTACAAAACGAGAAATTATGGAGAAATTTGATTCTCAAAGGGTTTTTGAAGAATTCAAAATAGATTTATCTAAGGGTTTATATGAAGGTTATAATTTAGATGGAGGGATATTAAATAATGATTTCTTAAGACCCTTTACTAAGGATAAAGTTGATAAACTTTATTTAATAACTTTTAAAAATAATTATAAAATACCTAAGTATATATTTAAGCATTATAATAAAGAAGATATAGTAGTTATTGAACCTAGAAGGGTATTTAAACCTAATGATACATTAAGATTTAATAAAGAATTTCTAATAGATATATTTAATGAAGGCTATGAAATTAGTAAAAATATAAGTTAATTTTTAGACACCGATTTTTTCGGTGTTTTTTTACACCAGTCTTTCATTAAGTGCATAAAATAATATAAGTACTTAATGAGAGGAGGGCTTATATGGAAATAGATTTAAATGTATTACATTGGGTTTATTTATTTTTTATTGTTGTAATTATTGGTGTAATGGTAAGAAAAAGAGATACTTCTTTAGTATGTTTTATTGGTATTTTTATGTTAGGTCTTTTAGCTACAGGGTCATTACATCAATCAATAATTGGCGTTTTTAATAGTTTGATTTATGCTATTAAAGAACTTATGGGAACTATATTAATTATCTCTATAATTGTTGGGATGAGCAGAGTTTTAATGAAAACAGGGATTAATGAAGTTATGATTTCACCATTTAAAAAATTAATAAAAACACCAACCCTTGCCTATTGGGTAATTGGAATATTAATGATGGTAATTTCTTGGTTTTTTTGGCCGTCACCTGCAGTTGCATTAATGGGGGCAGTTTTACTTCCGGTGGCAATAGAAGTTGGTTTACCAGCATTAGGGGTTGCTATGGCTATGAACTTATTTGGACATGGTATAGCTCTATCCGGTGATTTTATAATTCAAGGAGCACCTAAATTAACTGCAGACGCAGCGGGTATTCCTGTTAGTCAGGTGGTAAGTGCAAGTGTACCATTAGTTTTCACCATGGGAATTGTTACTACAGTTACAGCTTTTTATTTTCTTAAAAGAGATATGAAAAAAGGTTTACTTAAAACTGATAAGAAAATTGAAATCTCTAAAGAAAAAGAAGAGAAAATTAAAAATATCCTTAGTTATGATTTAAAGAAGAAAATGGCTATAGTTGTACCTTTACTATTTTTATTAGATGTAACCGCAATGTTTATTTTTAACTTGCAAGGTGGTGATGCAACAGCCTTAGTAGGTGGTACGTCAATTTTCATATTAGTATTAATTACATTACTTGCTCATAAAAATAAAGGTTTAGAAGAGATAACCAGTTATTTAATTAAAGGATTACAGTTTGGATTTAAAATATTTGGTCCTGTAATTCCAATAGCTGCATTTTTTTATATGGGTGATATGGGCTTTGTAAGCGTATTTGGTAATGTATTACCAAAAGCTTCACAGGGACTTGTAAACGATTTAGGAGTGGCTTTAGCACAAATAGTACCATTAAATGCAACTATAGGATCAGTTACATTAACAATCGTTGGAACAATAACAGGATTAGATGGTTCAGGATTTTCAGGAATATCCTTAGCAGGCTCAATAGCTAGATTATTCTCAACAGCAATAGGTCACGGCACAGCAACTTTAACTGCTTTAGGTCAAATAGCTGCTATATGGGTAGGGGGAGGAACTCTTATACCTTGGGCTTTAATCCCGGCAGCTGCAATATGTGGAGTAGATCCTTTTGAATTAGCAAGAAGAAATATAAAACCAGTTGTAATAGGGTTAGTTGTTACAACAATAGTAGCTATACTTATACTGTAAAACATCCCCTCTAGAGGGGATGTTTATAATTTATATTACATGGATTAACAAATACTAATACTTCTTTAACATTACCTAAGTTATTAATTACTATTGTTTCTACTTCTTTTACTATATGTTGGCTATCTGAAACAGTTATATTTGGGTCTACACATACTTTAATATCAACAAATACTTTTGAACCATGTTTTCTTGTTCTTACTTGTTTTACATGTATTATCTTTTTAGAAGATTTAATATTATTTATAAGTTTATTTATTTTTTCTTTTTCTAAAGAACAATCCATAAGTTCATTACAACCTTCTATGAAAAGTTTAATACCTACCTTTATAACAATAATAGATACGATAAATCCAGCTAATGGGTCTAGAAAAGAGAAACCTAATCTAGAACCTATAATACCTATTAAAGCAGCTATAGAAGAAAATACATCCGATCTATGATGCCATGCATCTGCCATTAAAGCCTTACTATTTATTTTTTTTCCTCCGTACATACAAAGTCTAAATTGACCTTCCTTTACTATTATAGATATTAAAGTTATCCAAACTGTTAGTATTCCTGGGACTAGTGTTTTGTTTGTAATAATAACTCTAAAAGCCCCAAAACCTATTTTAATACCTACAGCTGCAAGAAAAATAGCTAAAATTAGCGTAGCAATAGATTCGGCTTTTTCGTGTCCATATTGATGTTTATCATCCTCAGGCTTTTTAGAAATTATAAAACTTAAAATTATTCCTATAGAACTTCCCACATCCGAGATAGTATGAATACCATCAGCTAATAAAGCAGTAGAGTTTTGGGAAATACCAAAGAAAATTTTTATTATAGACAAGAAAATATTAATAATTATAGTAATAAAAGTAATATTTGTACCTGTTTTGTATCTATCATTTACATCAATTATGTTAAACTTCAATAGACCACCTCATTTTCAATTGAAAGATTATATTACATTATATTTAATAAGCTAATATGTGTTACTATCAATGATTATAAGGAATTAAAATAAATTATCAAATGATAATAAAATATAATTGATAAAAAATATTAATGACAAAATCGACAAAATATGATAAGAATTTTATAATTATAAAGGGATTAGAATAAAAATGTGGAATATATTAAATAATATAATAGAAATTATTTATTAAAATAATGGAGGGATTTTTTTGACTAAGTATGTTTATTCTTTTAAAGAAGGCAGTAAAGAAATGAAATCTTTATTAGGTGGAAAAGGAGCTAATTTAGCAGAAATGAAAAGAATAGGGTTGCCGGTTCCTTCTGGATTTACCGTAACAACAGAAGCCTGCAATTTTTATTTTCAGAATAATCATAAAATAAATGAAAAACTACAAAAGGAAATAAATAAACATTTAGAGTTATTAGAAAAGGAAGAGGGAAAAAAATTAGGGGATAATAAAAATCCTTTATTACTCTCTATTAGATCAGGAGCAGTAATTTCCATGCCTGGAATGATGGATACTGTACTTAATTTAGGATTAAATGATGATACAGTTGAGGCTTTAGCAAAACAAACCTCTAATTATAGATTTGCATATGATAGTTATAGAAGATTTGTTCAAATGTTTGGAGATGTGGTATTAAAGATACCTAAATATGAATTTGATAGAACTTTAGATAAAGTTAAAGATAAATATAATGCTAAATTAGATACTGATTTAAGTTATGAAAATTTAAAAGAAGTGGTAGATCTTTATAAAAAAATTATATATAAACATACAAAAAAAGAATTTCCTCAAAATCCAAAAGAACAATTATTAATGGCTATAAAGGCTGTTTTTGATTCATGGAAGAATGAAAGAGCAATAATATATAGAAGAATAAATGATATCAAAGAATCTTTAGCTACAGCAGTTAATGTTCAAAGTATGGTATTTGGAAATACAGGTAAATATTCAGGAACTGGTGTGGCTTTTACTAGAAATCCAGTAACAGGGGAAAGGAAGGTATTTGGAGAATTTTTGATAAATGCTCAGGGTGAAGATGTTGTAGCTGGAATAAGAACACCTAAAGAAATATCAGAATTAAAGGATATTTTACCAAAAGTTTATGGCGAGTTTATAAAAACATGTGAAAAATTAGAAGAGCACTATAAGGATATGCAAGATATAGAGTTTACTGTGGAAGATAAAAGATTGTATTTATTACAAACAAGAACAGCTAAAAGAACTGCCCAATCAGCAACAAAGATTGCTGTAGATATGGTAAAAGAAAAAGTTATATCTAAAGATGAAGCATTATTAAGAGTTACACCTGAGCAGGTAAATCGTTTACTACATCCAAGCTTTGATGAGGAAGAATTAAAAAGATCGAAAAAAATAGCAAAGGGATTACCAGCATCTCCAGGGGCGGCAAGTGGAAAAGTATATTTTACATCGGAAAAGGCTGTTGAAGTTTCAAAAAATGGTGAGGATGTTATATTAGTTAGAACTGAAACTTCCCCAGAGGATATTGAAGGAATGGTTGAATCAAGGGGTATATTAACATCTAGAGGAGGTATGACATCCCACGCAGCAGTAGTAGCAAGGGGAATGGGTAAATGTTGTGTAGCTGGGTGTTCAGAAATTGTAGTTGAAGAAGAAAACAGACTTTTTAAAGTTGGAGACTTAGTTATAAAAGAGGGTGAATATATTTCTATAGATGGAATGAAAGGTAATATTTATAAGGGGTTAATACACACAAGATCTCCAGAATTATCTGATGATTTTAAAGTATTTATGAAGTGGGCAGATGATAAAAGAAAGTTAGGAGTAAGAACAAATGCTGATACACCTAAGGATTCAAAAATAGCTATTGATTTCGGTGCTGAAGGTATAGGATTATGTCGTACTGAACACATGTTTTTCAGTGATAAAAGAATAAATGCTGTTAGAGAAATGATATTATCAGATAATAAGGATGATAGAGTCAAAGCATTAGATAAATTATTTCCATATCAGAAAGAGGACTTTTATAATATATTTAAAGAAATGAAACATAGACCAGTTACAGTTAGGTTACTAGATCCACCATTACATGAATTTTTACCAAGTGAAGAAAAGGATATAAAAAATGTAGCAAAGAAACTTAATTTAGATTTAAGTCATCTTAAAGAAAAAATAATGAAGCTTAAAGAGTTTAATCCTATGCTAGGACATAGAGGTTGTAGATTAGGTATTAGCTATCCAGAAATATATGAAATGCAAGTAAAAGCTATTTTTACAGCGGCTATAGAGGCTAAAAAGAAATTAGATATTAACCCCCATCCAGAAATAATGATTCCTCTAATTGGAGATAAGAGGGAACTAAAATTTTTAAGAGAACTAGTTTGTAGTTCAGCAGATAAAATATTTCAAAAAGAAGATTCTGTAATAACTTATAAGGTAGGAACAATGATAGAAGTTCCAAGGGCAGCATTAACATCGGATGAAATAGCTAATTATGCTGATTTCTTTTCCTATGGAACTAATGATTTAACACAAATGACCTTTGGATTCTCAAGGGATGATTCAGGTGAGTTTATAAGAGAGTATAAAGAAAGAAAAATTCTACAGAAAGATCCCTTTGAGTCTATTGATATAAATGGGGTTGGAAAACTAATGAAAATGTCAGTTGAAGCTGCTAAAAAGAAAAAAGAAAATATTAAACTTGGAATATGTGGTGAACATGGTGGAGAAGAAAATTCCATAAAATTCTGTCATAAATTAGGATTAGATTATGTATCCTGTTCCCCTTTTAGGGTACCAGGAGCTAGATTAGCTGCAGCTCAAGTTACAATAAAAGAATAAATCATAAAAACCTACGACTTTTTTAGTCGTAGGTTTTTCACACTAATCACAAAAGTGCATATAATATAGTATCCTAAGATTATTATAAAAAGGGGGGGAATATAATGACTGAAGGTACTTGTGGTTTATTTGGCGGATGTGGAGATAACAGTTTATTATTTTTCTTTTTATTGTTAGTTGTTTTATTCTGCTTCTGTGGATATAACTAAAAATAATTATAAATAGGGGGCTTTAGGGCCCTTATTTAATTTGAAAGTCTTTATTTAGATATTGATAAATAAAATACGAATTATATAATACTATTAAAGATAATGATAGGTATTGAAGTGAATTATAAAAAAAATACTTTACAAAACATTCGCTTAATGGTATTATATTAGTGTAATAAAGTAATATAAAAAACAGAAAAAATCACACAACTGGCGGAAGTGGAATAAACCACATGGAGTGTGATTGATAAGATAAAGCCGACCGCCTGGGCAAATTAGTCCAGGGGGTCTATTTTTTGTCTCTTGGATGATTACACTAGTCGAGGAGGGGTTATATTGTATACTAATGAATGGAAAGATTTTAATAAAGGAAAATGGTGTAAAGAAATTGATGTAAGAGACTTCATACAGAAGAATTATACGCCTTATAAAGGTGATGAAAAATTCTTAAAAGAAGCAACGGAAAAAACAAAAAAAGTTTGGAATAAGTGTGAAAGCTTATTAAAAGAAGAATTAAAAAAAGGTGTATTAGATATAGATACTAAGAATGTTTCAGGAATAGATAATTTTAAACCTGGTTATATAGATAAAGAAAATGAAGTAATTGTAGGTTTACAAACAGACAAACCTCTAAAAAGAATGGTAAATCCCTTTGGAGGAAAAAGAATGGTTAAACAGGCTTTAGATGCCTATGGATATGAGATGGAACAAGAAATGGACAAGGTTTTTGATAATTATAGAAAGACACATAATCAAGGTGTCTTCGATGCATATCCAGAAGAAACTAGAAAAGCTAGAACTACTGGTTTATTAACAGGATTACCAGATGCGTATGGTAGAGGAAGAGTAATAGGAGATTTTAGAAGAATAGCTCTTTATGGAATAGATTATTTAATAGAAAATAAAAAGAAAGACTTTTCAAAACTTAGAGGTTCAATGAATGAAAAGTTAATAAGATTAAGAGAAGAAGTTAGTGAACAAATATTAGCATTAGAAAATATGAAAAATATGGCTAACTCCTATGGAGTAGATATTTCTAAGCCAGCTAAAAATGCTAAAGAAGCAGTGCAATTTGTTTATTTTGGATACTTAGCAGGAATAAAAGAAAGTAATGGTGCAGCAATGTCTTTAGGTAGAACTAATACATTTATAGATATATATATACAAAGAGATTTAAAAGAGGGTATTATAACAGAGGAAAATGCCCAAGAGTTAATAGATCAATTTGTTATAAAGCTTAGATTAGCAAGACATTTAAGAACACCTGAATATAATGAATTATTTGCAGGTGACCCAAATTGGATAACTGAGGTTATTGGTGGCATGGGTGTTAATGGAGAGACATTAGTAACGAAAACTTCCTTTAGATTCTTAAATACGTTAAAGAACTTAGGAGCAGCGCCTGAACCTAATATAACAGTTTTATGGTCTGATAAGTTACCTAAGGGTTTTAAAGATTATTGTGCTAAGATTTCAATAGAAACCGATGCAATACAATATGAAAATGATGATTTAATGAGACCTATCTATGGTGATGATTACGGTATAGCATGTTGTGTTTCAGCAATGGAATTAGGAAAAGAAATGCAATTTTTTGGAGCAAGGTGTAATCTTGCAAAGTCTTTACTTTATACTATAAATGGAGGGATAGATGAAAAACAGGGTATAAAGGTTGTAAAAGGAATTAAAAAAATAGATGATGAAGTTCTAGATTATAAAAAGATTAAAGAAAGTTTCTTTAAAGTATTAGAACATATTGCTAAACTTTATGTTGATACAATGAATATAATTCATTATATGCACGATAAATATGCTTATGAAGCAGGATTAATGGCTCTTCATGATACTTTTGTAGGAAGGTATATGGCTTTTGGAGTAGCAGGGTTATCAGTTGTAGCAGATTCTTTAAGTGCAATAAAATATGCAAAAGTAAAACCAATTAGAGAAGATGGTATTACTAAAGATTTTGACATTAAGGGAGATTTTCCTAAATACGGAAATGATGATGACAGAGTTGATGATATAGCAGTTGAAATATTAGAGAAATTTATTAAAGAACTTAAAAAACATGAAACATATAGAGAAGCGAAACATACTTTATCAGTATTAACTATAACTTCTAATGTTGTTTATGGTAAGAAAACAGGAACTACTCCTGATGGAAGAAAAGAAGGAGAACCTTTAGCACCAGGGGCTAATCCTATGCACGGTAGAGATGAAAGTGGAGCTTTAGCATCTTTAAATTCAGTGGCAAAAATACCTTATCGTTCAATATGTCAAGATGGAGTTTCTAATACTTTTTCAGTAGTTCCAAAAGCATTAGGTAAAAATGAACTTATGAGAATTACAAATTTAGTAAATATTTTAGATGCATACTTTTTACAAGGTGGTCATCATTTAAATGTAAATGTCCTAAATAGAGAAATTTTAAAAGAGGCTATGAAAAGTCCAGATAAATATCCAAATTTAACTGTTAGAGTATCAGGTTATGCGGTTCATTTTAATAGATTAACTAAAGAACAGCAACTTGAAGTTATAAGTAGAACTTTCCATACAACAATGGCATAGGAGGTTTTTATGGGAAAAATACATTCAATCGAATCTATGGGATTATTAGATGGACCTGGAATTAGATTTGTTGCCTTTTTTCAAGGATGTAAATTGAGGTGTAAATATTGCCATAATCCTGATACTTGGGATTTAAATAAAGGAAAAGAAATGACTAGTAAAGATTTATTTAATAAAGCAAAACGATTTAAAACATATTTTAAAACATCCGGTGGAGGTATTACCTGTTCGGGGGGAGAACCACTATTACAACCGAAATTTTTAAAAAGATTTCTTAAGATGTGTAAAAGTAATGGTATACACACTGCTATTGATACAGCAGGTTTTGGAAAGGGAGATTATGAAGAAATATTAAAATATACTGATCTAGTGCTTTTAGATTTAAAGCATGTAGATAAGGTAGGATATAAGGATTTAACAGGAGGAAATATTAAAGAATTTTTCAAGTTTAAAAAAGCTTTAAATAAATCTAAAACAAAGGTTTGGATAAGACATGTAGTCATTCCAGGTTTAACAGATGGAGAAAAGCATATAGATAAACTTAAAAAAGTTATTGATGGTTTTAATAATGTTGAAAAGGTTGAGCTTTTGCCTTATCATACTTTAGGTATAAATAAATACAAAGAGATGGGAATCTCTTATAAACTAAAAAATGTAAAACCTATGGACGAAAGGAAATTAAAAATCTTACAAAGCAAAATAGTATAAAAAGCAGGTAATTAAAAAGGAATCAATACTTTTAAACTAAGTATTGATTTCTTTACTTTTTGATTTTTAGGAATGTAGAGTGTATTTTCAAAGTTATTGAAAGAAGAATGTAATGCTAAACTATAGTACATTCCATATTTGTTAAATAATTGTAATAAATTTAATAGTAACTTTTTATGAAGTGAAAATTAATGTATAATGAAAAAATATGGGGTTAATATAAAGATTCTATGTTTTTCTAAATATAGTTTAAGGAGTGTTTTAATAATGAAACAACATAGGTTTAAATTAGATTTAGTATTTTTATTATTCGTATTGACTATAGCTAAAATTATGTTTTTATATCATTATACAATAGATAATTTTGAAATAAGTTTATATTTGAATAGTTTTTTGGGAGTTTTTGTAATATATGCATTAACTAATAAACTTAAACGAAAAAAGATAAAACTACTATTGAGGATATATACTATAATCTCTGTGGTATTATTTTTAGATTTACTTTATTTTGATTATTTTGGATTTATGCCATCTGTTACTGATTTGATGTTTATAGGGCAAGTAGGCACAGTTAAAAGAAGTGTAATAAGAGTATTAAAACCAATATATTTATTAATGTTAATAGATTTGATACCATTATACTATTTTATAAAGATTAAAAAGATAAAGCTGAAATTTAATAAAGAAGATTCATCTTTGACAGTACCAATATGTTTAATAGTAATAATACTTATGGTAGTGGTATTACCATCTTCTGATAATGGAACCTTTGTTTATAATAGATACGGAGTGTTTAGTTATCATATGTATGATGTTTATGATAATTCAATAGGAAATTTTGATAAGGAAGTTGATAAAAAAATAACTTATCAGGGATATGTAAATGAAATAGGAAAAGAAGGTAAATATTTTGGTGTTGGCAAAAATAGAAATATTATAGCTATACAATTAGAAGCCTTTCAAAATTTTTTAATAAATCATTACTATAGAGGTCAAGAGTTAACACCTAATTTAAATAGGATTTTAAGAAAAGATTCCTTATATTTTGATAGATTTTATCAACAGGTAGGTACAGGAAATACTTCTGACTGTGAATTTATTACAAGTAACTCTATGCATAGTCTAGGGAGAAAATCTGTATTTAAAGAGTATCCTGAAAATTCTTTTTATAGCTTATTTAATATTTTATCTAAGAAGGGATATAGTACTACAGTTTTACATGGTTATGAGTCAGATTTTTGGAATCGAGAAGAAATATACCCATCTTTAGGAATTGATAAATTTATAAGTTTAAAAGACTTTGAAAAAAAAGAAATGATTTCATTTGGGTTAAGTGATGAATCTTTTTTCAATCAATCAGTTAAGTATATAAAAGATTTAAAAAAGCCTTATTATGCTAAATTAATAACATTAACTAGTCATCATCCATATGTTTTACCAGAAAATGAGAAAGAACTTGTATTAGCAGATGAGCATAAGGAAACTTTATTTGGACATTACCTTCAGACTATACATTATACAGATAAACAGTTAGGTAAATTTATAGAGAGTATTAAAAAGGAAGGAATATATGAAAATTCTCTAATAATTTTTTATGGTGACCATGCAGGATTGTATCCATCAAACGAAGAAAATAAAAAAGTGCTTTCTGAATATTTTGGTTATGAATATAACTATGATGAAGCAATGAATATACCTTTAATTTATCATATTCCAGGAAGTAATATTAAGAAAAAGAATTCTATAGTTGGAGGACAGATTGACTATATGCCAACTTTATTAAATTTATTAGGTATAGTTGAGGATAAAGGTATTTTATTTGGACAAGATTTAAATAATAGCGATAATGGATTTGTAGCTAATCAATATTATATTCCTGAGGGTTCTTTTATTGATGATGAAAAAATGTTTATTATGTCAGAGGATGGTATATTTGAAAATAGTAAAGCTTGGGATCTAAAAACTAGAAAACCAATTGACATTCATAAATGCAAAGAAGGATATGAAAAAGCCTTAGAACAAATTGAAGCTTCAAAATATATAATAACAAATAATGAAATTAAAAATATTATTAAGTAAGAAAAAGCCCTCTATGAAGGGGCTTTTTTAGTGTATTATAAGGTTAAGATTTATTTATTAATTGTTTTTCGCCCATTTCTATAAGTCTTTTAGTCATTTGACCACCAACATTACCTGCAAAGAATACATTTTGACCAGATGTTAATAAATCTGAGTGTTTATTTGGTGTAACAGGATTAACACTATTAATTACTCCTAATTCTTTTGCAATTTCGTATTTCATTTCATTTAAAGCTTTCTGAGCGTTAGGATTAATAGGTCTTCTTTTAGACATCTCTTTCACCTCATTTTTATGCTATATTATAATTATTTGTATCTTTAATTACTTAAATACACTTAAAATTAAGTAAAATGAGCATTAATTGAAATAAAAAGAAAAAACAATATATATTAGTAAAATTTTCAATTTTTGATTTTGAAACCGTTATAAAGTATATTTATAACGGTTTTTTAATATTTTATGTATTTTTTTCATATATTTAAATAAAAACAAAAGGAGGTTATTATGAATAATTATAAACCTTTAACACTTCCTTTTTTACCTAATGTTTTAGGTGGAGAAGAAGGTTTTTATAATAGTAGCGTAGGTAAGATTTATTTTAATGTAGAAGGTAAAGGAAGTCCTCTATTATTAATTCATGGAATTAACGCTGGAGCATCAAATTTTGTTTGGAGAAAAAATTTTGAAGAGCTAACAAAAGAATTTAAAGTATATACTATAGAGTTACCTGGTTTTGGAAGGTCTGATAAGGATAGCATAATATATAGACCCATGACGTTTGCATCTGCTATAATAGAGTTTATAGAAGTTGTGATAAAAGAACCTGTTAGTGTAATAGCTAGTGATTTAACTGCTGATTATTTATTTTTTATTTCCTTTACAAGAAAGGAATATATTAAAAAATTAATATTAATTAGTCCTTCTTTAAAAGTTTATTCTGACCTTCCTTGTGAAACTAGTTTTAGAACCTTTGGTTTATTTACAGGGGATTTTATAGGGGATGGATTATATAATACTTTAACTTCAAAAAAGAGTATAGATTATTTTTTAAAAGATAGGGTTTATATGGATTCTAAAAATGTTACACCATATGTTGTAAGGTATAATTTTTTAGCATCCCACCAAGGTGATAATGCAAAATATGCCCCTGCTTCCTTTATATCAGGTTTTAGTGATATAAACATAGTTAACTTAATACCTAAAATAAGGCAACCAACTTTAATTATATGGGGTAGAAATAATAAATTATCTAACTTTAATAATATGTATATTTTTCTAAATTTAAATATGAGATTTAAAAGCTGCTTATTTGCTAATAGTGGAGCTTTACCCCAAGTAGAGGAATACAAACGTTTTAATGATGTATGTATAAATTTTTTAAGTAGTCTTAAATGTTAAATAAATTATGATATAATTAAATTAGCTAAATACAATAGAAGAAAGTTGGTTAATATGATTAATATATTACATGTGGATTATAATAGTTTTTATCAAAGAATAGTAAAGGATATTATATCAGATGGGAAGTTTAATTATATTTCAGTTAAATCTCCAAATGAAGCTTTTAAAGTATTAAATAACGAAAAAATTGATTTAATAATAACCGGTTTAGAGTTTAAAGAGAAGTTTGGTAAGGATTTTATAAAAGAAATTAATGATAGTAAATTTAAGGATACACCTATCGTTGTATTATCTGCAAAGGAAGATATTAAATTAAAGAGTAAACTTTTTAATACGGGTGTTATTGATTACATAGAAAAGAATGATTTTGTTAATAGACTTAAAAATTATATCAATAAATTTAAAGATATGGATTTTGCCCATGAAAAACTTAGAAATATTAAGATTGCAGTTTTAGATGATTCTAAGTTAGAAATTGAAATAATAAGAAAAATATTTGAATTAAATGGTATTACAAATGTTGATTATTATAATGATCCGGAAGAATTAATAAAATCAGATAAAGAATATTCACTTTATCTAGTAGATTATGTATTGCCTAAAATTTTAGGGGAAGAGGTAATATTAAAATTAAGAAAAAAATATAACTATGCATTAATAATAGCAATTTCTTCCGTTGAAAATCAAAAGATTATTTCAAAGATACTTTCTAATGGTGCAGATGATTATATAACAAAACCATTTAATGAAAGGATTTTTATGGCAAGATTAAAATCTAACATGAGAACATATTTACTTTTACAAAAATTGAAGGAAAAAAATATAAAGCTTCAAGAAATGATTAAAGTTGATGGACTTACCAATTTATATAATCATAAATATATTTTTGAAAGATTAGAAAAGGAAATAAAAAGAGCTAAAAGATACAAGGATGAATTATCAATAGTTTTATTAGATATAGATGAATTTAAAAAGATAAATGACACCTATGGTCATCAGGTAGGAGATAATGTTTTAGTAAGTATAAGTAATAAATTAAAAGAAAGTATAAGAGATATAGATATATTAGGTAGATATGGTGGAGAAGAATTTATTATTATTCTACCAGAGACAGACTTAAAGGGAGCATATAATTTAGCTGAGAGGATAAGAAAAAACATAGAAGATATGGAATTTAAGGAAGGTTTCAACCTTACTATTAGTGGAGGAGTTTCAGGTTTAAAAAGTAATTCTTGTCTTCAGTTAATAAATAAAGCAGACAAACATTTATATATTGCTAAAAATAAAGGTAAAAATAAAATTGTATATAAATAAAACTTCCTTTTAAGGAAGTTTTATTGAGGTTGTTGAAAAAGTGAAGAATATTCAAGAAAAGGAGCCCGCCCAAAAAGGAGTTTCTTTTTTTATGTAGAATTATATATTAGAGGGGTGATTTTAATGATGACTAAAAGGACAGGAATACAACAAAATATTGAAGTTGTAAGGTTAGAGCAACTAGTAAAACCAGACCACTTACTTAGAAAAATAGAAAAGCATATTGATTTTAGTTTTATTTACGATTTAGTAATAGAGTTATATTCAGAAGATATGGGGAGACCCTCAATTAACCCTGTTGTTTTATTTAAAATGTCACTATTACAAGCACTTTATGGAATATCATCAGAAAGAAGATTAATTGATGAGGTACATCACAACATGGCATATAGATGGTTTCTTGGATATGGGTTAACTGAAAAAATCCCACATCATAGTGTGTTTAGCTACAATAGAAAGCAGAGATTTGGGGACAGTAGTATTTATGAAGTAAATTTTTAATGAGATAGTACTTATGGCTATTGATAAGGAACTAGTTAAAGGTAAAATATTATATACAGATTCAACTCATATTCGAGCGAATGCTAGTAACTCTAAATACGAGAATGAAGAGTATGAAGAAATCATAACAGAAGATGAATCGCTTCTTACTCTAGTGAATGAAAAAAAAGAAGCTAAAGGTCAAAAGCCATTGCAACCTGCAAAAGATAAAACAAAGAAAAAGTCGAGAAAGGTAAGTAAAACAGATCCCGATAGTGGCTATATGCATCGCGATAGAAAGCCAGTAGGATTCTATCATTTATTACATGGAACAGTTGATAGTTCTCATAATATTATACTAGGTCTAAGTGTTACCCCTGGAAACGTTCACGATGCTACTGTTTACGTTGATAACTTAGATAATATATTTGAAACATTTGATATCATCCCCAAATATACCGGTTCAGATGCAGGTTATTTTAATTTAAATGTTTTAGAACAATTGAGTGAAAGAAATTTAAATCCAGTTATTGGACCAAGAAAATATGCTGGGAAAAAGGGTAAAAAGTCTAAATATTGATTTGATTATAATCCTGAAAAAGATATATATATATGCTTTGAAGGGAAAGAACTACCTTATAAAACAACTACAAGGCAAGGATATGTCGAATATGAAAGCATTCCTAACATCTGTATAAACTGCCCAAAAAGAGAAAAATGTCTTTATGAAAACAAAAAAACAAAAGAAATAAGTGATACTAAAACTAGAATAATTAGACGGCATGTAAAAGAGCATTATGCAGATGATGTTAGAGCATTTATGAAAACGGAAAAAGGTAGAAACCTATATAAAAGGAGAAAAGAGACCATAGAGCGAATATTTGCTGATATGAAAGAGCTGTGTGGTATTCGTTATGCCAATTATCGTGGTTCGGAAGGTGTAAAGGCACAGGCTTTGATAACAGCAACAGCATTAAACATAAAAAAGATAGCAACTATCCTTTCAAAGTAGGGGATAATGCTATCTTTTTTCAATGTTTTTAATAATTTCATATATAAAACGAAAATTGACTATTTTGTAAAGATAAAAAATGGTCCTTTTTCAACAGTCTCAATAAAACTTCCCTTTAAAGAAGTTTTATTTTTTTCTTTCTATATTCGGGTCATCTAGATAACCACCCATATCTTTAATAATTTTTAATGCATCTTTTTTATTAGCATTAATATTAGTTATAACTCTATAGTTGATATCAGCAATTTCATCTGTAGTACCCATGCCACTAACCTTTGGATCCGCAGCTGCTAAGGGTGCTTTTGCAGCATCAGTATAGTTAGAACCTGAGTTTAATACTAAATCAGATAAACTTGTAGATTTTTTATTTCCTGGCATGTTTATATTTACATTTTTACTGTTCACATAATGTTCATTTAAATCAACAAAGCTATTAAAGCCCTTTTTCTTTAACTTTTTAACAGCTTCATTAGCACGTTTATAATTACCAAAATAACTTATAAATTCCATAAGAGCCCTCCATAAAATATATTTAATAATATTTTTTCCTAGAGATTTAATAATATTCTTTTTACAAGGTAAATAGTGTGACTAATAAAATTTTAACTTCTAAAATTAGTTATTTAACAATATTAATGATATTAGGTTTAAAATTAACTATATATAAGCCTTTGCTAAAATAGTGACAGTTAATTGTAATTTAAAAATTAAGTTGCTATTTAAAAATAATTAAACATGGAGGGATTATTAAATGTGGGAAAAAACAATGCCTATTGAACAAGTAAGAGAAATTAGGGGGAAATCCAGTGTTTTCCTAGGAATTGGTGCGATTGAAAAGATATATGATATAGCTAATGAAGTCAAAACTAGGGGATTAAACAAAGCACTTATTGTAACAGGAAAATCAGGATATAAAAAATGTGGAGCATGGGATTATGTAAAAAAAGCTTTAGAAGAAAATGATATTGAATATGTTTTATATAATAAAGTTACACCTAATCCATTAAATACTCAAATTGATGAAGCCAAAATTTTAGGAATTGAATTAGGAGCGAAATTTGTAATAGGAATTGGTGGAGGAAGTTCTATAGATACAGCCAAGAGTGCTGCTATAATGATTAATTATCCTAATAAAACAGCTAGTGAACTTTATGAATATAAGTTTACACCAAAGAAATCATTACCAGTAATTGCAATTAATACGACCCATGGAACAGGTTCAGAGGGGAATAGATTTGCTGTAACAAGTATATTAGATGATGGTAAAGAATTTAAACCTGCAATTGCATATGATTTCAGTTATCCAATGTATTCTATAGATGATCCTAAATTAATGATAACACTACCAAAATTACAAACTTTATATACTTCAATAGACGCAGTAAATCACGTGTTTGAAGCATGCACCACATCTGTAACAAGTCCTTATTCTGTTTTATTAGCAAAAGAAACTGTTAGATTAGTAGATAAATATTTACCTAAAGCTTTAGAAAATGGAGAAGATTTAGAAGCAAGATATTACCTAAGCTATGCAGCATTAATGGGAGGTATATGTTTTGACAATGGAATGGTTCATTTAACACATGCACTAGAACATCCACTAAGTGCTATGAAGCCTAATTTAGCTCATGGATTGGGATTAGCAGTAATATTACCATCTATTGCAAAATATACTTATAAAGCAAGACCTGAAGTTTTAGCAGATGTATTATCTCCAATTATTCCTGAATTAAAAGGTTATAAAGAAGAAGCAGTAAAAGTTTCTTTAGGTATAAAAAAATGGTTACACGATTTAGGTGTTAAAGAAACTCTTTCTGATTTAGGCTTTAAAGATGAAGATATAAAAAGATTAGTAGAACTTACCTTTAAAACACCAAGTTTGGATTTATTACTGAACTGTTCTCCTATTAAATCTACAGAGGATTTGATAACAGCTATCTATAAAGAGTCATTATAATTAGTATAATTTTTTTATGTAAAAACTACTCTTTTTTTAAAAAGAGTAGTTTTTTGATTCTTTTATATTTATTTTCTATTGAAATAAATAATAATGAATAAATTTATTCTAAATTAAAGAAAATAATATATAGGAGGTGTTCTTAATGAATTTAAATCTGACACAAAAGGAAAGAATGCTTTTATTAGATCAAAAGAGTCATGAAGAGATGTGTGTAAAAAAATATAATAATTATGCTAATGAGGCACAGGATACACAATTAAAGGAAATATTTAAATCTCATGCTAATCAAGAACAACAGCATCTAAATACTATTAATGACATACTTAATGGTCAAGTTCCTAATGTATCTCAAAATAAAAATCAACAAGGGTTGCAAAGCTCACAAAATCAACAACAAATACAAAACATGTCTCCTGCTGATACAAGAGAATATAATAAAAATGACGAAACTCTTTGTAAAGATGTATTAATGACAGAAAAGTATGTTTCTAGTACTTATAACACTGCAATCTTTGAATTTAAAGACAGTAATTTAAGAGAAGTATTAAATCATATTCAAAAAGAAGAGCAACAACATGGAGAAGCTATTTATAAATATATGGAGAGTAAAGGTATATATAAGACTCAATAAAAAAATGGTATTAAAGATAAATAATAATGTGATAAATAAAAGTAATAGTGTAGTTATAAAAAGAACTTTTGATGAATATGCAAATTATATTCAATATCTAGTGGGAAAGATGAATTGGTTGAGAATAATCAAAAAAACTGATTTACAGTAATTAATATATATGATAAAATATAACGGGTTATAGAAGTCGAAAAATATGAGTATCCGATATACAAGGTACATGATGCTAAACGTGAAAGTTATTTTAATTATATTCTTAGTATAATGAAACTTATAAGTTTAGTAGGATGTATTCGAATATATCAAGAAAGAAAAAATATTTTTTGGTATATTTAATTAGAATTAGGGCTTGATTAGGGACTAATAATTAGTGGTCAATGATCTATACTACTTTATATAAAGTGGTGTAATGTGAGTATAATATTTATGCGAAACATAAGCACCCTGACTCTTAGTTTTTTAGGGTTAGGGTGCTTTTAATATGTTTTAAAAAATAACAGAAAAAATGATCAGGACAAGCTCGAATTTCCACAGTGGAAAATGACTTTACCGTATTATATAGAGTAAAGGAACTTAAAATGTGGACAAATTATATTAAAGGAGGATAATATGGAGATAGAAAACTTAAGTAAAAAACTATATTCAAGAAATTTTACTAAATATGGATTTGATATGAATTTATTTGTATCCCTGGTATCAGCTGTTTTTGTTTTAGGATTTATAATATTTACTATTACAATGCCTAATCAATCAGCTAAGATTTTTAGTGACATTAATGATCTATTAAATGAGAATTTTAACTGGTTATATGTACTAACAATTAATTCTGCTTTTATATTTTTACTTTTGATAGGACTTTCAAAATTTGGAAAGATACGTTTAGGAGGATTTAAAGCAAAACCAGAGTATAGTAACTTTGCATGGTATGCAATGCTATTTAGTGCTGGAATAGGAATAGGTATATTCTTTTATGGTGTAGCTGAACCAATATATCATATGGATATACCAAAGGGATTAACCACTGGGTCTCAATTTGATAATTTTAAAGTTATGTACATGCATTGGGGAGTGCATGCCTGGGCAGTATATGGATTAGTAGCAGTAGGATTAGGATATTTTTCTTATAATAAGAAATTGCCATTTTCTCTAAGAAGTTTGTTTTATCCATTAATAAAAGATAAAATTTTTGGATTATGGGGAGATATCATTGATACTTTTGCAGTTCTTGCTGTATTATTTGGACTTGCTACGTCATTAGGACTTGGTGCACAACAAATAAATTCAGGTTTAAATTATGTGTTTGGAATACCTATTAATAGTAGTGTGAAAATAATTTTGATAGTAGGAATAACTTTTTTTGCTACATTATCTGTTGTTAGTGGAATATCAAAGGGTATTAAGTTTTTAAGTCAAGCTAATACGATAATTAGTGGAATATTATTAATTGCTATTTTATTAATAGGTCCAACGGTATATATATTATCAACGTATATGTCAAGTATTGGGATATATTTAAAAGATTTTTTTAATATAGGTTTTTTCATAGCTACTACACCAGAGGATATTGCTTGGCAAGGTAATTGGACTATTTTTTATTGGGCTTGGTGGATATCTTGGACACCATTTGTAGGCACATTTATTGCCCGTGTATCTAAGGGTAGAACCATTAAAGAAATTGCAGTAGGTACAGTTATAATACCTACAATTATTATCACTTTTGCTATGACTATTTTAGGTGCAGCCGGTGTTTATCAGAATAATATGCATGATGGTGTTATCGCAAAGGCGATTGATAATAATATTGCAACATCAATGTTTGAAATGTTTAAATACCTTACTACTTCACCAGTATTTCAAAATATTTTATCCTGTGTAGCCATAATAGCAGTTGTGTTATTCTTTGTTACAAGTAGTGATTCAGGCTCATTAGTTGTTGATAATTTAACAAGTGGTGGAAAGAAGGATTCTCCAAAAACTCAAAGAGTATTTTGGGCAATAATGGAAGGACTTATAGCACTTTCAGTTTTACTACTTGGTGGAGAAGCTGCATTAAAGACGATTCAATCAGCTGTAGTAATAACAGGATTACCTTTTTCAATACTTCTTATTATAATGATGTTTTCACTTACAAAGGAATTAAAGATAAGTTATAAAAAATATGAATATAATACAATAATTAAATTAAGAAGAAATATGAGTGAGATAAGTGCTGATGAAGAGTATAAGTGCTAAGTGAATTTTAAAAAATAATTAATGATTTGAATAAAGTATATTAAAGGCTAATATATCTAAGTAATATAGGATATATTAGCCTTTTTGTATTTAATACTAGAAAGTGGGGTAGTAATTATGTTAAAGATTTATTGTAGAATTTATCAAGGTATTTTAAGAATAGTATCTTACTTTTTACCATGGTGTAAGCCTAAATTAGTAGAGGGAGAAAATAGTTTAAATAAGCTTCCTAAACTAATAAAAAACAAAGGAATTAAAAGTATTTTAATAGTAACCGATAGAAAAATTTCATCAATAGGATTAATGGATACACTATTAAAAGGTTTAATTAAAGAAAAAATAGAATATTATATATATGATAAAACTATTTCTAACCCTACCATTGATAACGTTGAAAAGGCTATAAAAATATATAAAGATAATAAATGCAAGGGTATTATAGGCTTTGGCGGAGGTTCACCAATAGATTGTGCAAAGGGTGTTGGAGCACGTATTGTAAGACCAAAAAAGAATATTTCTAAATTAAAAGGGCAATTAAAGGTCAAAAAGAAAATTCCACCATTGTTTGCCGTTCCAACGACTGCCGGTACAGGGAGTGAAGCAACAATTGCAGCAGTAATAACCGATAGCAATACCCATGAGAAGTATGCAATTAATGATATAGCACTTATACCTGATTATGCTGTACTTGATCCATTACTTACCATTAATCTACCAAAGCATATTACTGCTACTACAGGACTTGATGCTTTAACCCATGCAGTGGAAGCATACATAGGAAAAAGTAATACAAAAAAAACAAAAGAATATAGTAAGGAATCAATAAAATTAATATTTGAAAATCTATATAAAGCCTATATTGATGGTACTAACATAGTTCCAAGGGCTAATATGCAAAAGGCCTCCTATTTAGCAGGAATTGCTTTTACCCGTGCATATGTTGGTTATGTGCATGCCATTGCACATACAATAGGTGGACTTTATTCAGTTCCCCATGGATTAGCTAATGCTATCATATTACCTTACGTTTTAGAGTATTATGGAAAGGCTGTATACAAACCCTTATCTGAATTAGCTGATTTAGTTAAAGTAGCTTCAGATTATGATAATAATAAACAAAAGGCAACTAAGTTTATTAATGAAATAAAAAAGCTTAATGAAAGTATGAATATTCCTAAAAAGATAAGTGAAATTAAAGAAGAAGATATTCCGTTGATGGTAAAACGTGCTTTAAAGGAAGCAAATCCCCTTTATCCTGTGCCTAAGATTTTTGATAAAAATGATATGTTTAATATTTATAAACTTCTTATGGAGTAGATAAAAAAAGGTAACTATTAAAGAATTAAGTATAATGGTAGTGTTTATTGAGGTTAAATTTAATCAGGAGGTTTTTTATGTTTGATATTAAAGGAATTATAGAAAAACAAAGATTATTTTTTGAAAAGGATAAGACAAAGGATATTAATTTTCGTATAGAGAAGCTTAATATTTTAAAAAAAGCAATCATTGAAAATGAAAAAGAAATAATGAAGGCTTTAAAAAAGGATTTAAATAAGTCTCCCTTTGAGTCGTATGAGACAGAAATTGGTATTATTTTAGATGAAATAAAATATACAATAAAACATATTTCAAGATGGACAAAACCTAAAAGGGTAAAAACACCATTAAGTCTTTTTTTATCATCAAGTTATATATATCCTGAACCCTATGGATTAGTTTTAATTATATCACCTTGGAATTATCCTTTACAACTAGCTTTATCACCATTAATTGGTTCTATAGCTGCCGGAAATTGTTCAATTATAAAACCATCAGAGTATTCACCACATACATCTAAAATCTTAGATAAGATTATAAGGGAAAATTTCGATGATTCTTATATAACTGTAGTAAAGGGAGGAAAGGAAATAAGTGAAAAATTATTAGATGAAAAATTCGATTATATATTTTTCACAGGTGGAGTATCAGTAGGTAAAATAGTAATGAAGAAAGCTTCAAAGTATCTAACACCAGTAACTTTAGAATTAGGTGGAAAAAGTCCTTGTATTGTGGAAGAAACAGCAAATATTGATTTAGCTGCAAAAAGAATAGTATGGGGGAAGTTTTTAAATGCTGGTCAGACTTGTGTAGCACCTGATTATTTATTAGTACATAAGAATATAAAAAATAAGCTAATTACTAAAATGGAGGAATATATACTTAAATTTTATACTAAAAATCCCTGTAGCAATAAAGAATATCCGAAAATTATTAATAAAAAACATTTTAATCGACTTCTAAATTTAATGAAAAGTGGCAATGTGATTTCAGGTGGGCAATATAGTGATAAAACTAATCATATAGCACCTACTATTATTGATGGAATAACATGGGAAAGTCCTATTATGCAGGAAGAAATATTTGGACCATTATTGCCTGTTTTAGAATTTAAGGAGTTAAACGAAGTTGTTTTAAATGTAAATAAAAACCCTAAACCACTAGCACTTTATCTGTTTATAAATAATAAGAAAAAAGAGCGATATGTACTTGATAATATTTCATTTGGTGGAGGATGTATTAATGATACCATCATACATCTAGCAACTCCATACATGCCATTTGGAGGAGTTGGCGAGAGTGGTATAGGGGCATATCACGGTAAGGAAAGTTTTTTAACTTTTTCCCATAGAAAAAGCATATTAAAAAAATCTAATTTATTTGATATACCATTAAGGTATCCTCCATATAAAAAACGATTGAATTTATTAAAAAAATTTATGGGATAATGATTAAAGGACATTTATCAGAGTTGATAAATGTCCTTTTTATTATACAGTTATTGGATAGCACTTATAGTGGGTAATAGTCTCATAGCCTAGTTTTTTATAGACTCTTTCACCAGCTTCAGATGCTTGAAGTATAACTCTCTTTGCACCACTATCAAATCCAGCATTTGTAGCTACTTTTGTAATATAGCTTCCTAAGCCAAGGCCTCTTTTTTCTTTAATAGTACCTACCCAGTATATACCTGCAACAGTATCTGAAATCACCATAGAAGCTGCAGCTACTGGAATATTTTTTTCATATATTATAAAAGTCTTAGTATTAGATGATGTTAAAATTTCCTCGCCATTAACCATTTCTCTAGAAACAATAGATGGTTTGTTAAAGGAATTTTTAATAACTAAGGAAAAATCATTTATTTCTTTACTGGATTTTACTTCTTTTACTTCAAAGCCTTTAGGTATCTTTACTGATTTGATTTTTTCTTTTATTACCATCCCAGAAGATCCAGGTTCGCGCTTTGGTTTATAACCTTCTTTTAAAAGAATTTTTTCTAGATTCTTATCGGCATGATTTCTTATCCAGATTACATAGTTACGATTCATAGGCTTAAAGAATTTATTTGCCGTATTAAGTACTTCTTTATTACAATTATCATTAAAACATAATACACCATTTAAGTGTCCATCTTCATTATCTACACCTATAGTATAAATTATATAGGAATCTGTTTTATAAAGTTTTCCATTTTTCGATGAGGTAATTCTTTGTATAATGGATTCTAATAGATTATTATCTGCTTTTTTTAATAAAGTTTTAAGTTCTAATTTAGTCATAATACACCTTCCTTATAAAAAGTTCCCTATAATATAAGTATCATCTAAACTAGAAAAAATCAATAATAAATTAGTAATTTATAACATGTTTATAAAAAATAAAAGTGTGGTATCTATTAAGGGTTTATTTAAAAAATACATGTCAAGCATTTATGAAAATGTCCCATAAAGTTTAAATCATTAGCACCAACTTTTTAGTTGGTGCTTTAGTTTTTTTATATAGGTTAATTTAGTTTTTAGACAATTAAAATCTTGACAGCAGGAACC
>VENA01000040.1 GCA_009711785.1 Bacillota bacterium
ATATTTACTTTCCTTGAATTTATGAAGTTGTATGCAAGTTGTAGTGAAGAAGTTAAAAAGCTCCTTGAACCAACTTTAGCCTTAGTATAACAGAAAATAATGATTTTTTTCATATTACGAATTGTAGTTGATTAACTAAGCATTTGATTTTTAATTAAAAAAGAATTATAATTTATTAGTGTGCTTGATAAATTATTTTTACAAAAAATTTGATAAATTATAAATTATAAGGAGGATTACTTATGAAAAAAGAATTACCTATAGCATTATCTAACAAACATATTCATTTAAGTGAGGAGCATATTGAAAAATTATTTGGAGAAGGTTATGAACTTAATAAGATTAAGGACTTATCTCAGCCAGGACAATATGCAGCAGAGGAAAAAGTAGATATAGTTGGACCTAAAGGAACACTAAGTGGAGTTAGAGTATTAGGACCTGCTAGAAGCAATACTCAAGCTGAAGTTTCTTTGTCAGATGGATTTAAATTAGGAGTAAAAGTACCTATAAGAGATTCAGGAGATTTAGATGGAAGTCCTGGAGCAAAAATTGTAGGACCAAAAGGTGAAGTAGAAATAGACAAAGGAATAATAGCAGCAGCTAGGCATATACATATGCATACTAAAGATGCTGAAGATTTTGGTGTAGAAGATAAAGATAGAGTTAAAGTTAAAGTTTCAGGAGATAGAGGAGTAGTATTTGAAAATGTATTAGTAAGAGTTAATGAAAAATACGCACTAGAAATGCATGTTGATATAGAAGAAGGAAATGCATGTGCTGCTAAAAATGGTATGAAGGTTGAGTTAATTAAATAACTGGGGGAATTTTAATGAAAAATATTGCAAGTTATATAGATCATACGATCTTAAAGCCTGATACCACTAAAGATAATGTAAAAAAAGTTTGTAATGAAGCAAAGGATTATGGTTTTGCATCTGTGTGTGTAAATCCTTACTATGTTAAATATGTTAATGAACAGTTAAAAGGTTCATCTGTTAAAGTAACTTCAGTTATTGGTTTTCCACTGGGAAATTCCACTAAAGAAGTAAAAGCTTTTGAAGCTAAAAAGGCAATAAAAAATGGTGCAGATGAGTTAGATATGGTAATAAATGTAGCTGCATTAAAAAATGAAGAATTTGATATAGTAAAAGAAGATATAATAGCTGTGGTTAATGAAGCGAATGAAAAAGCTTTAGTTAAAGTTATTATAGAAACATGTCTTTTAGATAGTGACGAAATAATAAAGGCATGTAAAATTGCTAAAGAGGCTGGAGCTGACTTTGTGAAAACATCAACAGGCTTTAGTACAGATGGAGCTAAAATTGAAGATATAAAATTAATGAGAGAAACAGTAGGTAAAGATATGGGTGTTAAAGCTTCAGGAGGCATAAGAGATATAGATAAAGCAGAAAAAATGATAGAAGCTGGAGCTACTAGAATAGGAGCAAGTTCCTCTGTAGCTATAGTAGAAGGAAAAAAAGGAAAATCAGATTATTAAAGAAAGGTAGATGAGAGTCTACCTTTTTTTTATGTCAATTCTATTGACATAAAAATAGGGCTGACATATAATATAATCAAATATTACGAAAAACGAAATATTCAATTATCAAAGCAATCACGAGTAGTATAAAAATAAATAGTTTTTCAACATAGAATACTTCGTTAAACGTAATATTTGCAAATTAAATAATTTAGATAAGGTTTTAAAAAGGAGGAGTTTTATTATGAGATTTAAGCTTAAATTAAAAAGTTATTTGTTTAAAGGAGTAGCAAAAATATTTAATGGATATTGTAATAGGTTTGTATATAACAATAATTCTAAAGAAGTAAGAAACGTTATAAAGGATTTAGCTTATGGAGAACATAGTAAAGAAAAACTTGATGTCATAATTCCTAAGGGAAGTGGTCCCTTTCCAGTAATAGTTTATATACATGGAGGGGGGTGGACTGTTGGAGATAAGAAAAGTTATGATAGAATAGTGAAAGAATATGCAAATAGCGGATATTTAGTATTTAATATAAATTATAGATTAGCACCTAAATTTAATTATCCTATCCAAATACAAGATGTTTCTAAAGCTATTTATTTTGCTTATAAAAAAGCATCAGAATATAATGGGTATTCAAGCGAAATGTTTTTAGCTGGGGATTCAGCAGGGGCTCATTTATCTAGTTGGTATGCTGCAGCGTTGAATAAAAAGATATTATTTAAAGCTATAGATATAAAGAATATTATACCTAAAGATGCTTTAAAGGGATTATTATTGTTTTATGGCTCGTATAATGTCAAAGAAAAAAATGATTTTAAAGTTCTATGGTTTTCTGTTGATGATATGATTGAGAGTTTTTTAGGAGATAGAATTGATGTGTGTAAAGAAAAATCCTTAAATATATCTGTTAGCAAACATATTACAAAAGATTATCCGCCTGTATTTATTTCATCAGCAATAAAGGATAAACTTCATTCACAATCGGTAAAATTTGAAAAAATACTTAAACTTAATAATATTTATCATAAAACATTTTTCATCTCAGAAAATGTTGACCCTAAAGCAGATCATAGTTTTTTAAATTTTTATAAATTACCTAGTAGTAAATTGGCAATTGAAAAATCAAAGGAATTTTTAAATGAAATAAAGCTTTTAAGTTCATCATATTGATGTGATTTTGACTATAGACACTAATTCATATATCTAATAAAAAAGGAATCTTTAGATTTATGCAAATGTTATAAATTACTATTGACAAAGTGAGATTAAATAAATATAATATAATTAACTTAAAAATATAAGAAAACATTAATAAATATCCAGTGATAGGAAGAGTATATATAATATATGTTTATAGCGAGCTAGAGTTGGTGTAAGTCTAGTGACATGATTATATAGAAGAGAGTCCAGGAGGATGCTTTCTGAAAATAGTAGGTGAGCACGGTTTCCGCCGTTATAGGATAGAGTGGGTAATAGTACCAAAAAGAGTGGTAACGCGGGCAACTCTCGTCTCTTAATAAAGACGAGGGATTTTTTTATGCATAAATATAAAGAGGAGACACTTTTTCAATTATTTTAGGGATATACTCCGCTCTGCGACTTTAACGGATTAGACTAATAAAGCAAATTATATTATTAAGGACAATCTAAAACCCCCTCTTAGTTGTCCTTAATAATGAAATAAATAGGAGGGTAATGATGGATTTTAATTTTTTAAATGACTATTTTATGTTCTTTATACATGGAGCGAAAATAACATTGCTATTATCAATATTTACTATTTTCTTAGGAGTTTTAATGGGTATAGTATTAGCACTTTTAAGGTTGTCAAACAATGTAGTTTTAAAGTCTATATCAGCTGCGTATATAGAATTTATTAGAGGGACACCTCTTTTAGTTCAATTATATATTGTGTATTATGGATTACCATTAATCGGGATCGAGTTTCCTGATATAGATGCTTTAGGTAGCAGTTTTCCTGATTTAATGTCTGGTGTAGTTGCATTGTCTCTTAATAGTGGGGCGTATGTCTCTGAAATTATAAGAGCAGGTATTCAGGCAGTAGAGAAAGGACAAATGGAAGCATCAAGATCGTTAGGATTAACATATGGAATGTCAATGTATTATATAATTTTACCTCAAGCATTTAAAAATATTTTACCAGCTCTGGGTAATGAGTTTATAACTATTATTAAAGAGTCAGCTATAGTTTCAATAATAGGAATACATGATTTAATGTATAACACAGACATAGTAAGGGGAAACACATATAAACCCTTTGAACCATTAATAATAGCTGCAATAATGTATTTTATTATGACTTTTACACTTTCAAGATTAGTTGGTTTTGTTGAAGGGAGGTTAAAGGTAAGTGATTAATGTAAATGATATGAATAAAAGTTTCGGTGAACTACATGTTTTAAAAGATATTAATATGAATATAACAAAAGGTGAAGTAGTAGTTATAATTGGTCCTAGTGGATCAGGGAAAAGTACTTTGTTAAGATGTTTAAATTTATTAGAAGTTCCCTGTGATGGGAAAATAACTTTTCAAGGAATAGATATAACAGATGAGAAAAATGATATAAACAAATTAAGACAGAATATGGGAATGGTTTTTCAACAATTTAATTTATTTCCTCATAAAACTGTACTTGAAAATATAACTTTAGCACCAATGAAATTAAAAAAAATAAATAAAGAAAAAGCTGAAAAAATAGCCATGGATTTATTAAAACAAATTGGTTTAGAGGATAAACATTTTACTTATCCTAATCAATTATCAGGAGGACAAAAACAAAGGATTGCAATAGCAAGAGCTTTAGCTATGTCTCCGGATGTAATGTTATTTGATGAGCCAACATCAGCACTTGACCCTGAGATGGTAGGAGAAGTATTACAAGTAATGAAACAATTAGCCTCTGATGGTATGACAATGGCTATTGTAACCCATGAAATGGGCTTTGCTAAGGAAGTTGCAGATCGAGTAGTTTTTATGGATGAGGGAAGTATTGTTGAAGTTGCTGAACCAAAGAAAATATTTAGCAATCCAGAAAATCCAAGAACAAAGAATTTTTTAGGAAAAGTATTATCAGTATCATAAAAAGGTGACCAATATGGTCACCTCTTTTAATGGAAAGAAATTATTTTATGCATTTATTAAACATTAAATCTAAATATAACAACATCTCCATCTTTCATTACATAATCTTTTCCTTCTAATCTAAGTACTCCTTTTTCTTTAGCGTTAGAATAACTACCAGCTTCTTTAAGTTCTTTAAAAGATACTACTTCAGCTCTTATAAAGCCTTTTTCCATATCAGTATGGATTTTACCTGCCGCTTGAGGAGCTTTTGTTCCTTTTTTAATAGTCCAGGCTCTTGTTTCTTTCTCTCCTGCTGTTAAAAAGGATATTAATCCTAATAATTTATAACTTCCTTTAATTAATTTATCTAAGCCTGATTCTTTAAGACCAACTTCTTGTAAGAATTCTTTTTTATCTTCATCTTCTAATTCTGCGATTTCTGATTCTATCTTTCCACAAATAGTTATCACTTCTGAGTTTTCTTCTACTGCATGGTCCCTAACAGCTTTTAAGTGTTCATTTTCTTCATTTGCTATTATATCCTCTTCAGAGATATTAGCAGCATACAATACAGGTTTGTAAGATAGTAGGTTAAGTTGTTTTACAAAATTGTGTTCATCTTCATCTAAATCTAGACTTCTAGCAGGTTTTCCATCTTCTAAAACACTAACTATCTTTTTTAATATATCAACTTCTTTAAGTAATGACTTATCACTTTTAGCCATTTTTTCAATCTTTGTTAATCTTTTAGTCATTATTTCTAGGTCAGAAAGTATTAATTCAAGATCAATAATTTCTATATCTCTTAATGGATCCAAACTACCCTCAACGTGGGTAATATTTTCATCTTCAAAACATCTAATTACATGAACTATTGCCTCTACTTCTCTTATATGGGCTAAGAATTTGTTACCTAATCCTTCTCCTTTACTAGCACCCTTTACTAAACCAGCAATATCAAAGAATTCTATTGCCGTTGGTATTCTTTTTTCAGAATCAAACATTTTTTCTAAAATGTCTAATCTTTCATCAGGAACTGAAACTACTCCTACATTTGGTTCTATTGTACAAAATGGATAATTTGCTGATTCAGCCCCTGCAGATGTTATAGCATTAAAAAGAGTACTCTTACCTACATTTGGCAGGCCAACAATACCTAATTTCATAAATATCTTCCTTTCTATAGTTAATAATAATTATATACTTTATATAACACTAGAGTAAATTATACATTAATATTAGCCTAACTTCAAATATTTATCCTTAAAATAGGGGAGTATTTGTAATGTAAATTAACTTAGAATAATTTACATATATAGTTTAATAATATTAATACACTTAAATTATATAAGGAGGTGAAGTTGACTTAAAGTAATTTTATAAGTCAATACCTAATAATGAGAAGAGAAGAAGAAATAGCTTCAATAATTTCCTTTGTTGATGAAAATCGTGAATCTACGGCTAGTAAAATAGTATGTGGAAAGATTCTTGGAGAGAAGGATAGAAAAATCGATGATGGTATGGTTAGAGAATTACATTCTAGATTACCAAGAACAAAAGGTGACATTATAGATGATTGTTACCATATAATTAGTTAATAGAGACTACACATTTTGTGTAGTTTCTGTACTTTTTGTCTATTTTAATAGGAATAAAAAATTATTTATAAAATGTATTTTAATCAATTAACATAGTCTTAACAATCACTTAACTATTTCTAAACACATCCTTTGCCGTTAGTTGCTATAATTTATTTGTAGTCGAAATAAAATTGATTTAAATATGAAAGGGGTTATTAAATGAAGTTATTTATGAATTCGAAAAAATTAGTTTTATCACTTGTAGTACTTATTGCATTAGGATCTTTAGCAGGTTGTGGAGCTAGCAATGAAGAACCAGCTTCAAATGAAGAGTCAAGTTCAGAAAATGGATTATCAGGAACGGTGGAAGTTGTTGGATCAACATCAGTAACGCCATTGGCAGAAAAGCTTGGAGAAGCTTTCATGAAAGAACATCCAGAAGTAAAGATAAATGTACAAGGAATTGGTTCTACAGCTGGAGTTAAAGCAGCTAATGATGGAACAGCAGATGTAGGAATGGCTTCTCGTAACCTTAAAGAAGGAGAAAAGGAATGGGGATTAGATGAACATGTAATTGCATATGATGGTATAGCAGTTGTAGTTCACCCAAGTAGTGGAATTTCTGATTTAGATAAAGATACTATAACAAAGATATTTAAAGGTGAAATAAAAAACTGGAAAGAAGTAGGCGGAAACGACAAAGACATAGTAGTTGTAAGCCGTGAAGCAGGATCAGGAACAAGAGGTGCATTTGAAGGAATAATGAACCTTGAAGAAGAAAATGACAAGGGTAAAGATGTAAGTGTTGTTACAAAAGAAGCATTAATAGCAGAAGGAAATGGAGCAGTAAGAGCAAATATAGCGAAAAAAGAAAATGCTATAGGATATATTTCTTTAGCATATATGAATGAAACAGTAAAGGGATTAAAAATAGAAGGCACAGAACCTACAGTAGCAAATATAGTTTCTGGAGAGTACAAAGTATCAAGACCATTTTTAATGTTAACAAAAGGTGAATTAAGTAAAGAAGCTAAGGCTTATTTAGACTTTATCATGAGCGATAAAGGACAAGAAGTAGTAGCAGAAAATCTTATACCAGTAAATAGTTCTGATTCTGAAGCTAAAGAATATAGCGGAACAGTGGAAGTTGTAGGATCAACATCAGTAACTCCAGTAGCTCAAAAGCTTTCAGAAGCTTTTATGGAAAAGCATTCTGATGTTAAGGTAAACGTACAAGGTATTGGGTCTACAGCAGGGGTTAAAGCAGCTAATGATGGAACAGCAGATGTAGGAATGGCTTCTCGTAACTTAAAAGAGGGAGAAAAGGAATGGGGATTAGATGAGCATGTAATTGCATACGATGGTATAGCAGTTGTAGCCCACCCAAATAATAATGTATCAGATTTAGACAAAGAAACAGTAACGAAGATATTTAAAGGTGAAATAAAAAACTGGAAAGAAGTAGGCGGAAACGACAAAGACATAGTAGTTGTAAGCCGTGAAGCAGGATCAGGAACAAGAGGTGCATTTGAAGGAATAATGAATCTTGAAAAAGAAAATGACAAGGGTAAAGATGTAAGTGCTGTTACAAAAGAAGCGTTAATAGCAGAAGGAAATGGAGCAGTAAGAGCTAATATTGCTAAGAAAGAAAATGCAATTGGATATATATCTTTAGCTTATATGAACGATACAGTTAAAGGAATAAAAATAGAAGGAGCAGAGCCAACTGTTGAAAATATAATGGCAGGGGACTATAAAGTATCAAGACCATTCTTAATGTTAACAAAGGGAGAAGTAAGTGATGTAGCAAAGGGATATTTAGACTTTATCATGAGCGAAGAAGGACAAAGTATAGTAGCTGAAAAGTTAATCCCTGTGAAATAGTATAACCTTAAAGCATTAATGAGTAACCTTTATAGACTCCACAATAAAGTGGAGTCTATGTGTTGCTCTTTTTCCATGTTAAGATTTTGGAGGTGAAATAATGGAATCAAAGGAAGAAATAAGACAAAGTGTTAGAAATAGGGAAGATTCTATGGAAGAGAATAAGTTGCAAAATTTTATTGAAAAGATTATTGAAAATATATTTTTTATTTCTGCTTGTATGGCTATTATAAGTGTTGCTGTGATTTCAGTTTTTATATTTTATAAGGGTGGACCTGCCATATTTCAGATAGGTGTTAAGGAATTTTTAACAGGAACAACATGGCAGCCACTAGGTGATTATTTTGGTATTTTACCGATGATTATTGGTTCTATTTATGCTACTATAGGAGCAATAATTATTGGAGTACCTATAGGGATTTTAACAGCAGTTTTTATAGCTGAATTAGCACCGGAATGGATACAAAACATAGTAAGACCTTCAGTTGAGTTATTAGCAGGAATTCCTTCTGTTGTATACGGCTTTTTTGGGTTGCTTGTTTTCGTACCATTTATTGCTGATACTTTAGGAGGGGCTGGTAACAGTTTATTAGCTGCTAGTGTTATTTTAGGAATTATGATATTACCTACAGTAATTAATATATCTGTTACATCACTAAACTCTGTACCGAAGGAATATAAAGAAGGATCACTAGCAATGGGGGCAAGTCATATACAAACAATATTTAAAGTAATGATACCAGCAGCTAAATCAGGAATTTTGGCAGCTGTTATTTTAGGAATAGGAAGAGCTATAGGAGAAACTATGGCTGTAATATTAGTAGCAGGTAATACGCCTCTAATACCAGATTCTTTGACTGATCCTATAAGGACTATGACAGCGAATATAGCCTTAGAAATGGGTTATGCATATGGATTGCATCAAGAAGCCTTATTTGCTACTGGTGTTATATTGTTTATATTTATTATGATTTTAAATATAATGTTAAATTTATTTACCAATAAGGCAGGTGAGTAAAATGAATAATAGAAAATTAAAGGATAATCTAATAAAAATATTAATATATGCTGCATCTTTATTAACAGTAGGTGTATTAGCATGGATTTTAATATATATTACTATAAATGGTATAGGTGAAGTTAGTTTAGAGTTTTTAACATCTGCCCCTGAAGGAGAAAGTGGGGGAGGAATTTTACCTATTATAATAAATACCTTGTATATTATATTATTAACAATAGTTATAGCAACTCCAATTGGAGTATTTGCAGCTATTTATCTAGTGGAATATGCCAAACCAGGTAAAATTGTAAGGATAATTAGATTTGCTACAGAAAGTTTAGCGGGTATTCCATCTATAATTTTTGGTTTGTTTGGATATATATTCTTTGTAACGGTATTAAATTTAGGATGGTCGATTTTATCAGGAGCGTTGACTCTTAGTATTATGGTATTGCCTACAATGGTAAGGACCACTGAGGAGTCTTTAAAAGCAGTACCTGATGTATATAGAGAAGGAAGTCTTGGTTTAGGAGCATCAAAACTAAGAACTATAAGAAAAGTAGTATTGCCTAGTGCTATACCTGGTATAGTAACAGGGATAATTTTAAGTATAGGTAGAATTGTTGGAGAATCAGCAGCAGTTTATTTTACGGCAGGAATGGTTTCAAGACTTGCTAAAGGATTTTTAGATTCAGGTAGAACTTTAGCAGTACACATGTATTTATTAGCTAAAGAGGGAATTTCTTTTGAAAAGGCATTTGCAACTGCTTTTGTTTTAGTCGTTATAATTTTACTAATTAATTTTAGTGCAAATAAAATAGGTGCGTCTTTAGATAAAACTAAAGTATAGAAATTAAGTCAGGGGTGATATTATGAATAAAACAAAGTTATCTGTTAAGAATTTAAATTTATTTTATGGAGACTTTCAAGCATTAAAAAATATAGATTTAGAAGTTGAAAGCAATAAAATTACTGCTTTAATAGGACCATCAGGTTGTGGTAAATCAACATTTCTTAAAACTTTAAATAGAATGAATGATTTGGTTGAAAATGTAAAAATTGAAGGGAAAGTAACTTTAGATGGCGAAGATGTATATAATAATATCGATGTGATTAAATTAAGAAAAAGAGTAGGGATGGTTTTTCAAAAGCCAAATCCGTTCCCGATGAGTATTTATGATAATGTAGCTTATGGACCAAGAGCCCATGGAATTAAAAGAAAATCAAAGTTAGATGAAATAGTTGAAACTAGTTTAAAACAAGCGGCTATTTGGGATGAAGTAAAGGATAGATTAAATCAAAATGCTTTAGGGTTATCTGGAGGACAACAGCAAAGGTTATGTATAGCTAGAGCTTTAGCTGTTAATCCAGAAGTTTTATTAATGGATGAACCAACTTCAGCATTAGATCCTATAGCTACTCAAAAGATTGAAGAGTTAACTGAAGAACTAAAAGAAAAGTACACTATTGTTATAGTTACCCATTCTATGCAACAAGCGGGCAGAATATCAGATAATACTGCATTTTTCCTTTTAGGAGAAGTTATTGAGTTTAGTGAAACGGCAAAGATATTTTCTAATCCAGAGGATAAAAGAACCGAAGATTATATAACTGGAAGATTTGGATAAAGGAGGGAGTATGTATGAGAAAGTTTTTTGATCAAGAGTTAAATAAACTACAAGAGTCATTATTAAAGATGGGAGCTATGGTTGAAGATGTAATAGACTTAGCTATCAACTCTTTAATTAATCAAGATATCAAAAAAGCTGGAGAGGTTATAAAATTAGACGATAAAGTTGATGATATAGAGGTAGAAATTGAAAAGAAATGTTTAGAATTAATAGTATTACAACAGCCTCGGGCTAAGGATTTAAGGAAAATCAGTTCAATACTAAAAATTATAACTGATTTAGAAAGAATTGGAGACCATGGTGTGAATATAGCAAAAATAACAAAAAAAATAGGTAATGAAGAATTTATAAAGCCTTTGGTAGATATACCTAAAATGGCTGAGTTAGCGAAAAAAATGGTTAAAAATAGTATAAATAGTTTTCTAAATGAAGATATAGATTTAGCTAAGGAAGTTGCAATAATGGATGATGAAGTTGATGATATATATGAAAGTATTTATGTAGAATTACTAGAGATGCTAAGTGAAAATAAAGATATTATGGAACAGGTAACTTATTTACTTTTTATCGGTAGATACTTAGAACGAATTGGAGACCATACAACAAATATATGTGAAAGAATTATATATATGGTAGATGGAGAAAGAATGAGTTATTAGAAATCCCACATTTGTGGGATTTTTTTTTTGGAAAATTTTAAAATTAATAAAACTAATAAAATTTAGCGAAAGAGAAAAAATATAATCAGGAGGTGAAAAAATGAAAAAAACTTTTAAAAGTTTATCGATATTAACTTTAATTATATTAATTTTAGCATCTTTAACTATTGCCTGCCAACCTCAAGAAAAACCTAATCCTAATGATGATTATGATATGGAAGATAATAATATGAATAATAACATGGATATGGATAACATGGAGATGAATAACAATGATTTATCTTCAAGGGCTGAAACTATAGCAAATAGTGTTGTAGATTTAAGTGAAGTTAATGATGCGACGGTTGTTATAACAAATAATACCGCTTTAGTTGGAGTTAACGTTACAGGAAATAGAGATATGTTAGATGCAGAAATGAGAGATAGAGTAAGAAGTGTAGTTAAAAATGTGGATAATGATATTGATAGAGTAGTTGTAACTGCTGATACAACAATGTTTGATAGAATAGATAATATAGCTCAAAATATTAATAGAGGAAGAAATGTAACAGATTATAGAGATGAAATAGATAATATGTTAGAAAACATTGATTCAGTATTATAAAGTTTTATGAAAAATTCGGTCTAAGGCCGGATTTTTTCATATATAAGCCCTGTAGACATATTATATACTAATAATTGTTTTTTAGGGGTGTAAATATGAAAAATTTAAACTTTTTAAAAGATAAATTTTTATATGTTTTTTTATTTGTTTTTTTTACTGTGATGTTTTTAGCCTACTGTGATCCCTATGAAAATACTTTTTTGGCATTAGGTATTTTGGGTTTTTTTATGATACTTAAAAATATATCTAAATATAAAAAAGTAGACCTTTTGATTTCTTTTTCCATCTTAATAATTATATTTTATCTTACTAGCAATTTATTTTTATATAATAAAAGTTATAAGTTAGATATAGCTAGTGACGTTACTAGAGTAAAAGAAGGAAAGGCAGTTTTATTAGTATATAGAGGAGAGAGTGAAAAATATAATATAAAAACTGAAATTTATAATATTTTTAATTCTAATGATATAATTAAAAAAATATTTACTCCCTTTGTTTTATATAATAAAAAAATAAATTATAAAAGAATTGGGAAAAGTAATTATATAAATAATACTTTAGAGGTTAAAAATAAACTTAAATATTCTTTATCTGATAATTATAAAGTGTATTTAGGATATTTGTATTGTGAAAGTTATATTGAAGAAAAGATTATGGAAATAGCTAATGAAGGGTATAAAAAAATTATAGTTGTCCCAGTGTTTCTTACTGAAGGAAAGGAATATATTTTATTAAAAGAGAAAATTGAGTCATTAAAACTATTTAATGTTAGTATTAAGTACACTTCTCCAGTTTGGAATAGTGAAAAAATAATTAATTCATATATTAAAAAAATTTGGTCAGATGTAAGTAAAAGAAAAATTAAAGATCCAGGAATTATATTAATAGGGAGGGGAGAAAAGGAACAAAATAAAATTCAATACATAAATTCCGTTAGACAAAATTTGATGTTTAGAAAAAAAATAAAAGAGTTTTTAGTACAAAATCTTGAGTTTAGAGATAGAAAGATTAAACTAAGTTGGTTTGATTATATGAAACCAGGGTATATAACGGAAATAGATACTTTATTTGAGTATGGAGTAAGTGATATATTTTGTGTGTTAACAGAACCAGATGTATTTAATATAGAAAATAGTAAAATGTCAATAAAAATAAAAGAAAAATTAGATATACCGGAAGGTGTTAGGGTGCAGATTCTTAATGGATTTATAGAGGATGAAAATTTAATAAAAGAACTGAAAAATAGAATAGAGTTTGTGGATTTACAAAACTGGAGTAACTAAGGAGGTATAATTTTGAGCTTAGAAAGAACAAGAGAAAAATTGATGGAAGGTATTTATCTAAATGTAATTAAAACGAAAAAATTTAAATCAAATTCAATAAGCTTTTATTTTGTAAGGAACTTAAATAAAAAAGAGGTAACAAAAAATGCTTTAATACCTTTGGTTTTAAAAAGAGGAACAAAGTCCTATGAAAATGCCATGGATATAGAAAAGAAATTAGAAGAGTTATATGGATCAAATCTTAGTATTAATGTAAATAAAAAGGGAGAGAAACAGGTTTTAAGATTTACAATTGAAAGTCCCCATAAAGATTTTATAAACATGAAAAATATTTTTACTGAGCAGTTAAAAATTTTAAGAGAAGTTATTTATAATCCTATATTAGAAGATGGAGTATTCTCAAAAAAATATGTTAAACAAGAAAAGAATAATTTAAAAAAGAAAATTAAAGGAAGGATTAATAATAAAAAACAATATGCAGTAGAAAGATGTATAGAAAAAATGTGTAAAGAAGAAAAATATAGTTTGTATAAATATGGATATACTGAAGATTTAGATAATATAAGTTCTAAAGAATTATTTAAACAATATAAAACTGTTTTAAAAAGTAGTCCTATTGAAATAAATGTAGTAGGAAATGTTGATAGTAAATTTGTAAAGAATTCTATTGAAGAATTATTTACATTTGAAAGGGAAGAAATTATTAATATTCCTAGAGAAGAGATTTCAAAGGAAAATATTAAGCTAAAAAATGTAAAGGAAGAACTAAATATAAACCAAGGCAAATTAACTATTGGATATAGAACTAATATTCCATATGAAGACAAATTATATGAAGCATTTTTAGTAGGAAATAATATATTAGGAGGAGGTCCAGATTCTAAACTTTTTATAAATGTTAGAGAAAAAGAAAGTTTAGCTTATTATGTATTTTCTAAATTATTAAAATATAAATCACTAATGCTTATAACCAGTGGAATTGAATTTCATAAATATGAAAAATCCTTAGATATAATAAGAGAACAAGTAAATGAAATGAAAAAAGGAAATTTTAATAATGATAATATAATCCAGGCGAAAAATGCGATTATAACTTCAATAAAAAGTTTAATTGATGATAATTATAGTATTTCTGAATTTTATTTAACCCAGACTTTAACCAAGGATAAAAGAAATATAGATGAAATAATTAAGGATATAGAAAATGTATCTAAAGATGATATTATTAATGCTTTTAATAAAATAGAGTTAGATACTATATATTTTCTTAAAAACAAAGAGGAATAAGGAGGAATAAAATTGTCTATTGATGTAATAGAACAAAAAAAACTAAAGGAAGCTTTATATTTTAAAGAATTAGATAATGGTTTGAAAGTATATTTTATTCCAAGAGAGGATTATACTAAACAATATGCTGTGTTTGCAACTAATTATGGTTCTAATGATAATAAATTTGTACCCTTAGGAGAAGAAGAACCAATTACAGTACCTGAAGGTATAGCACATTTCCTTGAACATAAACTATTTGAAGAAAAGGAAGGGAATATATTTACTAAGTTCTCGGATTTAGGTTCTTATGTTAATGCCTATACAAATTTCAATCAAACTGCCTACTTATTTTCATGTAGTGATAAATTTTATGAAAACTTAAAATTACTTGTTAAATTTGTACAAAATCCTTATTTCACCGATGAGAATGTTAATAAAGAAAAAGGCATAATAGAACAAGAAATAAAGATGTATGATGATAATCCTAATTGGAAGGTTTTCTTTAATTGTTTAAAGGCAATGTATGTAAATCATCCAATTAAAACAGATATTGCAGGTACAGTAGATAGTATAAAAAAGATAGATAAAGAAACATTATATAAGTGTTATAATACCTTTTATCATCCAAGTAATATGGTATTATTTATGGTTGGTAATATTGATTTTAATAAAGCATTAGATGTAGTTAAAGAAAATATACAAAGAGATATTAAAGAATTTCATGGAGATGTTGAAAAAATAACAGAAAAAGAACCTACTACTATTAATAAAAATATAATTGAAGAAAAGTTAAGTGTCTCTACTCCGTTATTTAATATAGGATTTAAAGATATTGATTTAGGTTATACAGGTGATGAACTATTAAAAAAACAACTAACTACAAATATATTATTAGATATGTTATTTGGTGATAGTACTAAGTTTTATCAAAGTATATATGATGAAGGTTTAATATCAGGTGATTTTGGAACTCAGTATATAGGGCATGAAAGTTATGGTCACTCTATCATTGCAGGAGAGTCAGATGAGCCTAAGAAAGTTTTAAAAAGGGTTAAAGACCATATTTTAGACCAAAGGGAATATGGATTGAATAAAGAGGCATTTAATAGAAATAAAAGAAAATTAATAGGATATTATTTAATGGACCTTAATTCAGTAGAATTTATAGCAAATAATTTCATCAAATACCACTTTAATAATACATCTATATTAAGTTATTTAGATATCTTAGAAAACATTAATTATAATGATGTAAAAGAACGTTTTGAGAACTTATTTGATTTAGATAGATTATCCATTTCTATAATATATCCTATATAATTGACTTAATGTTAAATTAGAAATATAATATTCTGTATGGATAGCTACTAGCTTACTAGTAGCTAAACTATTTTAAAGGAGGTTTTATAATTGGATCCAGTGGCTTTTGAAGTGTTTGGTATTTCTGTTAGGTGGTATGGAATATTAATCTCTCTTGGATTATTATTAGGTGCTTTAATAGCTTTAAGAGAGGCTAAGAGAATAGGATTTGACGATGAAAAACTTATAGATTTGTTAATATTTGCAGTTCCAGCTGCAATTATAGGAGCTAGATTATATTATGTAATATTTTCCTGGGATTATTATAAAGGGGATATTATGAAAATAATAAATATAAGAGGCGGAGGACTTGCTATACACGGAGGAATAATAGCCAGTGTACTTACTGCAATTATATTTTGTAAAATAAGAAAAATAAGTTTTTGGCAGATAGCAGATATAACTGCTCCAAGTATTATACTTGGCCAAGCAATAGGAAGATGGGGAAACTATATAAACAAAGAAGCTCATGGAGGTCCTACAGATTTACCATGGGGGATAATGGTGGAAGGTCAAAAGGTTCATCCAACTTTTTTATATGAATCATTATGGAATTTTTTAGTTTTTATATTTTTATTATGGTATAGAAAAAATAAAGTTAAGGTAAAGGGAGAAGTTTTTTTATTATATCTTATTTTATATTCCGCAGCGAGATTTTTCATAGAAGGATTAAGAACAGATAGTTTAATGTTTGGTGGTTTTAGAGTTGCTCAGTTAATAAGTATAGCAATAATAATAGGCTCAATTCTTGTATTTAGTTTAAAAAGAAAAGGCAAGAAAAATGTATAAAAAGATATTTTTTTCTGTTTAATACAACAATAGGAGAAAATTGAAATTATTAGCAGAAAAATGAAGATATATTATGTCTAATTAGAAATATAAGTGTAAATGCAACCACAGGGAAATTGACATATTTTGTATTCTGGATGTAAAATATAATCACTTTTAAAAAGGAAGGTGATGTTGTGACGTTATTAGAAAAAATTGATTTATTAAGGGACAAGCTTAATAAATCAATAAGCGACAATAATAGTTATGAAAAAATTTATAATCTAAGTATAGATTTAGACAAATTAATTACTCTTTATTATCAGGGCTCAGATTGTGAAGAAATAAAAAGTATATAAAATAAATAAGAAAAAACCACTTTCCTTATTTAAAATAAACCACAATTCACCACAAATTAAATTATATATTAGTACACGCATTTTTGCGTGTATTTTTTTATGGGATAAAGCACCACCATATAGAGAGTATTAATTAAACATTTTTATAATTAAAAATTTTTTTAATTATTATATGGTTCAAATGGCTAGGTTTACTGCTGTTAACAATAGGACTAGGGTCTTATAGCAATATATATATAATTTTTTTTTAGTATATAGAAGGAATTTAAAAATACTTATAGAATTAGTTAGTGTGGTTTAAAGTGGTAGGAAGTGGGGGAGGATTACCTCCAAGTGGGGTGTGGTGTAATGTTTATTGGTGAATATCAACATTCTGTAGATAAAAAAGGAAGAGTTATAATTCCGGCTAAGTTTAGAGAAAAATTAGGGGAAACCTTTATAATGACTAAGGGCTTAGATAACTGTCTCTTTATATACCCGATGGATGAATGGAAAATATTAGAACAAAAATTAAAAACATTACCACTTACTAGAAAGGATGCTAGGGCATTTGTAAGATTTTTCTTTTCTGGTGCTAGTGAATGTCAGCTAGATAAACAAGGAAGAATATTAATACCTAGTAATTTAAGAAATCATGCAGAAATTTTAAAGGATTCTGTTATTATTGGTGTTTCTAATAGAGTTGAAGTATGGAGTAAGGAAAAATGGGAATTATATAATGATGATGATGATTTAAGTTATGAAAATATAGCGGAAAAAATGGCAGAATTAGGTATATAAAAATAATTTGAGGTGAATATTTTGGATTTTGAACATGTTTCAGTTTTATTAAATGAATCTTTGGATGGATTAAAAATAAAAAAAGATGGTATATACGTGGATGGAACTCTAGGTGGTGCAGGCCACTCTAAGGAAATAGTAAAAAAATTAGAAAATGGAAAATTGATAGGAATAGATCAAGATTTGAATGCAATAGAAAAAGCAAAAAAAGAGCTTAAGGGTTATGAAGATAAGAACATCATAGTTCATAATAATTTTAAAAATATTAAACAAGTGCTAAAGGAATTAAATATAGATAAGGTAGATGGTATTTTATTAGATCTTGGAGTTTCATCCCATCAGCTTGATGTTGCTGAAAGGGGTTTTTCTTATAATAAAGAAGCTAGATTAGATATGAGAATGGATAAAACACAGGAAATGTCTGCTTGGAATGTTGTTAATGAATACTCAAAGGAAGCTTTAGAAAAAATTATTAAAGATTATGGAGAAGAAAGATGGGCTAGTAGAATTGCTGAATTTATAGTTAATGAAAGATTAAAAGAAACAATCGATACAACTATAGACTTAGTGGATGTAATTAAAAAAGCAGTACCAAAGGGAGTAAGAAGAGAAGGTCCCCATCCAGGAAAAAGAACATTTCAAGCTATAAGAATAGAAGTTAATCAGGAATTGGAAATATTGAAAAGAGCGATTATTGATATGGTTGATGTATTAAAACCTAAAGGTAGAATTAGTATAATTACCTTTCATTCATTAGAGGATAGAATAGTAAAAAATACTTTTAAATATTTAAGAAAAGATTGCGTATGTCCTAAGGAATTCCCTATTTGTAAATGTGATAAAGAAAGGGAGATAAAAATAATAACTAGAAAGCCTATAGAACCATCAGAAGAAGAAACTAGTGAAAACAAAAGGTCTAGAAGTGCAAAATTAAGAATAGCAGAAAAAGTTTAAAGTTCTAAAAACAAAGGGGAGTGAATAAAATTGTTAGTAGCGAAAAAGGAAATTAAAACTTACAGAGATTATGATTCTGATAAGGTAAATAGAAAACCTAAAAGAAAAACTAAAAAACCAAAATATAAACTTAAAATTTTCTTTTGTGCTACTATTGGACTTGGAATATGCATTGGGATTTTATTAAGGTATGCATATATAACAGAAATAAAATATAGTTTATTAGAATCAGAGAACCAAATAGTAGAATTAAAAGAAAAAAAACAAAAATTATCACTCCGTTTAGAAGAAGTTAAAGAATCAAAAAACATAGAAAAAAGGGCCATGAATGAATTAGGTATGGTTTATCCTGATGATGATCAAATAGTATATGTTAATGTTACTAAAATAAACAATGAAGATATATATACTAGTAATAATAAAAACTTCTTTTTAAAATTTTTTAGAAATACCTTTGCAAAGATAATAAATATATTTGACGTCTTTTAAGGGGGAAATAATGTGTCATCTCCAACTGTGTCTACAAAAAAGAGATTAATATTGATGTTGTTTGTGGTTTCTATAGCAATGTTTGCTTTAATAGGAAGAATTGGTTATTTTCAAATAGTACGAGGTGACGAATTAAAAAGAAGAGCCTTAGAACAATGGACAAGAGATATACCTATTGAGCCTAAGAGAGGTATAATTTATGATAGAAATGGAAAGAAATTAGCTATAAGTGTGAGTACAGATACAGTTTGGTGTAATCCAGCTGAAATTAATAAAAAGAAAGCTAAAGATATAGCTAAAGATCTTTCAAACATTTTAGAAATTGACCAAGATATTTTATATAAAAAGATAACTAAAAGACAAAGTTCAACGTTAATAAAAAGATGGATTGAAAAAGAAGAGGCTGATAAGATAAGAAATTTAAATATTAGAGGAATAGAAGTTGTAAGTGATAATAAAAGATATTATCCTTTAGGTAATTTTGCATCCCATATACTAGGTTTTACTAATGTTGATAATGAAGGTCAATATGGTGTTGAGAAGACATATAATAAATACCTAACAGGAATTCCTGGAAGATGGATAAAAACAGTAGATGGAAGGCAAAAGGAATTACCATATAATAATGAAAAAATATATGAACCTGAGGATGGTTTAGGCGTTGTATTAACTTTAGATGAAACCATACAACATTTTGCAGAAAAATCTGCTTTAGAAGCTTTAGTAAAAAATAAAGCTAAAAATGTTTCAATAATTGTTATGCAACCGAAAACAGGGGATATATTAGCACTAGCAAATAAACCGGATTATGACCCTAATGACAAGACTAAATTGCTATTTGACCCTAAAACACCATGGATGCCGTTAAATGAACAGGAGATGAAATATTGGGAAGATGTTCCTTGGAATCAAAAAGAGAAATTAGTTTATGATAGTTGGAGAAACTTCCCTGTAAATGATTTCTATGAACCTGGATCTACATTTAAAATTATCACAGCGGCGGCTGGATTAGAAGAAAATGTAGTTTCACCAGATAGTCAATTTTATTGTGATGGTTATGTTCAACAGGTAAAGGGAGCAAGAATTAAATGCTGGAGATATTATAATCCCCATGGAAGTCAAAGTTTTGTTGAGGGAGCACAAAATTCTTGTAATGAGGTCTTTGTTGAAGTAGGATTGAGATTAGGTCAAGAAAAAATGTATAAGTATGTAAAAGGATTTGGGTTTGGAGAAAAAACCGGTATAGATTTAACAGGGGAAGCTTCCGGTATAGTTAATAGTCCTGAAAATATGAGAGAAGTTAATTTAGCAACTGTTTCTTTTGGGCAAGGAATCTCTGTTACTCCGTTACAGCTTATAACAGGGGTTTCAGCGGTAGCTAATGGTGGAAATTTAATGGAACCTAGAATAGTAAAACAATTAGTTGATAATAAAGGAAATGTAAAAAAGACCTTTGAGCCTAAGAAAAAAAGAAGAGTTATATCAGAAGAGACTTCTGATACTTTGCTAAATATATTAGAATCTGTAGTGTCGGAAGGAACAGGTAAGAAAGCCTATGTAAGAGGCTATAAAGTAGGAGGTAAAACTGGTACAGCACAAAAGGTTATAGATGGAAGATATGCTAGTGGAAAGTATATCGCATCTTTCATGGCTGTTGCACCTACTGATGATCCAGAGATAGCAGTACTAGTTGTTATAGATGAACCAAGTAATGGAATATATTATGGTGGACAAATAGCAGCACCTGTTGCAGGTCAAGTTATAAAGGATAGCCTTAATTATTTAAATATTAAACCAGATTTTAAAGAAAGTAAAGATAATAATGAATCGACAGGATATGTAGTTATCCCTGATGTTAGAAATAAAACCATAACTGAAGCAGGAAAAATTTTATCACAGTTAGGATTAGAATATAGTACAGAAACTTTAGATGTACAAAAGAATACTATTATTATAGATCAAGTTCCATTTCCAGGAACTAAGGTTAAAAGAGGTTCTATGATAGATCTTTTTGTTAATACTAAATATGAAAGGGATAATACTGTTATAGTACCTAACCTTACTGGTAAAAATTATAAAGAGGTCACTAACATGTTAGATAATTTAAGTTTAAGATATAAACTAGAAGGTGAAGGAATCGTTACAAATCAAAAACCAAACGCAGGTACAAAGGTAGATTATAATTCTCTTATAGAAGTAAAATTTGATAATGCTAATCATGATTAACAAAAGGTAACTTCTGACTTAAAGTTGGAAGTTGCCTTTTAAAAAGTGTATTTGTTGTGATATTATCAATAGGGAAGATAAAACATTTGTGAGGTGTAGTATATGAAATTAAATAAATTGATAGATTCATTTAATCCAGAATATATAAAGGGAGAAAAAGATATAGATATTAGAAATATTTATTATGATTCTAGAAAAGTAACTGACAATTCTATATTTATAGCAATAAAGGGTTTTAAGGTTGATGGACATGATTTTATTAAAGAAGCAATTAATAAAGGAGCTAAAGCAATAATTATTGAGAGAGATATTGAAATTAAAAATGATGATATAACATTGATTAAAGTAAAGGATTCAAGAAAAGCTTTAGCAAAAGTATCATCGAAATTTTATGATGATCCATCAAAAAAAATAGAGTTAATAGGTATAACTGGAACTAATGGTAAAACAACAACAACTTACTTAATAAAATCAATTTTAGAACAGGCGAAAAAAAATATTGGCCTAATTGGTACCATAGGCAATATAATAGATGGTAAGATTACTAAATCTAATAATACAACTCCAGAATCCCTAGATTTACAAAAGGCTTTTTACTCCATGGAAAAAAATAAAAAAGATAGTTGTATAATGGAGGTATCATCACATTCATTAGAATTACAAAGAGTTGAGGACTGTGAGTTTAACATAGGAGTTTTTACAAATTTAACTCCCGAGCATTTAGATTTACATAAAACAATAGATAATTATTTAGAGGCTAAAATCAAACTTTTTTATAAAACAAAAAATTATAATGTTATAAATATAGATGACGTATACGGAGATAGGATTATTAATGAAATAAAGGGGCTAAAAACTAAGCTATTAACCTTTGGAATCGATAAAGATGCAATGATAAGTGCAAAGGATATTAAAATAAAAGCAAATGGAGTAAGTTTTTGTTTGATTACACCAAAAGGGTCAATAAATATAACTATGAAAATACCAGGGAAATTTAGTGTATATAATGGATTAGCTGCAGCAGCTAGTTGTTATGCTTTAGGTATTGATTTAAATACAATTAAAAAAGGCTTAGAAAATGTTAGAGGAGTTAAAGGTAGATTTGAAGTTGTTCCTACAAATAAAGATTTTAATGTTATTATTGATTATGCCCATACACCCGATGGTTATGAAAAAATATTAGAGACTGTAAATGAATTTGCAGAGGGTAGAAAAATAATCATATTTGGTTGTGGTGGTGATAGAGATAAAACTAAAAGACCAATAATGGGGGAAATAGCAGCTAAAAATACCGATCTTTGTATAGTAACAACCGATAATCCAAGATCTGAAGATCCAAAAAAGATAATGAAAGATATTGTTAAAGGAATAGAAAAAGTGAGTGGAAATTATATAACAATTGAAAGCAGAAAAGATGCTATAAAGTATGCAATAGAAAACCATAAAGCAAAGGATGTAATACTTTTAGTAGGAAAAGGACATGAAACTTATCAAATAATTGGTGAAAATGTATATCCTTTTAATGAAAGAGAAATTGTTTTAGATATATTAAAATCTCTAGAATAGCTTAAATAATGACTTAATAAACATGAGAGGAGAAAAATTATGATAGATATTAAAGATATAATAAGAGTGATAGTTATATCTTTCGGGATTACAATTATTTTAGGACCAATTATAATACCACTTTTAAAAAGACTTAAGGTTGGCCAAAATATTAGACAAGAAGGACCAAAAACTCATTTGAAGAAAAGCGGGACCCCTACTATGGGAGGTATAATGATATTAGCAGCAGTTTTGATTACAACGCTAACATCTGGTGTATTAAATAAAGATTTATTCGTTTTATTAGGGGCTACTTTTGCCTTTGGAATAATTGGTTTTGTAGATGATTTTATTAAAGTTGTTTTAAAAAGGTCTTTAGGTTTAAGAGCATATCAAAAGCTAGTAGCTCAAATTTCAGTTGCTGTTATTTTAGCTTTATATCAATCAAACATTTCAGCTTTTGGAACTAAAATAATTATCCCTTTTATGGATAATGTACTTTTAGATTTAGGACCTTTGTATGTACCATTTATAGCCTTTGTAGTTGTAGCTACGGTAAATAGTGTAAATTTAACAGATGGTGTTGATGGATTAGCATCTGGAGTTACATTAATTGTCTTATCTTTCTTTAGTTTAATATCTTTAAAATTAGGTGCAACTACAATAGCTATATTTTCAGCAGCCCTTGCTGGAAGCTGTTTTGGGTTTTTAAAACATAATGCACATCCAGCAAAGGTTTTTATGGGGGATACAGGTTCTCTAGCCTTAGGAGGAGCTGTAGCGACAATTGCAATTTTATTAAATATATCCCTTATTATACCCATAGTTGGAGGAATATATTTTGCTGAAGCATTATCAGTTATTTTACAGGTTACTTCTTTTAAACTTACGGGCAAAAGAATACTAAAAATGAGTCCTTTGCATCATCATTATGAATTGAAAGGTTGGAAAGAGACAAGAGTAGTAACGACCTTTTGGTTAACTACAGTTGTTTTATGTTTTGTAGGGATTTATGCATTGAGATATTTTATATAAAGTAGGTGAAATTATTGAAGATTAAAAATAAAAAAATATTAGTATTAGGATTAGGAATAAGTGGTATTTCCACTGCTAAAGCCTTAACTAAAATGGGAGCTAATGTAATTATTAATGATTCAAAATCAAAAGAACAATTAAAGGAACAATTAAAAGATATTAAAGATATTAACGCAACATTTTATTTAGGAACTAATAGTATTGATTTAAATGATATTGATTTAATAATAAAAAGCCCAGGAGTCCCTTTAGATGTTGATATAATTAAGGAAGCTAAAGATAATAATATTGAGGTAATAACAGATATTGAATTAGCCTATAGAATTAGTAGTAATAACTTTATTGCAATAACTGGAACTAATGGAAAAACAACTACAACAACTTTAGTAGGGGAGATATTTGAAAATTCAAATAGGAATTGTCATGTTACTGGCAATATAGGTGTTGGAATACTTTGGGAGTTAGTTAATTCTAAGGAAGATGAAAGCTTTATTATAGAAACTAGTAGTTTTCAATTAGAAAGTATTAAAACCTTTAAGCCTAATACAAGTGTAATTATTAATGTTACTCCTGACCATATTAAGTGGCATAAGAATTTTGAAAATTACTTTAATGCTAAAAAGAAAGTTTTTTTAAATCAAGATAATAAAGATTATACTATATTAAATTATGATGACCCATTACTTAAAAATTTAGACGATGAAATTAAATCAAATGTTTTATATTTCAGTCAAAAGGAAGAATTAAAAAAAGGTATATATATTAAGGATGAAAACATAGTTATTAATGATGGGAAAAATATTAAGACAGTAATGAAATATAGGGATATAAAAATACCAGGCAAACATAATTTAGAGAATGCCTTAGCTGCCGTTGCGGTGGCCTGGGTAAATGATATAGATATAGATGTAATTAAAAATAGTTTAAATAATTTTGAAGGTGTAGAACATAGATTAGAATATGTAGATAATGTAAATGGAGTAAATTATTATAATGATTCTAAAGGTACTAATCCTAATGCATCCATGAAAGCCTTAGAGGCATTAAATAAGCCGATTATCCTTATTGCAGGGGGTTATGATAAGGGGAGTGAATTTAAAGAGTTTATAGAAGCTTTTAATGGAAAGGTAAAATCTTTAATTTTATTAGGTGAAACTAAAGAAATTATTAAAAAAACTGCCAAAAAATTAGGATATAATGACATATATTTAGTTAAAGATATGGATGATGCAGTTAAAAAAGCATCTTTAGTAAGCGAAAGAGGAGATAATGTATTATTATCACCAGCTTGTGCAAGTTGGGATATGTATAGTAGTTATGAACAAAGGGGTAAAGATTTTAAGAAGTGTGTATATAATTTAAGGAGGATTTAAGGATGTCCAAAAAAAGGGCTAGTGATTTCACTTTGATGATAGCTACTATTTTGCTTGTTTTTATAGGAATAATAATGGTATTTAGCTCAAGTTTTCCTGAAGCTTTTCATAAGTTAGATGATGGATATTATTTTTTAAAAAAGCAAGTAATTTATAGTATAATAGGTTTCTTTGTGATGCTATTTTTTTTAAATTTTAATTACTGGACATTAAAAAAATTATCTAAACCAATATTTATTGTATGTATTGGTTTAACAGCTTTATTATTCACACCATTAGGGACAGAATTCAATGGAGCAAAGAGATGGGTTAATTTTGGTTTTTTTACATTTATGCCATCGGAAGCAATAAAATTAGGTTCTATAATATTTCTTACTTCTTTTCTATCTAAGGGTAATAAAAGAATAAGAAATATTAAAAAAGGTGTATTACCTGCTTTAATTATTATAGGTTTATCCTGTGGATTAATATTAATTCAAAAGGATTTAAGTACAAGTGCAACATTAGGCCTTACATTAGTAACTATACTTTTTATTGCAGGCATGAAAATCTATCAGTTAGCGTTTTTAGCTTTAATGGGAGGAGCTTTAGGAACTATTGCTGTTATTTCTGAGGAATATAGAATGCAAAGAATAATGTCATTTACTGATCCCTTTGCATATTTTACAGGTGCAGGATGGCAAGTTGCACAATCATTATATGCCTTAGGTTCAGGAGGTTTATTTGGAGTAGGTTTAGGTCAAAGCAGACAAAAGTTTTTCTACATTCCAGAGCCATATAATGATTTTATTTTTTCTATTATAGGAGAAGAATTAGGTTTTATAGGTTGTGTGACTGTAATATTATTATTATTACTAATAATCTGGAGAGGAATCCGAATAGCTTTAAATTCAAAGGATGCCTTTGGTTGTTTATTAGCCTCAGGGATAGTAGCTTTAATAACTATCCAATCAATGATACACATTGCAGTGGTTACATCTTCTATTCCTCCTACAGGAATACCACTTCCCTTTGTTAGCTTTGGAGGGACTTCACTTTTAGTTTTCATGTCATCTATTGGAATGTTACTTAATATATCAAGATATACAGAATTAGATAGGAGTTGAAATATATGAAGTTTTTAATAACAGGAGGAGGAACAGGAGGACATATAACTCCTGCTTTAGCTATAGCAAGAGAAATAAAAAACAATATAAAAGATGCAGATATATTATATGTAGGTACTGAAAAAGGATTAGAATCTGAATTAGTTCCTAGGGAAGGTTTTAAATTTGAATCAATAAGGGTAAAAGGGTTTAGAAGAAAAATTTCTTTAGATACTTTAAAGTCTTTAAAAGAATTATTATTAGGATTAAATGATGCAAGAAAAATAGTAAAAAAATTTAAGCCAGACATAGTAATAGGAACAGGAGGATATGTTTGTGGACCTGTGGTTTTAGTAGCCAGTTTAAAAAATATTCCTACAATGATACATGAGCAAAATGCACTTCCAGGAGTTACAAACAGAATATTATCTAAATTTGTTGATAAGATAGCTGCAAGTTTTGAAGACAGTAAGAAATATTTTAAAGATAAGAACAAAGTAGTTGTTACAGGAAATCCAATAAGAGAAGAATTTATTAAGATTAATAAAGATAACGCCTATAAGAAAACATCAAAGGACAAAAAAGAAGATTTCATTTTAGTTCTTGGCGGCAGTGGGGGTCAAAAAAGTTTAAATAATGCAATGTTAGATGTTATAGATAGAAACTTATATAATTCTAATATGAAAATATTACATGTTACTGGAAAAAAACATTATAATGATTTTATAAACAAATTAAAGGAAAAAGGTATAAGTAAATTGAATGATAATATAGAAGTTGTACCTTACTTTTACGAAATGGCATCAGGGTTAAAAAATGCAGACATAGTAATAACTAGTGCAGGAGCTATAACTTTAGCTGAAGTTACAGCTGTAGGTGTTCCTACTATATTAGTACCGAAAAGCTATACTGCTGAGAATCATCAAGAACATAATGCTAGAGCCCTTGAAAAAAAAGGAGCAAGTAAAGTAATACTAGAAAAAGATTTAAATGGAAAAACTTTAGACAATAATATAAAAGAATTATTAAAAAATAAATCTAAATTAAAAGAGATGTCAAAGGCTAGTAATAAACTTGCAAGGATAGATTCTACTGAAAGAATATTTGATATAATAAAAAAACTTATAAATAATAACAATTAAGCTTTAAGTAACACCTTATGGGAAAGTGCATAAAATGGTAATATATCATTGCTACATAATGGTTAATGCATATTCTGGAGGTGTGAAAATGGCTAAGTATATTATAGAAGGTGGCCAAAGATTAGTTGGAGAAGTTACAGTAAATGGTGCAAAAAATTCAGTGCTTCCAATATTAGCTGCCACTGTTTTAAATAATGATACTAGTACAATATTTAATGTTCCAAATATAAGAGATTTTAAAATAATGATAAAAATATTAGAATCTGTTGGATGTAAAATAGATGCAATGGATAATTTCTTAACTGTAGATTCAAAAACTTTAGATAAGATAAGAATACCTGAAGAATTAGTTCGTGAAATGCGTTCTTCGATAATTCTAATGGGAGCTATGTTATCAAGGTGTGGGCAAGTAGAAATTTCCTATCCAGGCGGTTGCGAGATAGGTCCTAGACCTATAGATCTACATTTGAAAGCGTTAAAAAGTTTAGGAGCTGATATAAAAGAGTCCCATGGTTTTATTTATTGTAAAGCGGATAAATTACATGGAGCTGAGATTCAATTAGATTATCCAAGTGTAGGAGCAACAGAAAATATAATGCTTGCTTCAGTAAAGGCTAAGGGGACTACAATAATAAGGAATGCTGCAAAGGAACCAGAGATATTAGATTTACAAGATTATTTAAACAAAGCAGGGTGTAAAATCTATGGAGCAGGTACTAGTGTTATAAGGATAGATGGAGTGGATAAATTAAATAGTGTAGAACATACAATAATTCCAGATAGAATAGTTGCTGGTACTTATATGGTTGCTTCAGCTATTACAAGTGGAGAATTAGTAATTAGAAATATAGAGGTTGAACATTTACAATCGATTATTGCAAAACTAAGAGAGGCTGGATGTTTGATATATAATAATTGTACTACATTAAAAATTATAGGTCCAAAGAATCTAGAGGCAGTAGAATCAATACAAACTCTACCTTATCCAGGATTTCCAACTGATATGCAAGCACAGATGATGGCCCTTTTAACAATAGCTAATGGAACTAGTGTATTATCTGAAACTGTTTTTGAAAATAGATTTAAACATGTGAGTGAACTTATAAGAATGGGTGCTAATATAAAAACAGTAGGTAAGGTTTGTGTAATTAAAGGTGGAGATGGGTTATTAGGAGCAAAAGTAGCTGCTAAAGACTTAAGAGGGGGAGCAAGCTTAGTATTAGCAGGATTAGCAGCTAAAGGAACAACCATTGTTGATGATATATACCATATTGAACGGGGATATGAGAATTTTGATAACAATTTACGTACTTTAGGAGCAGACATAAGAAGAATTTTCTAGCAGCTATTAGCTGCTTTTAAATAAGAAAAATAAGTACAAGCTCCAAGGAGGATTATTATGGGAAGTACTAGGATAGATAGGAAAATAAAAAAAAGGAAGTTAGGACTTATAATTATTATATTATTGTTATTATTAGCTACTTTTGTAGTACTTTTAACTTTAACTGATGTATTTAATGTTAAAAAAATAAATATTTTAGGTAATAATAAAATAGAAGAGAAAAAAATATTATTAGCCTCTGGTGTTAATATAGGAGAAAATATCTTTAAAATAAATACTAATATAATTGAGAAAAATTTGCTATTGCATCCTTATATAAAAAGTATTAAAGTAGATAGAAAGCTACCGAGTACTTTAGTAATAAATATTACTGAAAAAAAGGAACTATTGGCAATAGAATACATTGGTTCCTATATTTACTTAGATAGTGAAGGTAAAATATTAAGTATATTAGCCGATAGTAAACATAAAGATATACCTTTTGTAACAGGCCTAAAAGTAGAAAAAGTTAATGTAGATGAAAAAATAGTACTATCAGATTATAAAATTGATGATATAAGTGTCTTAGCTAAAATATGTAAATTAAATGGTATATATAATGAACTTTCAAAAATTGAGTTTATTAAAGATAAGAAGATTATTTTATATATGAAGTCAGGAACGAAAGTTGCACTGAATGACTTAAATAATGTAAAATATAAACTGAGCTTTATAAAGTCTATGTTAAGTGATTTAAAACAAAAGAATTTAAACTCAGGAACAATACGCTTTGACAAAGGGGATAATCCAATATTTATAAAAGGACAGTAGCCACAGGAGGATACAATATGAGTGATTTTAAAAGTAAGATAGCAATTATAGTGGTTAGTATAATATTAGGGATTATACTTTCTATTCAGCTTAAAACATTAAAAAAAGATTCTTTAAATAGTCATTTTCCTCTACAGAGAAATAAAGAATTAGCAGCTGAACTTAATAAATTACAAGAAGAAAATAATAAATTAGTGAATCAAGCTAATAATTTAGAAGATAAAATAAGAAAATATGAAAGTAATGTTTCTGAAGAAAGTGATTATATAAATGAGCTTTCAAAGGAATTACTAAAATATAGAATGTTTTCAGGATATGAAAAATTATATGGACCTGGGATAGTGTTAAGCATAGATGATCCTGAAGGAGAGGTCATTTATGGAGAAGATACAAGTTTTTTAGTAAGAAATTATCAATACTTACTTCAAATAATAAGTTATTTAAATGCTACAGAAGCAGAAGCTATATCTATTAATGGACTTAGATATACTGCGTATTCAGAATTTTTAAGGGTAGATGAACATTTAAGTATAAATGGAGTTTCGGTAACACCACCCTTTGAGATTAAAGCTATTGGAGACCCAGATAAGTTAGAAAGTGCTCTTAATTTAAAGGGAGGTATTATATACAAACTTAAAAATAGTTATGATATGGATATTAAAATAAATCGAAAGAAAAGTGTAAATATACCAAAATATACAAAGAAGAAAGAATTTAGATATGCAGAACCTGCTACAAATAGTACTAACCCGTAAAATAAGGATGGTGGGTTAATTTGAAAAAGATTTTAGGAAAAGCTATAATATTTATAATGTGTGTTGTTACTGGGATATTTCTATCAGTACAGTTAAGACAAAATAATGAATGGAATCAATTAGTTACATTAAGTTCTATTGAAGATATGAAAAATGAAATAAGTAATACTCAAAATCAAATAAGTAATATAGAAAAAATAATTGAAAAGAAAAGAAAAGAACTTAAAAATATTAAATCCGCTGTTGATGAAGGAAATATAAGTGAGGTTTTAGAAAAAGAGTTAAAAAAAGTAAAGAAAATAGCAGGATATGAAGATCTACAAGGGCCTGGAGTTATAATTAAAATAGCTGATAATAATGAAAGATATATTGTAGGACAAGAAGCAGCAGATGATATTGTCCACGATAGAGATATTTTAAATATACTAAATGATTTAAAAATGGCCGGTGCAGAAGCAATAAGTATTAAGGGACAAAGAGTATTATTAAATTCTGAAATTCAATGTGGAGGACCAATTATAAGAATAAATGGTAGAAGTTTAACTAATCCTTTTATTATACATGCTATTGGTGATCCTAAATTATTATATGCAGCTGTTAATGCACCTAATACAACTGGATATATATTAAAAAATTTATATAAGTTAGAGATAAAGACACAGCCTAGTGATAATATAATAATAAGCAAACATAGAGGGGATTTAAATTTAAAATATCTAAAACCAGTTAAAGAAGGTGAGTAAAATGTTAGTTGCTATATTAGGAATTGTTATTGGTGTAGTGGTAGGTTATTATTTACCTATAACATATTCTCCAGTGTATTCTACATATATGTCAGTTGCAATATTAGCCTGTTTAGATTCCGTATTTGGAGGAATTAAGGCAACATTAGAAGGTAAATTTAATACAGGTATTTTTATTTCTGGCTTTTTTGGCAATGCAATATTAGCTGCAATTCTAGCTTATATTGGAGATAGATTAGGAGTACCATTATATTATGCTGCAATATTTGCTTTTGGAGTTAGGCTATTCCAGAACTTTGCAATTATTAGAAGACATTTCTTTAGTAGTAAGGATGTTAATTAATGTAGTTTTATAAAAAGGGTAATGAATAAAGGTTGTAATATTTTAGATAAAATTTAAAATTAATTGTATTTACTTATAGCTAAAAAATAAAAACTTTAATTAATACTAGGGTTAAAATGGACTAGCTTTATATTGTTTGAATAAAGTAATATATTAAATTACTTAAAGTTTATATTAGTATTTAAAGGAATAATACAACCGTTTAAAATACCTTTTAAGTATAAATTGTTATTTAGGGTTAAATTTTTACAGTGCAGATGAAGTTTTAAAGGAGGGTAATAAAAAGGAGATATTAGCTTTAGTAGTGGTTACAAAAATTGTAAGTACTTAATTAAATATTAATTTTACCAGTAATCTTAGATACAGCAAAGGGTTTGAGCGGTAAAATACTGCATATTCCACTACCATCGGACTAATAAATTAAGTAATTAAAAGGAAATTCAATTATTTTATAGAATATAGTAATGTTAGCAGAAATATAAGAAATAGGTAGAAAAATAATAGTAATATAATTTTATTAATTAAAAAAATGGAAAGAATATAATAATTAAGTATTAAGGGGGTTATAACGTGTTTGAATTTGATGTAGACATGGAGCAGTTTGCCCATATAAAAGTAGTAGGTGTTGGTGGTGGAGGTAACAATGCATTAAATAGAATGATTGAAGCTGAAGTCAAAGGCGTAGAATTTATCGCTATCAATACTGATAAACAAGCACTTCAGACATCTAGAGCCGAATGTAAAATTCAAGTTGGAGACAAGTTAACAAAAGGATTAGGAGCAGGAGCAAATCCTCAAATAGGAAAAAAGGCAGCAGAGGAAAGTAGAAATGATATTCATGAAGCACTTAAAGGAGCAGATATGGTATTTATTACTGCTGGTATGGGTGGTGGTACAGGTACCGGAGCAGCTCCTATCGTAGCTGAAGTAGCTAAAGAATTAGGTATATTAACTGTTGGAGTAGTGACAAAACCTTTTATGTTTGAGGGTAGAAGAAGAATGAAACATGCCCACCAAGGTATAGAGGAATTAAAAACTAGAGTTGATACTTTAGTAACAATTCCTAATGATAGATTATTACAAGTTGTTGAAAAGAAAACATCTATCATGGATGCATTTAAGATAGCAGATGATGTTTTAAGACAAGGTATACAAGGTATATCAGACCTTATTGCGGTGCCAGGATTAGTTAATCTTGACTTTGCAGATGTAAAAACTATTATGTTAGACCAAGGATTAGCTCATATGGGTATAGGAAGAGCAAATGGAGAAAATAGAGCTTCAGAAGCTGCTAAACAAGCAATACATAGTCCGTTGCTAGAAACTTCTATAGAAGGGGCTAAAGGAGTTTTACTAAATATTACTGGAGGATCTAACTTAGGCTTATTTGAAGTTAATGAAGCAGCAGATTTAATAAAGCAGTCTGTAGATTCTGATGCTAATATTATATTCGGTGCTGTATTAGACGAGGATTTAAAAGATGATATAAAAATAACTGTTATTGCAACAGGATTTGATAGTGCAAAACAGAAAGAAAATAAAGAAAATAAGGAATCTAAAGAAGGTAAAGAAGGTAAAGAAGATAAGAAAAATAATAAAACCAAAGATGAAAAGGAAGATAAGAAAAAAGGTGCTAAAGAATTTGATACAGAAGAACTTGACATACCTACTTTTTTAAGAAAAAGAAATAGTAACTAATAGACTCCGAGCAGAAAAGCTCGGAGTTTTTTATATTTATGTATAAAAAAATGATTTTTCGACTTCAGCATTTGACATTTTTTTATAATCATTTAATGTATAATAAATATAAAAATAAATCCCTATGAATGAAGTATAGTAAAAAAAATCTACAATTAGATTAATAATTTTTAATTAGGATTTATTAAAGATACGCCCTAAGAGTTAAAGGGGGATTAAATATTGTATATATATGCTGAATATCTTTTGTTAGAGAATTTCATAATAAATTACATTATATTATATGTAACTAAACGATTTACAAGAACAGATACAAAAAATATTAGGATAATTTTAGCGTCTTTACTAGGGGCCTTATATACACTAGTTGTATTTTATCCATCACTTTATTTTATGACTAAATTTGCAATTAAAATTTCAGTATCTGTACTTATGATTGTAATTGCTTATAACCCAGCAAAGATTAAAAAATTTTTGAAATTATTTTCTACGTTTTATATTATATCATTTGTTTTTGCTGGAGCCTCTTTAGCTATATTTTACTTAACAAACGTTAAATTCTATGTAGGAAAAGGAATATTTTATATTAAGGATTTTTCATTTAAATATCTTTTAATTGCTGTAATAATTTCATGGTTACTATTTAAGATAGTTTGGGGATTTATTCAAACGAGAATTTCAAAAGACCATGTCTATATACCAATTACTATAAAATTAAATGGTAATATGGTTAACCTAAAAGCGTTATTAGATACTGGTAATTCTTTAAAGGACCCAATTTCAGATATACCAGTTATAGTGGCAGAGTTTAAAGCTATAAAACAATTATTGCCAGTTGATATTCAGATGATATTTGATAAGTATGATGAAGATGATTTAGAGATTATAACTAATATACTATCTAAATCCGTTGATGAAATAAAATTTAGGATAATACCTTTTAAATCATTAGGAAAGGAAAATGGTATGTTATTAGGATTTAAACCTGATAAAGTTATAATTAATCAGGATGAGGAAAAAATCCTATCACAAATTGTAGTTGGGATATATAATAATAATTTATCTAAGGATAACGATTATGTAGCATTGTTACATCCTGAAATACTTGATTAAATTTGGAGGCGATATAATGTTAAGAAAAGCCGATAAAATAAGGTTAAATTTAAAGTTAGTATATATAAAAGTGATAGAAAAGTTAGGAATGCTAAATAAAAAGGAGATATTTTACATAGGAGGTAACGAAGTATTACCTCCTCCATTAAAATCTGAAGAAGAGGCATATTTATTAAAAAAATTAAAGACAGATAGTTCAGTTAGAACTATTTTAATTGAAAGGAATCTACGTTTAGTTGTATATATAGCTAGAAAGTTTGAAAATACAGGAGTGGGTGTAGAGGATTTAATTTCTATAGGAACTATAGGTTTAATTAAAGCAGTAAATACATTTAAGCCCGATAAGAAAATTAAACTAGCTACGTATGCATCTAAGTGTATAGAAAATGAAATTTTAATGTATCTTAGAAGAAATAGTAAAACTAAGTCTGAAATATCCTTTGACGAGCCATTGAATATCGATTGGGATGGAAATAAATTACTACTTTCTGATATATTAGGAACTGATAGTGACATTATATTTAAATACTTAGAAGAAGAAGTGGATAAAGAGTTATTAAATTTAGCTATGGAGAAATTAAGCAACAGAGAAAAAAAGATTATGAAACTTAGATTTGGTATAGGTAATGGATTTGAGAAAACGCAGAAGGAAGTAGCTGATATGATGGGAATTTCTCAATCTTATATTTCAAGGTTAGAAAAAAGAATAGTAAAAAGATTAAAAAAAGAAATTAGTAAGATGGTATAAATACACACATTATGTGTGTATTTTTTTTATTATTAAAAAGGAAATAACAAAAAATGGCTATTTTTAATGCTTAAGTTATTGTATAAAAAAAATCTATAAGTCAATAATTTAATTATGAAAAGGGGCAAAACATCATGAAAGGAATGGATAAATCAAATGCGTATTAATAAAGTAGAAATATGCGGAGTAAATACTTCAGAATTACCTGTATTAACAAATAAAGAAATGAGAGTTTTATTTGATAGAATTCATAATGGTGATTTAAGTGCAAGAGAAGAATTTGTAAGAGGCAACTTAAGGCTTGTACTAAGTGTTATACAAAGATTTAATAAAAGAGGAGAAAACGTTGATGATTTATTCCAAGTAGGATGTATAGGTTTGATAAAGGCAATTGATAATTTTGATTTAAGTCAAAATGTGAGATTTTCAACATATGCAGTACCTATGATTATAGGTGAGATAAGAAGATATTTAAGGGATAATAACTCCATAAGAGTAAGTAGGTCATTAAGAGATATTGCATATAAAGCTTTACAAGTAAGGGAACAACTAATTAGAAAAAATTCTAAGGAGCCTACAGTCACTGAAATAGCAAAGGAGCTTAATATGCCAAAGGAAGATGTTGTATTTGCTTTAGATGCAATTCAGGATCCTATATCATTATTTGAACCTATATATCATGATAGTGGAGATGCCATTTATGTTATGGACCAAGTTAGTGATGAAAAAAGTGAAGATGAAACTTGGTTAGAGGGAATAGCTTTAAGAGAAGGATTAAGAAAATTAAATGATAGAGAAAAATTAATACTTAATCTAAGATTTTATGAAGGTAAGACACAGATGGAAGTAGCAGAAGAAATAGGAATTTCTCAAGCTCAGGTTTCAAGACTTGAAAAGACAGCTTTAAAACATATGAATAAGTTAATTTAAAGTATAAAAAGGGAAACCTTTTTATACTTTTTTATTTTTCAGTTAATAAAAATAAAATAAGTTTCAATAAAAAAAGTAAAATTAGTAATATTTAAAGACAAGTTATTATAAATATATTATAAAAAGGATAAGTAGGTGATAATATGTTAAAAACCTCAGATTTATCTGAAAAAGAAGTAGTTAATGTTAGGGATGGATCAAGATTAGGTCTTATTAGTGATATAGAAGTAAATTTACAAAAGGGTATAATAGAAGCAATAATAATTCCTGGACCAGGTAAAATATTAGGTTTCTTTGGAAAGGAAAATGACATAGTAATTACATGGAAAGACATAGTAAAGATAGGTAAAGATGTTATACTAATTAATTATGAAACAGATTATGGTACTTTTAATCCTGATAATGATTCATAGGAAGATATATATTTAAATTTAATTAGACATAAGAAAAAAAATATAATATAATTCATTATATGATGAGTATACGAAAGGGGGAGTACAATTGAAATGTCCCTATTGTGATTATTTTGAAAGTAAGGTGGTAGATTCAAGACCAACCGACGAAGGACAGGCTATAAGAAGAAGAAGAGAATGTACAAACTGTAAAAAAAGATTTACAACATATGAAAAAATAGAAGAGATACCTTTAGTTGTAAAGAAAAAGGACGGAACAAGGCAACCCTATAGCCGAAGTAAATTATTAAACGGTTTAATAAGGGCTTGTGAAAAAAGACCAGTATCAATGAAAAATATGGAAAAAGTTGCTGATGATATAGAGAAAAAGTTAAATAATTCATTAGAAAGAGAAATTACAGCTGAATTAATTGGTGAAATGGTAATGGAGAGTTTGAAAGAAATAGATGAAGTTGCATATGTAAGATTTGCATCGGTATATAGACAATTTAAAGACATTAATACTTTCATGGATGAACTTAAAAAAATTTTAGATGAGAAGTAAAATATCGTAGGAATTCTATTTTTAGAGTTTCTACGTTTTTTTAAATAAAAAGGAGGAATCGTCGTGGCTTTTAAATTAAAAAGATATAACAAATTAAAGTATTATACTATTTCTGAACTAGAAGAGACAGGTTTAGTTAATCATATGTTTACTACTAGAGTAGGTGGAGTTAGTACAGGGGATTATAAAAGTCTTAACTTAGGAATAAAAACTAATGATAAGTTAGATAATATTAAGAGTAATTTTAAATATGTTTTTGATATATTAAATACAAGTAAAGATAGATTAGTATCATCTGATCAAGTTCATAGTACTAACATAGAAATTATAACTGAACCAAATACAAATAATGGTATCAAAAACGAGCTTAATTCAAATGAAATAGATGGAATGTTAACTAATAAACCTGAAATTACTCTATTTACTTATTATGCAGATTGTGTACCATTATTTTATCTTGATAAAAATAAAAAAGTAGTAGGCTTAGCCCACGGCGGTTGGAAAGGAACTGTAAATAAAATTGCTGGAAAAATGATAGATAAAATGGTAGATACCTATGACAGTAATCCTAAAGATATTATAGTAGGGATAGCTCCTTCTATAGGCAAATGTTGTTATGAGGTAGGACAAGATGTCAAAAATAAATTTAACGAGAATTTTACAAACCTCCAAGATGTACTAAAATCAACTGCTAAAGGCAAGTGGAATCTAGATTTAAAGAAAGCTAATATGATAGTGTTAAAGGAGAAAGGAATACTAAATAGAAACATAATAATAAGTGATTTATGTACAAGTTGCAATAATGATTTGTTTTTTTCTTATAGAAAAGAAAAAGGTATAACAGGAAGAATGGGAGCCTTTATAAAGTTAAAGAAAAATAAGGAGGTATTATAATGAATTATGGAAAGATTTTAGTAGTTGATGATGAAGAACATATAGTAGAACTTATAAAATTCAACCTTGAAAATGGAGGTTATGAAGTAGTTATAGCCTATGATGGAAATGAAGCAGTAGAAAAAGCAATTAAAGAAAAACCTAATTTAGTAATACTTGATTTAATGTTACCAGGAATTGATGGAATTGAAGTTTGTAGAAAAATAAAAATGAATGATGATACAAAGGATACACCTATTATAATGTTAACAGCAAAGGGAGAAGAAACAGATAAGGTTCTTGGACTTGAAATTGGGGCAGATGACTATATAACAAAACCCTTTAGTGTAAGGGAGTTAATGGCGAGAATTAAAGCTGTTTTAAGAAGAAGTAAACAAGTAGCTACTGAAAAAAAGAATATAATAACTATAGATGACATAATAATTGATAGTGAAAAGCATGAGGTAACTAAGGGTAATACTAAGTTAGAATTAACTTTAAAAGAATTTGAGTTATTAAAGATACTTGCAGATAATAGAGGAAAAGTTTTATCAAGAAACTTTTTATTAGATGAAGTTTGGGGTTATGATTATTATGGTGGAACAAGAACAGTAGATGTTCATATAAGACATATAAGAAAGAAAATAGAAGATAGAAATAATAAAAAATATATAGAAACTGTTAGAGGTATAGGATATAAGATGATTTAAAAGGAGATAAAAATGCAAAGGAAAATATTTTTAGCTTTTGTTGCGTTAATATTAATTGGTGTATTAACAACAGGTTTTTTAACGCTAAGTTTATTAAGAGGTAATTATATAGAAAATGTAAAGGAAAAATTAATTTCTAATTCTAAATTGATTAGAGATTTTTTATCAAGATATGATGTATTAGAAATTTCTGAATTAGATAATTTAGCTTTAGATTTTTCTAAAAAAGTAAATGCCCGGGTAACTTTTATAAACGAAGAAGGTCAGGTTATAGGAGATTCAGCTAAGGATTTAGATGAATTAAATAATCATAAATATAGACCCGAAATACAAAGGGCTTATAAAGGTGAAATAGGAATAAGTGAAAGGTATAGTGATTCACTAAAAAGAAGTATGTTTTATGTAGCTATTCCCTTTGAAAAAGAAAATGAAGCAATATCTGTAATAAGATTATCTGTAGCATTAGAAGATATTAGTAAGTCTAATAAAGTATTATTTGAATATATAATAGTTTCTATATGCGCAGGGTTATTAGTAGCTTTAATATTAGGTTTTAGATTTGTAAGAAAAGTAACAGATCCTATTAAAGAATTAACAATAGCAACGAAAAGTATATCAAATGGAAATTATGGAAAGAGAGTTTATTATAATACAGATGATGAATTAGGGATACTTGCGAATAATTTTAATATAATGAGTCAGAAATTAGAAGAAAATATTAATGAAATACAGGATAGAAGTACTAAAAATAAGGCTATATTAACTAGTATGATTAATGGAGTTATTGCTTTAGATAATAATAAAAGAATAATGTTTATAAATCCAGCTGCTGAAAAGATTTTCGGTATAAAAGAAGAAAACGCAAAGGATAAGTTTATTTTAGAAGTTATAAGAAACAATAATCTAGATGAACAAATCCATAGATTAATAAAGGAAAATGAGAGTTCAAAAAATGAGATAGAGATATTCGAACCGCAAAATAGAATATTAAACATATACTCAAATCCTATTAAGCTTTTAGATAATCCTAATAGAAAAATAGGTGTAGTAATATTAATTCAAGATATAACTGAAATTAGAAAACTTGAAAGAATGAGAAAAGACTTTGTTGCTAATGTATCCCACGAACTTAAAACACCACTAACATCAATCAAAGGATTTGTAGAAACATTAAAAAGTGGTGCGGCTGATAAAAAGGAAGTAAGGGATAAATTTATAGATATAATAGATATAGAAACAGGAAGATTAACAACTTTAATACAAGATTTATTAGTTCTATCTGAAATTGAGAATAAACATAATATGGTTAATAAAGTAAAGATAGATGTAACTAAATCAATTGAAGAGGTCATACAAGTTCTAGATGGCATAGCTAAGAAAAAGAATATAACTATTGAAAAGAATATTAGCACTGATCTACCAATAATACATGGTAATAAAACTTGGTTTAAACAAATGGTAATCAATCTAGTTGACAATGGAATTAAATATACGCCTGAAGGTGGTAAAGTAAAAATTAGTTCATATGTTGAAAATAAAAATATAGTAATTAAAATAAAAGATACAGGAATAGGTATCGATAAAGAACATCTAACAAGATTATTTGAAAGATTTTATAGAGTAGATAAGGCAAGATCAAGAAGAGTTGGAGGTACAGGTCTTGGTTTAGCAATTGTTAAACATATAATTATAGCATTTAACGGTAAAATAGATGTTAAAAGTGAAGTTAATGAAGGTACTGAATTTATAGTAAAAATTCCAATTGATTAAATTTAATCAACTTTTAACAAATTGTTAATTTACAATTAATAATGTTTAAATATAATGTATTTAGTAACAAATTGAGCCAGCAACTTATAAACATAGATCTTCCTATTTCGAAAAAGAGAGCTGAATATTCAGCTCTCTTTTTCTTTTTTGATGTATTTAACCAAGTTTTAACAGTTTATTAATTTATATAAAAAAAATACTTAATAAGATTAATTTAGACTGTAAATAGAAAGGGGTTAATAAATGAAATTAAAGGAAATTAAATTAAATTTTAAAAAATTTAAGTTAAAAGGGGTATTTAGTATAATTAAAAATATTAATTTTAAAAAAGTAAAATTTGATAAATTGAAAAATATTAAATTAGGTAATAGTAAAATGTCTTTACAAAATCAGTTAATGCTTTTATTTGTATTAATTTCAATAATACCTTTAATAGTCATGGGATATTTTATTTTTGATAAGGTATCTGATGAAATAGAAAAATCTAAAAAAGAAATGTTAGTTTCATATTCAGAAAATGTTAAAAATAGCTTAGATATGGCTATTTATGATGTAGGAAATACTTTGAAAAGTCAAAGTAATCAATCAGATATCAGAGCTCTTATGAAGGATGTACAAAATAGAGTTAATCTTAAACACAATATAAGGTTATTTAAGACAGAAATGGCACTAAAAAGTGCTATCGATAGTTCAAATGGATTATATGAAACAATTTTAATATCAGATATACAAGGAAATATTATAGGTAGCAATGACAAATCAAAGAAGTATTTTACTGAGGGTATTAAAAATAAGAATTTTTATAAGGAGACAATAAATGGTAAGGAGTTATCCTTAGGAAAATCATTTGAATTTGATAAAAGAAAAATTATTCCTATTGCAAAACCAATATTAGATAATAATAAAAAATTAGGGGTTTTAATTGGACTAGTAAACATTGATAGACTTACAAAACCAGTAAAAGAAATAAGTAAAAGACAATCCGGTTATAATTTTATACTTGAAAATAATAACATATTATTTGTTTCAAAAGATACTAATTTAAAAGATATTAATGATAAATTATTTAATTTAAGTAGTGGAATTATAAACTTTAAAAATGGAAAAGAAAATCAAATTGCATCATATAAAAAGCTTAATAGTACTGATTGGGTAATTGTATCAGCAATAAATAAAACAGACTATAAAAAGAGTATAAATATAATCAAAAATTTTATATTAATGATAATAGTTTTCATGTTAGGTGTAGCGATTTTAGTTTCTTATATTTTTTCAAAGAGTGTGGTTAAGCCCATTAAAGCCTTAGGAGAAAAAATGAAAAATGTTTCAGAAGGTAATTTAAACGAAAAAGCAGATTTTCATTCAAATAAAGAAATTGAGATTTTAAATGATAGTTTTAATAGTATGTTAGAACAATTAAAATTGTTAATAAGTGAAATAAAAAAAACATCTGAGGATGTTTCTAATAAAGCAGTTAATTTAAATGAAATAGCTAGTGGTGCATATAAGTTTAATGAACATATTTCAGGTGTAATAGATAATACAGCCACAGGACTCATAGAACAAAAAAAGGATGTGGAAAAAGGAGAAAACCAAATACATAGTATAGCCAATGAAGTTGATAGTATAAATGATTATTCTGTTGAAATAGTTAATAATTTTGATACTACAGATAAAGTTATTAGTGATGGTTTTAAACAAGTTAATATATTAACTTCAAAATCTAAGGAAAGTCTTAAACATTCTGATCAAGTAAAAAATGAAGTTAGTCAATTAGTAAGTTCTATAAGTAGAATAGAAGATATAATAGAAACGATAACTAATGTATCAAAACAAACTAACCTTTTAGCTTTAAACGCTGCTATAGAGGCAGCAAGAGCAGGTGAAGCTGGTAAAGGTTTTTCAGTAGTATCAGAAGAGATTAGAAAATTATCTGTTAAAGTTTCAGATGAAACTAATAATATCAAAAACATTATTAATGATATTAACGAAAAAACTAAGGTTGTTGAAAAAATAGTTACAAATAATGAAGTTATAATTACTAAGCAAAATAAAGCTGTGTTTGATACTGAAAATTCCTTTAATATAATATATGATTCTATAAAAGAAGTGCAAAACAAAGTAAAAAATATTATAAATTCTATTAAGGATATAAACGTTAAAAAAGATAGTATGAAAAATTCTATAAACCATATTTCTGAGACTGCTAAAGGTATAACAGAGGAAGCTGTTGAAGTAAATAAGAAATCCTTAGAACAATTTACTAATATAGAAGAAATTAAAAATTATTCTAAGGATCTAAATAAGCTTTCTGACAGCTTAAAAAAATACATAGAGACATTTGATTATTAATGCATCTTAAAGGTGCTTTTTTATTTATAATTGAAATTATATAAATTTTTAAATATAATTTATATAAAAGAGTTTAAAGGATGGTATTATGGAAAAAAAGAAATTCAAATTAATAATGCAAAATATTTTGCACCATCTAGACGATGGAATTCATGTTATAGATAAAGGCGGAAAAACTATAATTTATAATGAAGCAATGGCTAAGTTAGAAGGGATAGAGAGAGAAAAAATATTAGGTAATCCTTTACTTAATATATTCCCAAGTTTAGATGAAGATTCTAGCACATTACTTACAGTTATGAAAACAGGAAGACCGTTAATAAATAAGGTCCAAACTTATTTAAATTATAAAGGTGAAAAGATAACAACCATAAATACCACAGTTCCTTTATTTGAAGATGATATCAAATATGGTGCATTAGAAATAGCTAGAGATATAACTGATATTAAAGAATTATCAGAACAACTTGTAGATCTGCAACAGGAATTATTATCAGAAGATGATAATAATAGTGAAGACAGCAAGAAAAAAAAGTATACTTTTAAAAATATTATAGGAAATAGTAAAGAAATAAAAAGGGCATTAGATATAGCAAAAAAAGCATCAAATACTCCATCAAGTGTGTTAATATATGGTGAAACAGGAACAGGGAAAGAATTATTTGCACAAAGTATACATTATTGTGGATTTAGAAAGAATAAGCCCTTTGTTGCCCAAAATTGTGCAGCGCTCCCTGAGACTTTATTAGAGGGAATATTATTTGGAACTGTAAAGGGAGGATTTACAGGAGCTATAGATAGACCTGGACTTTTTGAACAAGCTAATAAGGGTACTTTATTATTAGATGAGATTAACTCTATGGGCTTAACTTTACAATCTAAACTTTTAAGAGTACTACAAGAAGGTTATATAAGAAGAGTAGGGGATACAAAGGAAATACCTGTTGATGTAAGAATAATAGCAACAACAAATGAATCCCCTAGAGAAGCTATAAAAAATGGTAGTTTAAGAAAGGATCTATTTTATAGATTAAGTGTTATAAATGTAGATATTCCATCATTAAAGGAAAGACAAGAGGATATAAGTTTACTATGTGATTATTTTATAAATAAATATAATAAAATGTTAAATAAAAATATAACTGAAGTTTCACAAAGGGTATCTAAATTATTTAAAACCTATGATTGGCCAGGGAATGTAAGGGAATTTCAAAATGTTATTGAAGGTGCTATGAATTATGTTAAAAAAGAAGATAATATCATAAAAACTGAACACATTCCCTACTATATTAAGGATTATAAAGCTAATACTAACGATAAAATAATTGAAAGAGTAGATTTAAATAATTCTTTACCGGAGATATTAACTAATATAGAAAAAAGGATAATATTATCTAAGTTAAAATCAGAGAATTTTAATATTTCAAAGGCAGCTAGAGAACTAAAAGTTAAAAGACAAACCCTTCAACATAAAATAAAAAAATATGATTTGAAATAACTGCAAATTATTTTGCACAGAAACTGCAAATATATTTGCAGTTTTTACTATTTATATAAGTATTATGATTTCATAAAATGTCTTTGATTGTTGAAATTAGTGGTATTAGTAAATTTATCTAAACTTGGCAAGAAAATTGCAATATATATTAAGTGAGATAAATTTTATATTATATTTTGGAGGTGCTCGTATGGAAAAAGTTAAAGTTGTTATTTGGGGTTTTGGAGCTATGGGAAGTGGAATGGCGAAAATGCTTCTAAATAAAAAGGGAGTAGAAATAGTAGGAGTATGTGATAGAAATGAGGCTAGAGTAAATAAAAGTTTATATGAAGTATTAGGGGTAGAAAGAAAGGATAGAAAAGAAGTTATAATTAATGATAATATAGACGAAGTTTTAACAGAGGGATGTTGTGATGTATGTTTATGTGCAACAGACTCGTTTACAGAAAATGCTTTTCCTAGATTAAAACTTGCATTAGAAAGAAAGGTAAATGTAATATCTACAGCTGAAGAAATGGCTTATCCTCAAGCTAAGAATCCAGAACTTAGTAAAAAATTAGATATGCTAGCTAAGGAAAATGGAGTTTCTATATTAGGTACAGGAATAAATCCTGGTCTTATAATGGATTTATTAGTAGTTTGTCTTACTGGCTGTATGACTGATGTAGAACATATAGAAGCTGAAAGAGTAAATAGTTTATCCCCATTTGGACCAGCTGTTATGGAAGAACAGGGGGTAGGGATAACTAAAGAAGAGTTTAATAAAGGTGTTGAAGATGGAACATTAGCAGGTCATGTAGGCTTCCGTGAATCGATAAAAATGATAGGAGATGCTATAGGATGGGATGTTGAAAAGTTTGAGCAACAAATGAAACCTATAGTAACAAGCGTAGATAGAAAATCACCATATGGCTTTGCAGCTAAAGGTAATGTGGCTGGAGTAAATATGACAGGACAAGGATATGTTGATGGAGATGCTAAAATAGATATGAAACATCCACAACAAATAGAACCAGAAATGGAAGGAACCCATACAGGGGACTATATAAGAATAAAAGGAACACCTGAAGTAAATATGTCTATAAAGCCAGAAGTAGAGGGTGGATTAGGTACAATAGCAATGTGTGTAAATATGATTCCTCAAGTTATAAATGCACAACCAGGTCTTAAAACAATGATAGATTTACCAGTACCAAGAGCTATAATGGGAGATATGAGAGAATTAATAAAAGGGTAGGTGTAACTATGAATATTTCTAAGAAAGGTGACTGGGTAAAGGTTTACAATGTTGTATTAAAGGAAGGTAAAAGGGCACCACAGGTTCCTGATGATACTAAAAAAGTACCACTTGAGATGTGGGTAAAAGGATTTTTATTAAATGAAAGTGCTAAAATAGGAGATATAGTTGAAATAGAAACATATATAGGTAGGAAAGTTAAAGGCGAGTTAGTCGAGATACAACCTAATTATACCCATAGTTATGGTAAGTATGTTAATGAATTAGCATACATAGGAAGACAACTAAGAGGTATTCTTGAAGGTGGTGAAATAAATGAGTAAGGATATGAGCTATGAAGGAGTAATAAAAAGAAGAAATGAAATAATGAAAAAAGCAGTTAGAATAGATTATGATGCCTTTGAGTCTGAGGGGATAGCCTTTGATTATGAAGAAATGATGAGAAAAACAGGTTATAGCCTTCAAGAGATTCAAAAAATACAAGGAAGAACTGGAGTTGGCAATACTCCTGTATATGAGTTAAGAAACTTAACTAAGTTAGCAAGGAAGTTTGCCCCTAAGGGAAAGGGAGCAAGAATTTTTGTTAAAGACGAAGCTAGTAATCCTTCAGGAAGTTTTAAAGCAAGAAGGGCTGCAACAGCAGTTTATCATGCTAAAAAACTAGGATATAAAGGAGTTATCGCGGCGACAAGTGGTAATTACGGTGCAGCTGTTGCTAGCCAAGCTGCTATGGCAGGGTTAAAATGTATAATTGTTCAAGAGTGTTATGATTCAAGAAAAGTAGGACAGCCTGAAATAATAGAAAAAGCAAGAAAATGTGAAGCTTATGGAGCTGAAGTTGTACAGTTAACAGTAGGTCCTGAATTATTTTATACATTTTTAAAATTATTAGAAGAAACAGGGTATTTTAATGCTTCACTTTATACTCCCTTTGGAATAGCAGGAGTGGAAACCTTAGGTTATGAAATTGCTATGGAATTTAGGGAAAGAGAAGGTAAAGATCCTGATGTAGTGGTTGCGACTAATGCAGGTGGAGGTAATCTAACAGGTACAGCTAGGGGATTAATAAAGGCAGGTGCCGATGATGTTAAGGTAATAGGTGCTAGTGTTGATCTTAAAGGATTACATATGGCAAGTGATACTCAATTTAATAAAAAATCATTTACAACAGGTCATACAGGATTTGGAATGCCCTTTGCCACATGGCCTGATAGATCAGATGTACCAAGATCTGCTGCTAGAGCACTAAGATATATGGATAAATATTATACTGTAACTCAAGGAGAGGTTTTCTACATTACAGAAGCCTTAGCCCAAGTTGAAGGTCTTGAGAGAGGTCCAGCAGGAAATACTTCCTTAACAGCTGCTTTTTCACTAGCTCAAACCCTTGATGAAGATAAAACTATAGTTGTTCAAGAAACTGAATATACAGGAGCAGGAAAACATATACAACCTCAATTATCCTTTGCAAAGGATAATGGTATAGAAATTTTAGTAGGAGATCCAAAAGATCAAGTACCAGGTGAGAATATAATTTTACCTAAACACCCGGAATTAATAGAAGCTAAGGAAATTAATTTAAATAAATTAAGAAAATCATATATTAAAAACGCAATAAAACATAACAGAGATAAAGATATAACTAAAAAAGATTTAGAATTTTTAGCCGTGGAGACAAAAACTGATATTGAATTTGTAAAAGATATATTAAATGAACTAGACGTTAAATATTAATAGGAGGTGCTTTAAATTGAAAAGAAATGATGATTTTGAAATTAGAAGACAACACCTTAAGAATTTATCAGAGGGTGAATTAGAACAAAAGTTTTGGGAATTAGCAGAAAAAATAGTTGATCCTATGGTTGATTTAGGAAAGAAGAACACTACACCATCAATTGAAAGGTCAGTATTATTAAGAATGGGTTTTTCAAGTACTGAATCTAAAGAGATAGTACAGAAGGTAATAGATAGAAATCTAATAGGTAAGGGTGCAGGGCATGTTGTATATAGAGCTGCTAAGGATAATAATCTTACTGTTAGAGATGCAGGACTTAAGTTAATTGAAGGTGAGTTATGGGACACGGTAGAAAAAGTATTTGGAGGTGAAAAATAATGGATATTAAACCAAATGAAAGACTTAATATAGAAAAATTACTTGAAAATTTAGAAGATTATAGACCTAGAAGACGTGGATGGCATTGGAGAGAAGGAGCAGGAGAAAAAAGAAAAATAGGTAAATTTGAGTATTATGATACTAGTGAGAATTTAACACAAAGTACTCCTTTACCAGCAGCTCATTATTTTGATGATATAGATCCACAACCTTCAAATATAATAACTACAGAAATAGCATCAGGAAGATTTGAAGATGACATAAGAAGAATGAGAATGGCAGCTTGGCATGGTGCTGACCATTTAATGGTTATAAGAACAGCAGGACAAAGTCATATGGATGGATTAATAGAAGGAACTCCTCAAGGAATAGGTGGAATACCTATAACTAGAAAACAGGTAAGAGCCCAAAGAAAGGCTTTAGATATAATAGAAGATGAAGTTGGTCGCCCGATAAATTATCACTCATATGTAAGTGGTGTAGCAGGTCCTGAAATTGCCGTTATGTTTGCTGAAGAAGGGGTAAATGGAGCGCATCAAGATCCTCAATATAATGTTTTATATAGAAACATAAATATGGTAAGAAGCTTTGTAGATGCAGCTAATGCTAAAAAAGTAATGGCATGGGCTGATATGGCTCAGATAGATGGAGCACATAATGCTAATGCTACAGCAAGGGAAGCATGGAAAGTTATGCCAGAGTTAATGGTACAACACGGAATAAATTCAATATTTTCTGCAAAATGTGGTGTAAAAAAAGAAAATATATGTTTATCAACTGTACCTCCAACAGCACCACCAGCACCTTGTATGAGATTGGATTTACCCTATGCAGTTGCATTAAGGGAATTATTTGAAGACTATAAAATGAGAGCTCAACAAAATACTAAATATATGGGTTCTTCAACAAGGGAAGCTACAGTTACCCATACATTGAATCTTTTAATATCAAAACTTACAAGAGCTGAGATACAATCAACTATTACACCAGATGAAGGTAGAAATGTGCCTTGGCATATATATAATATAGAAGGTACTGATACAGCTAAACAAGCCCTTGTAGGAATGGATGGGCTAACTGAAATGGTTGAAATTAAAAGAGACCATGGTGAATTAGCTGATAAAGTTAGAGAACTTAAGGAAAGAGCAGTCCTATTTATGGAAGAAATAATAGAATCAGGAGGATATTTCCAAGCAGTAGAAGATGGATTTTTTGTTGATTCAGGATTATATCCAGAAAGAAATGGAGATGGAATCGCAAGAAAGATAAATGGTGGAATAGGAGCAGGTTCTGTATATGAAAGAGATGAAGATTACTTAGCTCCAGTTACAGCTTTCTTTGGATATAATAATGTAGAGCAATATGATGAAAGTTTAGTTAATGATCCTTCTAAATTGATAGATGGATGTACATTTGAAAAACCTGATAAAATAATTTATATAGATGAACTAGATGAAAATGATAATGTTCATGTACGTTTAGAAGAGACTAAAGAATTAAGAGAAAGTTCAAAAATTAAGCCTGAGATGGAATGGAAGGGAGATGGAATAGTACAAACAACTATATGCCTTCCAGTAGAAGCTAGGGTAGCTGAATTTGCTGCAATCGAAATCGCTAAAAAAATGGGGTTAAAAGAAGTCGAAGTAATACACAAAGAAGTTATGCAAGAAGCAGAAGGTACAAGGGTTGAATTCAAAGGAAAAGTACCATTTAATATAGATACAGATGACCTTGTAATACCTCCAAAGCCAGAAGTAATGTCTGATGATGAAATAAGAAATGATATAGAACAAAAGCCTATGAAAATAGTTGCTGGTACTGTAGGGGAAGATGAACACTCTGTTGGATTAAGAGAAATCATTGATATTAAACACGGTGGTATTGAAAAATACGGTATAGATTGTCATTACCTTGGAACTTCAGTACCTGTTGAAAAATTAGTTGATGCTGCGATTGAAACCAATGCAGATGCAATATTAGCATCTACTATTATAAGTCACGATGATATACATTATAAGAATATGAAAAATATCCATGAACTTTGTATCGAAAAAGGTATAAGAGATAAGATTATTATAACGGCAGGAGGTACTCAAGTAACTCCTGAATTAGCAGAGAAAAATGGTGTAGATAAAGGATTTGGTAGAGGTACAAAGGGAATCCATGTAGCAACCTTCTTAGTTAAGAAAAGAAGGGAAATGGAAAATGAAGGTTAATGTTTTAGTTGCAGAAATAGGAAGTACAACTACAGTAGTTAATGCATTTGATAATATTAAAAGTAATAAGCCAAAATTCATCGGACAAGGACAGGCACCAACGTCTGTTCTTGAAGGTGATGTAAATATAGGATTAAAACAAGCTATAGATGATTTAAGAAAAAAACTTAATGAAGATACTTTAGAATATGATGATTTACTGGCAACTAGTAGCGCTGCAGGAGGTTTAAAGATGACTGTCCATGGTCTTGTATATGATATGACAGTTAGAGCTGCTAAAGAAGCTGCATTAGGTGCTGGAGCTAATATTCATAAAATAACTTCTGGTAGATTACGTAGGACTGATATTAAAAAAATTAAAGAGATTAAACCTAATATTATATTATTAGCTGGTGGAGTAGATTATGGTGAAAGGGATACAGCGATATATAATGCAGAACTTATAGCAAATCTTAACTTAAATATACCTGTTATATATGCTGGTAATATAGAAAACCAAGAAGAAATTAAAATAATATTTGAAGATACATTAACAAAACTTTACTTAGTTGATAATGTTTATCCCAAAATCGATGATTTAAATATTGAACCGACAAGAAAAGTAATACAGGAAGTTTTTGAAGAACATATAATACATGCACCGGGAATGGAGAAAGTTAAAGAAGTAGTTAATGGACCGATTATGCCTACTCCAGGGGCAGTAATGACAGCTTCTAAGCTATTAAAAGAAGAAATAGGGGATGTAATGACTTTAGATGTAGGAGGAGCAACTACTGATGTTCATTCAGTTACAGAAGGTAGTGAAGAATTTAATAGAATCCTAATTAGTCCAGAGCCAATAGCAAAACGAACTGTAGAGGGAGATTTAGGGGTATTTGTTAATATGAAAAATATCGTTAATAGAATAGGGGAAGAAAAATTAAGTGAAAGGATGAATATATCTAAAGAAGAATTAAATAATATTATCCTTAATCACAAACCTATTCCATTAACAGATAAAGAAAAGAAATTTGTAGAAGAATTGACAGATGAAGCTGTAATTACAGCAGTTAGAAGACATGCAGGCCATTTTAGAAATCTATATGGTCCAGGGGGAAAGAAAACAGTAGCGGAAGGTAAAGATTTAACTAAAATAGAATATATAATTGCAACAGGTGGAGCTCTTACTAGATTACCTGAAAGGGTTAATATATTAAAACAAATAGCAAAAAATAATAAGGGAAATGAATTATTCCCAAATAAAAATGCATCTATTTTAATAGATAATTATTATATAATGGCATCTTTAGGAGTCTTATCTAAAAAGTATCCTAATGGAGCAATTAAACTATTAAAGGAAAGTTTAAACATCAATTAAAAGCCCAACATAAAGTTGGGCTTATTATTTAAATAGAAAGGAAGATTAATATGTCTTATCCAAGAGTAGAAATAAATACTAATAAAATAAAGCATAACACTTCAAAGTTAGTAACTTTATGTAACGAAGAAGATATTTCAGTAGCAGGTGTAACAAAGGTCTTTTGTGCATACTGTGATGTTGTAGATGCAATGATAGAGGGTGGAGTTAAATTTTTAGCAGATTCAAGGATAGAAAATATTAAAAAATACAAAGATAAGGAAGTGCCTAAACTTCTATTAAGACTACCTATGTTAAGTCAAGTTACTGAGGTAGTAAAATATGCAGATATATCCCTAAACTCTGAAATAGAAACTATAAAAGCACTTTCAAAAGAAGCACTAAATAATAATAAAACACATAAAATAATATTAATGATCGACCTAGGAGATTTAAGGGAAGGTATTTTAAAGGAAGAAGAAATTTTTAAAACAGTTGAATTAATAACTAAATTAGAGGGTATAAAATTAATAGGTTTAGGGACTAACTTAACTTGTTATGGGGGTATAATACCTAAGAAAAATAATTTATATAAACTAATTGATATAAAAAGTAGCTTAGAAAATAAGTATAATCTAGATTTAGAAATAATTTCAGGTGGAAACTCTAGTAGTCTCCATTTAGTAAAAACAAAAGAAATTCCTAAGGGAATAAATCAGTTAAGACTTGGGGAATCAATTATTTTAGGTAGAGAAACTGCCTTTGGAGAAAGACTTAAAGATACCTACGATGATGCTTTTAAGTTAGCTGTAGAAATTATTGAAATAAAAGAAAAGCCATCTATCCCTATAGGAGAGATAGGAATGGATGCATTTGGAAATAAACCAACATTTGAAGATAAAGGAATTAGAAAAAGAGCTTTATGTGGTATTGGAAAACAAGATATTGATGTATCTGATATAATACCAGATGATAAGAATATATCAATATTAGGAGGTAGTAGTGACCATTTAATATTAGATATTACTGATGTAGATGAAAATCTTAAAATAGGAGATAAGATTTATTTTAAATTAACATATGGAGGTATTCTAAAGGCTATGACTTCTGAATATGTTAATAAAAAGACCGTTAGATAGGAGGAAGATAAATGCTAACAACTGAGCAAAAACTTTTATGTGCTTTAGCCCATTTAGGAACCTTTATAGGCATCCCTATTATAGCTCCAATTATTGTTTTGTTAGTATCTAAGGATTCTTATACTAAAATGCAGGCTAAGGAAGCTTTAGGATTTCAGATATTATTAGCAGTTTCCTTTGCAGTAGCAGCTATTTTAGTATTTTTACTAGTTGGTATACCATTAATATTGGTTTTAGGATTGGTAGGGTTAATACTTCCAATTGTTGCAATAGTAAAAGTTTTAGATGGAGTGGATTATTCATATCCTTTAACAGGCCAAATAGTTAGAAAAAATTTTTAACGAACTCATAAACCCCCTTTAACATATATATGTATTAACAGTATGTTAAGGGGGATTTGTCATGATACTAGTAACTGGAGCAGCTGGTTTTATTGGAAGTAATTTATGTCGGGTGCTTTTAAATAATGGATTAAAGGTTCTTGGTATTGATAGTTTTTATGATAACTATCCTAAATGGATTAAAGAGTTTCATATAAGACATTTATTAGGAAATCCTGATTTTATTTTTTTAGAAAACAATATTTTAGAACCAGGTATAGGTAAGCTTATCGAAGGATTGAAAATAGATTGTATTGTGCATTTAGCAGATATTCCAGGAGTTACCACATGTAGTGAAGTAAATTTTGATGAGTATATAAAGTATAACATAACTTCTACACAGAGACTTTTAGAAGCAATAAAAAATAAGGGAATTAAAAGATTAATATATGCATCTTCATCTACGGTTTATGGAAATAATGGAAAATTACCTATGTATGAAGTTACCAATACTAAACCTATTTCCCTTTATGGTGTAACAAAACTAGCTGGAGAAACTTTAAGTAATTATTATGGTCATAATTATGGTATGGATATAAATATATTAAGATTTTTCACAACATATGGTCCAAATCAAAGACCAGATATGGCTTTTCATAGATTTATTAAAAATATGTTATTAAATAAGGAAATAAGTGTCTATGGTGATGGTAGCCAGAAAAGGGATTTTGTTTATGTTACAGATGTATGTGAAATAATATTAAATATTATTGAAAAGGAAATAAAAAATGAAGTAGTTAATGTGGGAGGAGGTTTAACTTTAAGTGTAGAGGAGTCTATTAAAATAATTGAAAAATTATTAGGAAAAAGTGCTAATATAAAGTATATAGAGCCGATATCAGAGGAACAATTAATTACTAATGCTTCAATAAAGAAATTATCTGAATTAACTACAATAGATAAAAAGACAAGTATTTACGATGGTATAAGAGAGGAAATTAATTATATAAAAAGACTATATGGTTTACCTAAATAGATAACTTGTTATATACTAAAGATAAATAAGTTTTAAAGGGGAGATGGTTATGAAAATAATAGATTTTCGTAGTGACACGCTTACAAAACCTACAGATGAAATGAGAAGGGCTATGAGTGAGGCGAATGTAGGAGATGATGTCTATAAAGAAGATCCAACTATTAATGAATTAGAAAACTTAGCAAGTGAAATAGTAGGAAAGGAAGAAGCTTTATTTGTACCATCAGGAACTATGGGAAATCAACTTGCATTATTATCCCATACAAATAGAGGGGAAGAGATTATACTTGAGGAATGGTCTCATATATATAGATTTGAAGTTGGAGGATTATCTTTTTTATCAGGATTGCAGGCAAAGCCCATAAAGGGAGAAAATGGAATAATGGAATTAGAGGATATAAAAAGAGAAATAATAATAGATAATGATATACATCATGCTCAAACTAGCCTTATATGCATGGAAAATACTCATAATATGGCAGGCGGAGTTGTTACTCCATTAAAAAGAATGAAAGATATATATAATTTAGCTAAAGATAATCAAATCAAAGTACATTTAGATGGAGCTAGAATGTTTAATGCTTCAATTTATTTAGATACAGATATTAAAGAAATAACAAATAAAACCGATAGTGTAATGTTTTGTTTATCAAAGGGATTATCAGCCCCTGTTGGTTCTATCTTAGCAGGAGATAAAGAATTTATAAAAAAAGCAAGAAGATATAGAAAAATGTTAGGAGGAGGTATGAGACAAGCAGGTATATTAGCAGCAGCCGGAATAATATCTTTAAATAACATGGTGGATAGATTAAAGTTAGATAATGAAAATATTAAATTATTAGCTGATAAATTAAGTAATATAAAATCTATCGATGTAAAAACTCCTCAGACTAATATTTTAATGATAGATGTATCTAAATCAAAATATAGTTCTGAAGAGGTAATAGATAAGTTAAAAGATAAAGGAATATTGACATCTAAAATAACTAATAATATAATCAGATTTGTAACCCATAGACATATTTCTAAAGAAGATATTTTATATTCAATTGATATTTTTAATAAAATAATAAAATAAATCAGAGACTCCTATCTATGGGAGTCTTAGATTTTGAGGTGATAAAATGGATTTATTTAGTTTAAATGCAGAGAATAACATAAAAAAATCAGCACCCTTAGCAGATAAAATGAGACCTGAAACTTTAAATGATTTCGTTGGACAAAAACATATTATAGGGAAAAACAAGCTATTATATAGAGCAATAAAAGCTGATAAATTAAGGTCTGTTATTTTCTATGGACCTCCTGGAACTGGAAAAACTACCTTAGCAAAAATTATAGCTAATACAACCAAATTATATTTTGAACAACTTAATGCTGTAACTTCAGGTGTTAAGGATATAAGGGAAGTTATTAAGTTATCTAAAGAGAGATTAGGGATGTATAGTAAAAGAACAATTTTATTTATTGATGAAATACATAGATTTAATAAATCCCAACAAGATGCTTTATTACCCTATGTTGAAAATGGAACTGTTATATTAATTGGTGCAACCACTGAAAATCCGTATTTTGAAGTTAATAAAGCACTTATATCAAGATCTATGATATTTAGATTAAAGACATTATCAGATGAAGAAATAAAAGAAATTTTATATAGGGCTATAAAGGATAAAGATAAAGGAATGGGAAGGTTTAATACTAATGTTTCTGAAGATGCTATTAATCATATAGTTAATGTTTCTAATGGAGATGTTCGTATAGCTTTAAATGGGTTAGAATTAGGAATATTAACAACACCCCCGAATGAAGATGGAATTATTAATATTACATTAGATGTAGCTATACAATGTGTTCAAAAAAGGGCATTAAAGTATGAAAAAAATGGGGATGAACACTATGATACTATATCGGCATTTATAAAAAGTATGAGAGGATCAGATCCAGATGCATCCCTTTATTGGCTAGCTAAGATGATATATGCTGGTGAAGATCCAAAGTTTATAGCAAGAAGAATAATAATATGTGCATCGGAAGATGTTGGTAATGCAGACCCTGAAGCTTTAAATATTGCTGTATCAGCATTTAATGCCTTAAATATAATAGGTATGCCAGAGGGAAGAATTCCCTTAGCACAGGCTACAGTATATATAGCATGTGCAGAAAAAAGTAATAGAAGTTATCTAGGCATTGATAAAGCATTAAAGGATGTGGAAAATAAAAAAACTGGAGATGTACCTAATCATTTAAGGGATTCCCATTATAATGGAGCAGGGAAATTAGGTCATGGTAAAGGTTATAAATATTCCCATGATTATCCTAATAACTTTGTTAAACAACAGTATTTACCTGATAGTTTAAAGGGAGTTAAATACTATAAACCTACAGAAAATGGATATGAAGAAAAAATAAAAAAGAGATTAGATAAGTTTTATAATGAAATAGATTAAAGATCTTTACTTAAATGTAAAGATCTTTTTTTATAAAAAGACTTGAAGATTAAAAATAATTAGGTTAAAATATAAACAGATGCTTATAATATAAACAAAAGTTGGTGATTGATTTGACTTCTAGAGAAAAGGAAATTTTAGAATTAATTAGAAAAGATCCTATGATAACACAACAAAAGTTAGCTAAAAAGCTAGGAATAACTAGGTCTTCTATTGCAGTACATATAGGAAACTTAATGAAAAAAGGTTATATTAAGGGTAAAGGTTACATTTTAAAAAATCAGGAATATGTAACTGTAATAGGGGGAGCTAATATAGATATACAGGGATTTAGTGAAGAATTAATATATGAAGATTCTAATCCTGGTAAAGTAAAAATGTCCCTTGGCGGCGTTGGTAGAAATATAGCAGAAAATTTAGTTAATATAGGTATTAATACTAAATTAGTAACTGTTGTTGGTGATGATATTTATGGCGATAAAATTTATGATGAATGTAGAGTTTCTGGTATAGATATTAATTACTCAATAAAATTAAAAGAAGGTAGGACTTCTACTTATATTTCAATTTCTGAAAAAGGGGATATGAAGTTAGCAGTATCTGATATGGGTATATTAGATTATATGGATGTAGAGTATATTAGAAAGATTTCTGATATTATAAATAGTTCTAAAATTATTGTATTAGATACTAATATGCCTATGGATGTTATTGATTATTTAGTAATTAATTTTAAGGATAAAAAATTTTTCCTAGATCCAGTTTCTACAACAAAAGCTGAAAAAGTAAAGGATATAATCGGTAGTTTTCATACAATAAAACCTAATAAATATGAAGCTGAAATCCTTAGTGGGATAAAAATAAAAAATAGAAAAGATATAAAGAGAGCAGGGGATATCCTAATTAAAAAAGGTGTAAAAAAAGTATATATAAGCCTAGGAAAAGATGGGATTTTTTATTCAGATGGTGAAAATTCTAAAATAATAAATAATCCTAAAGTTGATGTTATAAATGCTACAGGAGCAGGGGATGCCTTTTTAGCAGGATTAGTTTATAGTGAGTTAAATAAATTTAATTGTGAAAAAAGTGCTATATTTTCCATGGGAGCATCTATTTTAGCATTATCCCATGAAGATACAATTAATTATAATATAACAGTTGAAAATATAAATAAAAAAATCGAGGAGTTGAATATGTATGAAAGAATTTAATAAATATTTAGATATTAAACCAGAAATAAAGAAGGCTTTATTAGAAAATAAACCAGTTGTTGCATTAGAATCTACAATAATATCCCATGGAATGCCTTATCCTAAAAATGTTGAAACTGCATTAAAAGTGGAAGAAATTATTAGAGAAAATGGAGCTATACCGGCAACTATAGCAATAATAAATGGTGTATTAAAGGTTGGTTTAGATAAAGAAGAAATTGAATATTTAGCTAAGGGTAATGATATTAAAAAGGTTAGCAGAAGAGATTTACCATTTATTGTAGCGAATAAATTAAATGGTGCTACTACAGTTGCATCTACAATGATTATAGCTTCATTAGCAGGTATTAAAGTCTTTGTAACTGGAGGTATAGGTGGAGTACATAAAAATGCTCAACAAACCTTTGATATATCCGCTGACTTAGAAGAGCTATCAAAAACAGATGTTGCTGTGGTTTGTGCAGGAGCTAAAGCAATATTAGATATTGGTTTAACTTTAGAGTATTTAGAGACAAATGGAGTGGCAGTAGCCGGTATTAAAACTGATGAACTTCCAGCCTTCTATACAAGAAAAAGTGGGTTTAAAGTAGATTATAGAATAGATGATATTAAAGATTTAGCACTAAGTATGAAACTTAAGTGGGACTTAAAGTTAAAGGGAGGCTTAGTTGTAGCTAACCCTATTCCCCATGAATTTGAGATGGATTATAATGTTATAAACAAAGCAATAGAAGATGCATTAATAAAAGCAAATAAAAAGGGTATTAAAGGCAAAGAAATAACACCTTTTTTACTATCAGAGATAAAAGAAATAACAAAGGGGAAAAGTCTAAAATCTAATATTGAGTTAGTTTATAATAACGCAAGGGTAGGTTCAAAATTAGCAGTAGAGTATTCTAAGCTTAGTAAATAATTAAATTATCATAAGTGAAAAAAAAGTTAGAAATAGGAAATCATTTCTTATTTCTAACTTTTTTTATAGTAAAAAAGTATATGTTACTATTTATTAATGATTATATGTAGTTTGTTAAATAATCAATAATAAATTGTTTTTTCAAATCTTTTGTTATAGTATTAACTGTAAATAAATAATAGACAGTTTGAAGGGAGGTTAAAAAATGATAAAAATGTTTAGTATGTATAAAGGATTACCTAGAAGTATTTATATACTTTTTTTAGCTAGAGTAGTTAATAGTATGGGAATGTTTGTATATCCATTTCTTACTTTGTTTCTTTCAAAAAAAATTGGATTATCTGACAGTGAGGTTGGCTTTTATATGCTTTTAGCTTCAACAACATTTGTACCAGGTGCTTTTATTGGTGGTAAACTTACAGATCATTTTGGAAGAAAGAAAATATTATTAATATTTCAATCATTAGCAGCTTTAACTTTTATATCCTGTGGATTTATGGGAAATTCAATGATAGTAACTTGGCTTTTAATTACAGCATCATTATTTAATGGAATAGCAGATCCATCTACTGGAGCTATGGTAACTGATTTAACAGAACCTAAAAATAGGAAAGCAGCATTTTCACTTTTATATTTAGGAATAAATATTGGTGTAGCCATTGGACCAATAATAGCAGGCTTCTTATTTGAAAACTACACAAGATGGATATTTTGGGGAGATGGATTAACTACAGTAATTGCACTTAGTTTAGTTTTAATTTATGTACCTGATACAAAACCAACAGAAGAAGAAATAAAACAAACAAATGATAAGCTAAGTGAAAATGAAAAAGCTGAATTAGGTAGTGTATTTAAGGCTTTACTTAAAAGACCTTTCTTAATTGGTTTCGCAGTTATTTATTCTTTACTTACATTTTCATATTCACAGCATGCATTTAGTATACCTTTACAACTTAATGATATATTTGGAGATGCTAGTTCTAAGATGTTTGGTACTATTATGAGTGTAAATGCTATTGTTGTTTTAATAATGACAGTTCCACTTACAAATTTAACAAAGAAGTTAAAGCCTGTACAAAATGTTTCAATTGTTGGTATTCTTTATGCTTTAGGTTTTGGTATGATTTATTATATAGATTATTTTCCATTTTTTATAATATCAACTATGTTTTGGACTATGGGAGAAATATTAGCTGTAACAAATGTAGGAGTATATATAGCTAATCATTCACCAATTACCCATAGAGGAAGATTTAGTTCTTTTTTGAATATTCTCTCAGGGGCAGGATATGCCCTAGGACCAGCCATGATGGGAATTTATATTGAAAGCTATGGAGTTAGACAAGTATGGATATTATTATTCTTTATTTCTATAGGGGCTTTTATATTACTTAATCTACATCATAGGCTAGAAGTGTGGTCAAAAAAGAAGAAAGTGCTAGTTAGAAAAAGTTAAACTTTTATAAAAAAAGAAGATAATAATTACTTTTAAAAGTAATTATTATCTTCTTAATATTGTTATTTTAAATATCCTTTTTTAGGATGTTTTTTATTATATAACTCCTTGAGCCATCATAGCTTCTGCAACTTTTAAGAATCCAGCAATATTAGCTCCAGCAACATAGTTACCTTCCATGCCATATTTTTTAGATGCATTGTTAGAAGCATTAAATATGTTTTTCATGATATCTTGTAATTTTTGATCTACTTCTTCAAATGACCAAGATAATCTCATGCTATTTTGTGACATTTCAAGGGCAGATGTTGCAACACCACCGGCATTAGCAGCTTTAGCTGGTGCAACGTATAATCCTTTTTCTAAGAAGAATTCTAAAGCATCATTAGTACAAGGCATGTTTGCACCTTCACCAACAGCCATACATCCATTTTCAACAAGCTGTTTAGCATGTTCTAAATGAATATCATTTTGTGTAGCACATGGAAGAGCTATATCACATTTAAGACTCCAGATACCCTTTTGTCCTTCATGATATTCTGCATCAGGATGATGGTTAACATATTCTTTTATTCTTTTTCTTTCTACTTCTTTTATTTGTTTAACAGTATCTAGCTTAATACCATCTTTATCATATATGTAACCTTTAGAATCACACATAGCTACTACTTTAGCTCCAAATTCTTGAGCCTTTTCGCAAGCATATATAGCCACATTTCCTGCTCCTGATATTACTACAGTTTTATCTTTAAGATTTTTATCATTAGCTTCAAGCATTTCCTTAGTAAAGTAGATTAAACCATAACCTGTAGCTTCTTTTCTTACTAAAGATCCACCATATTTTAAACCTTTTCCAGTTAATATTCCTGCTTCATAAGCATTTCTTAATCTTTTATATTGTCCAAATAAGAAACCAATTTCTCTAGCGCCAACACCAATGTCTCCAGCTGGTACGTCAACGTCTTGACCAATGTGTCTGTATAATTCTGACATAAAGCTTTGACAGAATCTCATTATTTCACCATCAGATTTACCCTTAGGGTTAAAGTCTGATCCACCTTTTCCTCCACCTATAGGAAGACCTGTTAGTGAGTTTTTAAAGATTTGTTCAAAACCTAAGAATTTAATTATACCTAGATAAACTGATGGGTGGAATCTTAAACCACCTTTATAAGGCCCTATAGCACTATTAAATTGAACTCTGAAACCTCTATTAACTTGAACTTTACCTTCATCATCTACCCAAGGTACTCTAAACATGATTTGTCTTTCAGGCTCAACTAATCTGTCCACTAAGCCTGTTTCAACAAATTCAGGATGTTGTTCTAAAACAGGTTCTAAGGATTGTAAAACTTCTTCTACAGCTTGGTGAAATTCTACTTCACCTGGATTTCTTTCTTTAACCTTTTGTAAAACGTTTTCTACAACTGACACTTTATCAGCTCCTTTGTTATATTTTCACGTCCATATAAATTATATACCTTACTCATGGTTTTTTTCAACCATAAATTTAAAAGAATTATTATTTTAAATTTAGAAAGTAAACTTATGGTGAAAAATGTTTTATTTTGACAAAGTAATTAAATAAATGGGGTAAATTTTTTCATTATACAATTTATTACAAACATCATCAAATCTCTTAAATAAAGTAATTAACAATTGCCCAGGCAATAAATAATTGATAATTATTTGTTTAGAATAAAATTTCAAAAAAATAAGTGAATTTTTTTTGAGAATATTATAAAATGTAAATATAAAGACAAATCAGAAGTGCTTAAGACAGCTGGAGGTTAAATATGAAAAAATTTATACTAAATTTAATTAAAAACAGGCCTTTAAGAATTAGGGCTTTAATATTATTTTTACTAATTATTTATTTCCCAATACTATTAAATATATACTTTGTTTATAATAAAACTTTAGATGTTGTAAAAAAAGAAAAAATGGATTTTTCAAAACAAACTTTACAAAAGACAACTCAATCATTAGCAATAACAATAGATGATATAGAAAAAAATATTAATAAATTTGTGACAGAAAAAGCCATAACATCTTCTATGGAAATGTATCATACCGTGGAAAAACATTATCAAAATAAGATAGATAGTTTTTTAAAAGAAAAAGTTACTGAATTTGTTGATAATAATTTTTATATAAAACAAGCTATATGTCTAGATAAAGATAATAGAATATATTATGGATATGATGATATAAAACTAAATAAGGATGCTTTTTTTAATAGTAAAGTATATAAGGAATTAAATTCTAAAGGGACTGATATCCTTTGGAGATATAAAGAAGAGGATGATTTTTTAAGTTCTAAGGATAATTTTTACATAATACATAAAATAAGAGGGGAAGGTAGCGAAAAAGCAACTAGTTATTTTATTTCATTTATTAAAAAGGATGTATTTAAAGACTTATATAAGGATGTAGCCTTTAGTAATTCTAGCGAAATAAATATATATAATAAAGATAAAGAACCAATAATAACTAAACCAAAATTACAAATTCCTAAGAATGTTTTTAATGGGTATATAAATACAGACAAACTATCAACAATTAGTACTATAAATTTAAATAATAAAGAATATGCTATGGGGGTTAGTTTACTACCATCAAAGGATTGGTATCTTATAAGTACTACTTCAGTAGATGAATTACTAGTATCTACTAGGGATACTTTAAGGGGAAATTTATGGTTTATGGGTCTTATAAGTGTTATTGTTTCTATTTGGTTAATACTAGAGGTAATAGTTTTATCTAACGTTATAACACAAAAGGAAGTAGCCAATTATAGATTGAAATTATCAGAGGATATGAATCAAAGATTAAGATTATATAAACATGACTTTAATAATCATCTACAAATAATTCAAGGACTTATAGAAATGAAGCAAACAAAAAGAGCAGTTGAATATTTAAAAAATGTGGTTAAAGAAGGAAGTATGATAAAGGGAAGATACCATATAGGAATACCTGAACTTGAGTCTGCAATATATTCAACTATTTGCAAAGCTAAGAAAAATGATATAGAGGTTAATATAAATTCGATAGAGTTACCTAAAGACTTACCTATTGAATTATATGATTTAATAAAAATAATGACTAATTTAATAAAAAATGCAATGTATGCTTTAATTAATATAAATGGAAGTAATAAAGAATTAAATATAGATATATATTGGGAATTAGATGAGTATGTTTTTGAAATAACTAATAACATACCTAAAATTCCTAAGGAAATTAGAAAGAAAATATTTTTAAAAGGTTTTACAACTAAAAAAGAAGATGGTAATGGTTTAGGTTTGTATATTGTAAAAAAATTAGTTAATAAAAACGGTGGAACAATAAAATTAAAAGTAGATGAAAAGGGAAACCATTTTATTGTTAGATTTCCTCAATAATTATAAGAAGGGTGGTGAAAATCCTGATTTTTAATAAAATCAGGATTAATTTGAAGATAATAGGACATGGTTGTACTCTAGATTGTTTTGATTGTTGTAAATTTAATGTGTATGTGGATAATGGTAAAGTAAAAAAGATCATAGGAGATAAAAAACATCCCTATACTAAAGGGATTATATGCAAAAAAGGCAGACAACATTTAGATAGACTTTATCATAAAAAAAGAATATATAATCCATTATTAAAGGTTAATGGTAAATGGGAAAAAATAAGCTTTGATGAAGCTATTAATATATTAAGTGAAAAATTATTACAGATTAAAGAAAAGCATAGTTCAAATTCTATTTTAACCTATGAAGAATCAGGTTCAAATGGAGTATTAAAATCCATAAATAATATATTTTTTAATTTCTTTGGTGGAGTTACAAAGACTAAGGGAAGTACCTGTTGGGGAGCTGGGATAAGTGCCCAAACATATGATTTTGGAGATGTTTTAGGTCATAGTTTAGATGATTTATTAAATTCAGAAGTAATTATAATGTGGGGTAGAAATCCTTATAATACTTCAATACATCTTTTACATATGTTAAAGGAAGCCAAAAAAAGAAATGCTAAGATCATAGTTATTGATCCTTTAAAAACCAATACAACAAAACTTTCTGATAAACATATTAGTATTAAGCCAGCTACAGATGGCGCTTTGGCTATGGCTATTACTAAAATCATTATAGAAAAAAATTTAATTGATAAAAAATTTATAAATAAGTATGTAAAGGGATTTGATAAATATAAAAAATATTTAGAGACACTTAGTTTAGATTTTTTATCTGAAGAAACAGGAGTAAGTATTAAAGACTTATACAAACTAGCAGATATATATATTAATAATAAATCTACTATATACATGGGCTATGGACTTCAAAAGTATGAAAATGGAGGCAACACCATAAGAGCTATAGATGCTTTAGCAGCTATAGCAGGAAAAATAGGAACTAAAGGTCAAGGGGTTAATTATGCAGATAGAGTATATCCTGATATTTTAGATTTAGATCCCTTTGATAGTAAAAAATATGCTATAAATGAAAGATACTTTAAATTAGCAAATCTTTATGATTATATAAAAAAGGAAAAAGATATACCTATAAAAGCAGTGTTTTTTACTAAGGCTAATCCATTAGCTCAATTACCAAATTTAAATGAAGGAATTAAGGCTATTAAAGATATAGATTTTAAAGTTTGTATTGATATGTTCATGACTGATACAGCCAAACATTGTGATCTTTTCATACCATGTACAAATACTTTAGAATCAGAGGATATTGTATATAGTTCAATGAATAATTATTATATTACTTATAATGAAAGAGTAATAAAGCCTAAACATAAATTGATGGATGAATATTATTTATTTAAAGAACTTGCTAGAAAAATGGGTTATAAAAATTATCCCCAAGTGGGTAAGAAAGAATATTTAAAAAGAATAGTTAAGCCACTTAAAAATTATAAAATAAATTTAGACGATATAAAAAATAAGTATATAACAATAAAAAGTAATAAAGTAGCTTGGAGTGATTTAAAGTTTAAAACGCCTTCTAAAAAAATAGAGATATATTCAAATACATTAAAGGATTTAAAAAAGAGTCCTATTCCTGTATATAAAAAGCAAAATAATAAGAGAATAAGACTTATTACAAGTCATCCAAGGGATTCAATTTTCACACAACATATGATGGATAAAAAAGGTTTATCTATAGCCTATATAAACAAAACTATGGCAGATAGATATGACATTTTAGATGATGACAAAGTAATATTAAAATCATCTAATGGTGAAATCAAAGTAAAAATAAAAATAACAGAGAAGGTACCAGATAATATAGTTCACATGCATACTGGCTGGTGGAATAAAAATGGGAATCCAAACTTTTTAACGAATAATATAGATTCAGATATAGGTGGACAAATAGCATATTATGATACGTTTATAAATATAGAGAAGGAGTGCTAATTTAAGCACTCCTTCTTTATATTTATATACACTTTTTTAAAATAAAACATATTTCTAGAAATGAGTTATTTATTATACTTTAGTGCATTTAATTACCATAGTTTCTAGAACATTTTTTTGATAATCTAATATATAGAGGGGAATGAAGGAGTGATTTTTATGGAAATAGCATTAAACAATAAAGAAATATTTGATAAAAAATTTTATACTAAATTAACAAATGTTATTAATGAAAATTTAAATTATCTTAAAAGAAACAAAATGTATAATATAGAAATTTCTTTTTATAATGAAATTAATGATAATATTGATATTTCTTTAGTTGACTTTGATATTAATTATGTCAAGAAAATAAAGAAATTTCATGACAAATCACAGAAGATAAGAAAACTTTTTTTAAAATTTAATATAGGCATTAATAATATAAAATTTATTGGTACTAATAATGAAAAGCTAAAGAATAAAATATCTTTTAGTTTTAAAGAAAGTAACAATATTAGTGAAAAGAATACTAAAATTATACTTAGCAAAGAGTATTTTCTATTTAAGAATAATTTAATTTATTTAGACAAATTATACAATAAAGATTTAATTTCAGAAAATGAATATAAAGAAACTATTAGAGATTTTAAAAAAGAATATAAAATCCCTAATGATATTAAAGTAACTATATAAAATTATATTATAGAACCTAACAATAAAACTTCTTCGTTATCTTTGTATATTGTATCAAATTGAGTGATGGGTAGGGGGTTTGTACCCTTACCTACTTCAATGGTATAACCAGGTTTTTTAAAATCTTGTATGAACCAATCTTTATATCCGGAGTAAGAAGCAGCACCATAAGTTTCAGCTAAAGTATAGCCACTAACTAAAGAAAACTTCTCTCCAATCTCTTTTGCTTCTTCAGATGCTAAATCTTGAAAATCCCAATATATAACTTCACCTTGACTATGATAGGCTATAACTAATCTAAAATTATTATCTCTAGTAAAGTCAGCAACAGTTCTAGATTCAGGTTCTGATTCTGGGAAAGAACCAGGATATCTTGTAGGCCCTGGTTTATTATAACCTAAAGAATCTGCTAAGTTTTTATAAGTTTGCCATAAAGCATCATAATTATGATTTAAGTCAACACCTCTTATATTAGCTTCCCAAACTTTAGAAAATGGTCTATTAGTATCATTTAACCTTAACAATTCATAATAATATGGGTTGTTTCTTTGAAGACCATTAATTACTAAATCAACACCATCAGGATTTACCATGGGCATTATATAAATGCTACTGTTATTATAAATTTCATTAATGTTATAACCTCTTATTGTATCATTATTAACATATGCTTTAGATATATTTTCTAAAAATTTCATTAATAACGGTGATGTAATCCACTCTAGTGCATGATGGGCTCCATTGTAAAAAACTTTATTTGGACCATTTCCAAATTTTATATAATATAGATTTTTTCCTAATACACTTTTTCCAGGTATACCAACTTCTAAAAACGGATATCTTTTACTTAATCCTAAAATATCCCTTTCTAAAATGTCATAGGTATATCCAATATTTGTATCGACTATATCTATACCATAGGGGATAATAATTTTTTCACCTATTTGTAGATTTATTGGATTTAGATTAGGATTAGCAATAAGAATCTTTTTAACAGTAGTATAATATTTATTAGCTAAATTATATAAAGTATCTCCAGGTTTTATAATGTAAGTATCATAGCCTAATAAAAGAGGTTCTAATTTTTTATATGTTTTAGGTCCGATAATGCCGTCTGGTATTAATAGATTATCCCTTTGAAAATTAATTAAAGCTCTTTCAGTTAATTGACCAAATATAGAATCGATAGGTCCTGGATCATATCCGATTTTTTTAAATAAAGCTTGAATTTCCATTACATCAGAACCCCTAGAACCAAGTTTTAAAACTCTCAAAATATCACCTCCTTTAAACTCTTTACTAAATATTATTCATAACTAAAAAAATTGACACATTAAAAGCACAGCTAGCTGTGCTTTTAATCTATTTTAGGCAATTTTTTTGATTTTTTTAAGATTTTACATTTTTTCAGAAATTTTTTATTTGGCATTTTCCAAGTATGTTCATTAGTTGATTTATGCCTAACATATATATAATTTGATTTATTATTTGAATATATTTTAAAATTATTATTTATACAGTCTTTTAAAAATCTTTGATCAGTTCCATAGGTTAAATTTTTAAATTTAACTTTTTTAAAGACTAATTTTTCAAAGGAAATTGTTCCACCTGCTAGGTGTTTAGTAAATTTATTTTGGGAGGGACCTTTATTTATGGCAAGTACATTTTCTCCTTCAAAATAAATATAGTATTTTCCTTTACCTACAATATTTGCCCCAGTATAGTTAAAGGTGTTAATAACTTGTGTTAGATATTTTTTGCCATAATAATCATCATCATCAAACTTTGATATAATATTAAACTTTGCTTTTTTCACTCCATAATTCAAACAAAAACCTAAACTCTTTTTTTCATTTATCTTAAATATTTTTATTGTATTATGCTTTTTAGTTTTACTTATCCAATTATCTAAAGATATATTATCCTTATTTATAATAATTATTAATTCCTTAGATTTATGATCTTGCCTTAAATAATTATTTAGTATATTTTCAAAATATTTTTTTTTATTAGTAACTGTAATTACACTAACATTTTTAACTTTTTTTATTCTCTTTTTCTTATAATTTTTATTTACTGCAGGTGTTTTAATAGGTTTATTATGAAAAATCTTCTTACTTTTTGAAGGCTTAATTTTAACATCTGAGTTCATAAAACCTCTCCTTATTTATAATTACTTAAAATTTCTTTAATTTTTTTCTTAGTTTTAATAATATTTTTCCCGTTAAATTTTGTTGTAGTATTATTTGAATGAACAACTACTACAAAATTTTTTCTATTAAATATTTTATGAGGAAGTTTTATAACATCTGTATGGCCCTTAGGAATTTTATATCTTTTACCTTTAATATAAGAATTAGTATTATATATTAAAGTGTAAAATGGTGGTGATTTACGTTTATAATTAACAAGTCTATTTTTTATAGAGTCATATAAAAAGCCCTTTTGACTAATTAAAGCCTTAGTATAAATGTCGGGAGTATGATTATGAAGTTCATCTATATAAGTTTTATGATACATATCATCAGAATCTAATCTAACTAAATATAGATACTTATATCCTTTAATACTTTTTATAACCTCATCATCATATAGACTTTCCTTTATAAAGTGTACATTTTTAGGGAGAGGTTTATATTTTGAAAGGGCATTAAATACATGTTTTTCTGTTTTATCTTCATATCTTACTAAAGTTTCAAAATTTTGATTAGTTTGTTTTTTTAAGCTTTTTAGAGTAAAGTTATTAAATATTTTTATTCTGTTTTCAATCCATTCCTTAGTTAAACGTTCTTTTTTAAAACCATTAGAATTAAATTTTATATTAATAATTATTTTTTTTATTTTATTTGAAGGATTTACTTTTTTTCTGCTTTTTTTATAAGATTTATTAACCGGTGGTTTTATCTTGAAATTAGATTTTATAGGTTTATTTTTACTTTTTATTATTTTAACATCATTCATTATTTTACCTCCATTGTCTATTTTCTACTTTATAATATGTTATGGACAATAAAAGGTGAGTTAATGGTACTAATGATAATAAGCTTCATATAATAAAGTAGAAAATTATATATGGGGGAATGGGTATGAAAGTTACTGTTATTGGCTCAGGGTATGTTGGTTTAATTGCTGCCTTGGGTTTTGGTATAAAGAATAATAAGGTAATATGTGTTGATAAAAATAAAGAAAAAATAAAAAATCTTAAAAAAGGTATACCTATAATATATGAAAAAGAGTTAGATAATTATTTAAAAAAGTGTATTGAAGATAAAAAAATCACATTTTCTACTGATATAAAAAAAGGGATAAGAGAGTCAAATATAATTTTTATAGCAGTTGGCACACCACCACTTAATAATGGCGAAGTGGATATGACTCAGGTTAAAGAAGTGATTAGGGATATATCTAAATATATTAATGAATATAAAGTAGTAGTTAATAAAAGTACTGTCCCAATAGGAACACAAAAGTATATGAAAAGAATGTTAAATAATGAAGGAATTTCAAATGAATATTTTGATGTTGTATCTAATCCTGAGTTTTTAAGAGAAGGTAAAGCCTTTGAAGATTTTTTTAATACAGATAGGATTGTTATAGGATATGATTCCGAAAAAGCAAAGGGGGTAATGGGTAAGTTATATAAAAACTTTAATAGAAAAATAGTATATACTAACCCTGAGACTGCAGAATTAATTAAGTATGCCTCTAATGGTTTTTTGGCTACTAAAATTTCTTTTATAAATGAGATAGCAAATTTATGCGATGAAATTGGAGGAAACGTTGAAGATATATCCTATGCCTTAGGATTAGATAAAAGAATATCCCCTTTATTTTTAAATGCTGGTATAGGCTTTGGAGGTTCTTGCTTTCCTAAGGATACAAAGGCTTTAGTAAAAATAGGTGAAAAGTATGGAGTGGATTTTAATATAATTAAAAGCACTATAAATGTTAATAATAAACAAAGGATAATCCCAATAAAAAAATTATTAAATTATTATAAAGATATAAGTGGAAAAATAATTTCAGTTTTAGGACTTACATTTAAGCCAGGAACAGATGATATTAGAGAGTCTCCTGCTATTTATATAATAAATGAGTTAATAAAAAATAAGGCAAAAGTTAAATGTTATGATCCTAATGTTTCTAAAACAATAAAAGATAAATATCCACAAATAGAGTATTGTAATAATTTATATGATACATTTACCAACTCTTCTTGTGCAATATTTTGTACAGAGTGGGAGGAGTTTAGTAAATTAGACTTATTTAAATTAAAGGCTAAAATGAAAGAACCTTTAATAATTGATGGTAGGAATATTTTTAATTATGAACACATTAAAAAAGCTAAAATTAAATATTTTGCTATAGGAAGAGGATATATATAATAAATAGGCTTTAAAAAGCCTATTTATATATCTACATATTTAGTAAAATCAGTAACATTTTTCTTAACTATAATTGACATCCTTAGAAGTTTATCATTATTAATTTTCCAAGTATGTTTGTTAGAATTATTTCTTATATATACATGATGAAAGATATTAGTTGAGTATATTTTTATATTATTATTTATACAGTCAATGGAGAATTTAGTATCTACCCCTCTAGGTATATCTCTAAATCTAATTTTTTTAAAAACACTTTTTTTTATTAGCATTGAAGGACCATCCATATGGGTGACATACCTATTGTTTTTATTTGGAAACCTTAATGCTAGTATTTTTTGATCTTTAAAATAAATAAAGGAAGTAGCCTTTCCTATGACACTTGCTTTAGTCTTTTCAAATTCTTTTATAGAATCTTCTAAGTAAAGAGGACCATAATAATCATCATCATCAAATTTTGCAATTATATCACCCTTGCTTTTTGAGATTCCTATATTAAGACAATTTCCTAAATTTATTTTTTCATCTACTTTAAATATTTTAATATTTTTAAAATTGTTAGCTTTTTTATTCCAAGTAGTAAGTTTTGATTTATTACTATTTAATATAATTATCATTTCTTTATTTTCATAAGTTTGTCTATCATAATTATTAAATACATTTTCTATTAAATTAGGACGCATTGTACAAAGTATTATAGATACCTTAGGTTTTTCTTTAAGTTTATAGTTTTTATTGTCACTGTGATTGTTTTTTATATCTATAGTTTTGTAATTAGAAATAATTTTCATAAAATCGTTTTTACAACTTATTTTTTCTTTATTTATTTTTATATACACATCATTAGACATATTAATCACTCCAAATTATTTGTTTACATAGGACTTATAATCTTCAACTTTTCCTATTTTAAAACAAAGCTTTTTAAAAAAATCATCACTGGCAGACCAAGTATGGCTATGTGAATAACCATGTCTAATGTAAACATGGTTAAATTTATCATGGGCATATATTTTTATGCCTTTTTTATGACAATCCTTACAAAACTCTCTATCTTCTCCTAAGGACATATCCCTAAATTTTACATAATTGAATACATCCTTATTTATTATCATAGTTGAACCTTCTATATTATTAGTATATCTATTTTCTTTTTTAGGGTTTCTAATAGCTAATATTTTACTTTCTTTAAAATATACAAAGGAAGCTGATTTTCCAATAATATCAGCATCTGTATATAAAAAAGCATTAATGGAGCTAGATAAGTATTTTTTTCCATAATAATCATCATCATCAAATTTAGCTATTATATTATGTTTTGATTTTTCTATAGCTTCATTTAAACATTTACCTAATGAGTATTTACTACTTAGGTTAAAAACCTTTATATCCTTATGATTTCTTATTTTATTTTTTATTTTATCTAGATTAACATTATCTTTATTTATTATAATTATTAATTCTTTTTCTTTAAAATCCTGGGAAAGATAATTATTTAATATATTATCTAATAGATAGGGACGATTAGTACAGGTAATTACAGATACAGTAAGATTCTTTTTACTCTTTAATTTTTTCAAGTTTTTTATAGTTTCATTTTTCATTTTCCTTTTATGTATTACTGAATTTTTATTATATTTGATTTTAATATCACTAGAATACAAAAGTATCACCCCTATTAAATATGTATACTTTAATATATGTAAGAAGTCTTTAAATGATAAAAAAAGTTAGGGTTTTAAACCTAACTTTAAGTAACAAAATATATTTTTATTAAATATATTATTATAAAAGAGTAGAAGGGAGAAAAGAAAATGATTAATAAAGTTTTTAATAATAGAGAATATTATATAGCTTCTTTTAGTTCTAAAAATCATGCAATACAACTTTTTTATTCTTTAGAGAAAAAGGGGTATGCAATTTTTCAGTTAGTATCTACTCCTTGTAAAATAAAGGCTGGTTGTAGCTATTCTATAAGATTTGATGAATTAAAACATTTAGATTATCTTAAAAAAGAAGCAAGTAATTATAAAAGACCTATAGAAAATATATATAAAGTAAGAAAGTTAAGTGGATCACTAGATATTGAAAAAATAGATATCACTTAAATATATTAATTAGCTTTTTAAATACACTCTCTTTAGAGGTATTCATTTCTTTAATATATTTAATTTCTTTTTTTATATCCTCTAAGCCCTTTAAATTATCTTTATAATTATTTTCTAAAGATTTTAATTTATCTAGTAATAAACTATTTTTTTCTTCATAGTTATTAAGTAAACTTTCAAGTTGTTCTAGAAACTCATCTAGAGGTTTATTTTTATCATTTATATTTGATAAAATGTCATACAATAAATTTTGAATTTCTTCTCTTATAGTATTTAAATTTTTTGAGTTATTTAAAATAGTATTAATATCTGTTTCAGTTTTTAAATATATAGATTTTAAATATTCATCCTCAAAAATATCCATGTTAGGCTTTTTAATTTCATTAATTTCATTATTTTCATTATTTTCTAAAGTCTTTTTTTCTAGATTATTAGATCCATTATCTTTAAAGGAATAAAGATTAATAGTATCATTTATTTTTCCATAAACATGGTTTATTTTGCTTTTAATATTTTCCTTTGAAGAATTAGAAGAATAGTTAAAAAGCTTAAATTCGTTTATTAATACATCCTTTTTATCATCCTCATACCAGTTATAGCCGTTATTAGATGTCAATAAATTTAATTTATCATTTTGTTTAAAAGCAATTTTAAGAGTATCATCTTTTTGAAATATAATGGGATTTTCTAAATTACCATCTAAACTTGGAAGCTTATTACTTTTCCATCTATTTTTATTACTACTAATTGAAGGTAATTTTTTATATATAAGTTTATAATTATTGCTTTCTAGACTACACCAAACTGTATGAATGTTATCTGTTTTGTCAACAAATAAATAAGGGCTTATATTATTATCTTCAGATTCAGAAAGTTTATGGGGGTAAGGTAACCATTTTTTTAAAAAACTATTAAAGGAAGTATAATAAATATGTTGAATGCCTTTTATTAAACTTTTATATATTAAATGTATTGAATTCATATTATCAAAATCAACATAAAAAAGAGAGTTACCTTCCCAAGAATTAGTACTGACAACCGTGCTTTTATGCCATTTAGTATTATCACCCATTATATGTTCTATAGTTTGAACATTTGGTGTAAGTAAATTACAGAAATTATAGAATATATGTATATTCTTTTTAATAATTTTTAAAGTTAAATTATTATATTTATTAGATTTTACATTGAGTTTTGTTAATATTTTCTTTTTCCATTGACCATCCATGTAAATACAATAATATAGTTCTCCTTTTGTATTTAGATATATTAAATGTATTCTATTATTTTTATCAATATCAGTGGAGAAATCTATAACTTGTTCATTTGTTAAATTTTCTGTGCTTTTTTCTGATCCTTTAAAATAGTCATAATAAATTTCTTTATCTGATAAATAAAAAACGTAGTTTTCTTTTTCTGAAGTCTTTATTAATGATTTATAAATAATCATTTTGTACCCCCTTATAAAATAATTTAAAAAATTATGCACCAAAGTTTCTATACTTCATATTATGATACTGTAAAGAAAATTATTATAATGAAGGGGGAAAATTTATGAGTAATGGCTATGATCCAAGTCCTGGCGACCCTATCACTAATCAAGATTTGGGTTACATCACAGAGAACGTATGTATAATAACAGATAAAGTATATGCACATTGTCAGCAAAGAGAGTGTTTTCCTGATATTCAGGTAGACCTTCAAGGTGGAACATTTGATGATATAAGATTTAAGCCTGGCTTTATTGTTGATAATCAAGTAACTACAACATCAATAAGCAATAAACCTAATTTTAAAAGAGTACAATTTACAGTAAGAATACCTTTTGAGGTAACAACAAAGGAAGGTAACGTAATCGAAGGATTTTTACCAGATATACCTAAGGATATAATTCTATTTATTCCTGAAGCAAGGGATGAATTCTCATTTAGAATAGTGATTGAAACAAGTACAAGTGAACTAAATACTGTAATAACTGATGGAGTAGTAAATTTTGCTATAGGCACATTTATTATAGTTAAAGTTGTTGGAAGAGTTCAATTACTAATACCAGCATATGGATTCTGCCCAACACCTCCAGTATGTGAAGACTTTAGCCCAGATGGAGATGTTTGTGACGACTTTGAATATGCTGATTTCCCAGAGTTTTTCCCTAAGCAATTTGAAGATATCGATTGGGATGATATGTAAAATCAAAAAAAGAGATGGCAATTATGCCACTCTTTTTTATTTTTTGATAAATAATTCTGTATATTGACTGCCTACTATACCAATTCCTATATGAGTAAAGCTTGGATTTAAAATATTAGCTCTATGGCCATCGGATTCCATAAAACCGTTATGGGCTCTATATACACTGTATGTCCAACCTATATTTTCACCATAGGAAAAATAATTAATCCCTTCTTTTCTTAGTAATGTTGAAGTCTTTCCAAAGTTTGGTGATACATGGGAAAAATAATTATTATCATGCATATCTTGTGATTTAATTTCAGCAATTTTGAAAAGAGTTTTATCTAAAATAAGGGGATTTAGTCCTCTTTTTTCTCTTTCTTCATTGATTAAATTAAATAATATTTTCTCTTTGTCTGATATATCAAAATTATCATCAGTTATTTTAGTAGTAGGATCAGTTACTTTAGTTGTGTCTTTTGTATTTTTTATAACTGCAGAATTGTTATTATTAGTATTATTATTTATGGTAACAATATTTGAAGTATTAAAACTTTTAGTATTATTAATTACAGTTCCATAGGAAGAAGGATTATAATTATTTGTAGTAATTGTAACTTCATTACTTCTATTATTGCTTTTATCCTTAGTGTTTTCTACAGAGGAAGTATCTTCATTTATTGCAGTATCTTTATTTATTTCAGTGTCTTTTTTAGTAATTGTGTTTTCACTTTGTTTAATGTCTGTGTTTTTTGTTTCATAGGAATTAATAGTGTAACCATAAGGTTTATAGTAACTAGAATTATCTACAACTAAGTTTGCGCAGTATGAAGAAGAAGTGGCAAAAAGTATTAAAATGATAATTAAAATAGAAACTATTTTTTTATTTAACAATTTATCATCTCCTTAATTTTATACTATATACATAATAACACAAGTATGAGAGTTTCTAACATGTAATTTATACCTTGTAAAAAAATAGAATTAAATATTATTTTTTTGTAATGAAATAAAATCCATTGAATGTTGACAAAATTACTTGGGTATATTATACTTAACTCATAATTCCAAGTGAATCAGTAGGGATTTAAAAAGAGGTGATTAAATGAGACTATCTACAAAGGGAAGATACGGACTTAAGGCAATGTTTGAATTAGCCCTACATTCTGGTGAAGGTCCGATTCCATTAAAGGATATAGCAGAAAGTCAAAATATATCTGAACATTATTTAGAGCAATTAGTTGCTACTTTGAGAAGAGCAGGATATGTAAATAGTGTAAGGGGTGCACAGGGTGGCTATCTTTTATCTAAAGCAGCTAAAAATATTACAGTTGGAGATGTTATTAGATGTCTAGAAGGACAAATTGCTCCAGCAGAGTGCGTTATGGAAGATGCAGCTGATTGTAATAGAGAAAGTTATTGTGTAACACAAACCGTATGGAAAAAAATTAGAGATAGTGTAAATGAAGTGATAGATAACACTACCTTACAGGATATGGTTGATGATCATATTAAAAACCATTAAGAATTAGATATTATTATATCTAAGTTAGGAGGAGAATATATGAATAAAAACATTTATATGGATAATGCAGCAACAACTCCAATGAAAAAAGAAGTATTAGATGCTATGATACCTTATTATACAGAAAAGTTTGGTAATCCTTCAAGTATATATGCTCAAGGAAGAGAAGCTAAAAAAGCACTAGATGAATCTAGAGATAAAGTTGCTAGAATACTAGGAGCAACAGATAAGGAAATATTTTTTACAAGTGGTGGCTCAGAAAGTGATAATTGGGCTATAAAGGGAGCTTGTTATGCTAATAAGAATAAAGGTAATCATATAATAACAACGAAAATAGAACATCATGCTGTATTACATGCATGTGAATACTTAGAAAGAAATGGTTTCGATGTAACATATTTAGATGTTGATGAATACGGAATGATAGATATAGATGATTTAAAAAATGCAATAACTGATAAGACAATATTAATTACAATTATGTTTGCAAACAATGAAGTTGGTACAATACAACCTATAAAAGAAATAGGAAAAATAGCTAAAGATAACGATATTTTATTCCATACAGATGCAGTCCAAGCCGTAGGTAATATTAGGATAGATGTAGAAGAATTAAATATAGATTTATTATCATTATCAGCTCATAAATTCTATGGCCCTAAGGGAATAGGAGCTTTATATATTAAAAAGGGAACAAAAATACATCCTTATATACATGGAGGAGCTCAAGAAAGAAATAAAAGAGCAGGTACAGAAAATGTAGCATCTGTTGTTGGGCTTACGAAGGCTTTAGAACTAGCCTATGAAAATCTAGATGAACATAATAATAAACTTAAAAGATTAAGAGACAAATTAATAAATGATATAACTAAAAATATAAGTCACACAAAACTTAATGGCCATCCAGAAAAGAGATTGCCAGGAAATGTTAATATTTCTATGAAGTATATAGAAGGGGAGAGTTTATTATTAAGTCTTGACATGGTTAATATAGCGGCTTCTAGTGGTTCAGCCTGTACATCAGGATCCTTAGATCCTTCCCATGTATTACTAGCTATGGGATTATCCCATGGAGTTGCCCATGGAAGTTTAAGACTTAGTTTAGGTGATTTTAATACAGAAGAAGAAGTTGATTATGTAGTGGAAAACTTAATAGACATAGTAGCTAGATTAAGAAAGATGTCGCCACTATTTGAGAATGTAAAGGAGGAAGAATAGATGTATACAGAAAAAGTAATGGAGCATTTTAGAAATCCTAGAAATGTAGGAGAAATAGAAGATGCAGATGGTGTAGGGGAAGTTGGTAATGCTAAATGTGGAGATATAATGAAGATTTATTTAAAGATAGAAAATGGCATAATTAAGGATGTTAAGTTTAAAACATTTGGCTGTGGTTCAGCTATAGCTTCATCAAGTATGGCTACAGAATTAATTAAAGGAAAGAGTATAGAAGAAGCTATGGAATTAACAAATAAAGCAGTTGCTGAAGCTTTAGACGGACTACCTGCTGTAAAGATGCATTGTTCAGTTTTAGCAGAGCAAGCAGTTAAATCTGCACTATTAGATTATTCTAAAAAGAATAATATAGTAATTGAAGGCTTAGAAGATTTTAACCCTGATGAGGATCATCATCATTAAGCTACTGTTTTTTCAGTAGCTTTTTTAATGGCGAAAAATTTAAATAATTTTGTATAATAATGACCAAAAAACAATATCATAATTATAAGAAAGTTAGAGGTGAAAACATGGATAAAAATAAAGTAGTTATAGGAATGAGCGGCGGAGTAGATTCATCAGTTGCAGCTTATGTACTTAAAAGTAAGGGATATGATGTAATTGGTGTAACAATGAAGTTATGGCAAGAGGATAATGATATAGAAGAACGTGAAAATGGATGTTGTTCATTATCAGCAGTTGAAGATGCTAGAAGAGTTGCTAATAAGCTAGATATTCCTTTTTATGTTATGAATTTTAAAGACATTTTTAAAGAAAAAGTAGTAGATTATTTTTTAGATGAGTATGGAAAGGGAAGAACCCCTAATCCATGTATTGCTTGTAATAGATATGTTAAGTTTGAAGAACTTCTAAGAAGGGCAAAATCTTTAGGAGCATATTACGTTGCAACAGGACACTACGCTAAAATTACATATGATGAAAATAAAGAAAGGTATTTATTAAAAAAGGCTGAAACAGTTGCTAAAGATCAAACTTATGCCCTTTATAATTTAACACAAGATCAACTTAAACATACTTTAATGCCTTTAGGCGATTATAATGATAAAGAAGAAGTAAGAAAAATAGCAAGAAAATTAGATTTAGTGGTTGCAGATAAAAAGGAAAGCCAAGAAATATGTTTTGTTGAAGATGATGATTATAGTAGATTTATAAAAGAAAACGCAGATTATAAAATTAACCCTGGATATTTCACAGACACAAAGGGAAATATATTAGGTAAGCATAAAGGTATTACCCATTACACTATAGGGCAAAGAAGAGGTTTAGGTTTAGCTTTAGGAAAGCCTGTTTATGTTGTTGATATAGATGCTAAAAATAACCAAGTTATAGTAGGAGATAATGAAGAAGTATTTGGTAAAGAATTATATGCAGAAGATATAAATATGATATCTATTGAAAATATTGAAAAACCTTTAAAGGTGAAAGCAAAAATAAGATATAATTCATATGAACAGCCTGCTACTATTTATCCTATAGATAAAGATAAAGTAAAGGTAGTATTTGATAAACCAGTAAGGGCAATTACTTCAGGACAGGCAGTTGTTTTTTATGATGGTGATAATCTAGTTGGAGGCGGAACTATCCAAAGGATAAATAAATAATATTATTTAGATGAGTAATAATAATATTATTACTACATTTAAAGAGAGGTTTTTTTATGAAAAAAGCAAGCCGTCTTTTAGATTTATACGTACTCAGTAAAAAAACTGGAGAAAAAATAGCTTCTATTAAAGAAGTTATTTATTCAAAACATAAACAAAGAATTCTAGGTTTTATTGTTAAGGAAAATAATATATTTAAAGGAAATAAAATAATTAGATTTAAAAACATAAAAGCCTTTGGCGATGTATTAATGGTTAAAGATGAAAAGTCTATTGAAAAAACAGAGTCTATTCCAGAGATATTTAATATAATAAAAGAAGGAAATAATGTTATAGGCGAAGAAGTATTATGTGAAGATGGAGAATCTTTAGGATATATTAAAGACATTATTTATGAAGAAAAAAAGGGTAAAATCCTAGCATTTTTATTGACAGATGGAGTAATACAAGATGTAATAGATGGTAGAAATATATTACCAAATATTAATGGAATTAAATTTTTAGATAAATCTTTAGTTATAGACAAGAAAATCAAGGATGATTTCACTAAAAATAAGGAAGAATTCAAAAAACTACTAGAATTATAATAAATAATTGAAGCAAACTATATATAAACCTAGGAAAAGAGGTGTATATATAGTGAGAGGTAAATTTGTGAGTGGTGTTGTTACAGGAACACTTTTAGGAGTAAGTGCAGGTATGTACGCTTCAACAAAAATGTCTCCAAGACAGAGAAGAAAATTAATGAAAAAAAGCAGAAAAATGTTTTTAAATATGGTTGATAATATGGATTTGTTTTAATAAAGGCAGCTAAGCTGCCTTTTAGATTTAAGGGGGAGTATTATGGAATATCTTTTAACTTTATCAAATTATTTTAGGGATTTCTTTTTAACAGGGTTATTAGGAATTTTAATATTTTTTACTATTAATATAGGAAATAAATATGTAGATGAGAAAAAGCAATTTAAAATCACAAAAAAACAAATTATTTATTTTATGATAATACTTACAGTTATATATACTTTTTTTAAGATATATACAAGCTCAAATATTATAAGTGAGTTATTTAGTATATTTTTTATATCGATTATAATAGCTTATTTATTAAATCCTTTAGTAAACTTTTTAGAAGAAAAGGGTTTGTCTAGACTTTGGGGAGTATTATTAGTATATTTTGTTTTAATAGGCAGTATTATAGTAATTTTCATATCAATTTTACCGAGTATAGTTGAAGAACTTAAAAATTTAATTGCTGTATTACCTACATATTTTAATTCAATAAATGAATTTTTTAATAATTTTTCTAAAATGTATTCTGATAATATCGATAATTTACCAGTTCAATTTCAAAGTTTAAAGGAAAGTTTCAATGAAAATTTATCTTCATTACAAAATATTGCAACCCAAGGGTTTAGAAATATAGGAAAATCTACTATAAACATGTTCTCAAAAGCATTTAATCTTTTTATCATTCCAATAGTAGCTTTTTACTTTATAAAAGACAAAGAATATTTCAAAAAGAAAATTTGTCTTTTAATACCTAAGAAATATAGAAATGATACTTTAAAGATTTCTAGAGAAATTGATAATTCATTAGGTAAATTTGTAAGAGGTCAACTTATAGTAGCTTCTTTTGTTGGTATAGCTACTGCTATAGGATTATTGATTCTTGGTATAAATTATGCGCTGACAATAGGTTTATTAGCTGGAATTGCCAATATAATACCTTATTTTGGACCTATCATAGGTATAATACCAGCTGTAACATTTGCACTTTTAGAAGAGCCAATAAAAGCTTTATGGGTTGTATTGTTATTTTTAATTATCCAACAGATTGAAGGAAATATTTTATCACCTAAGATTGTAGGAGAAAGTGTAGGTTTACATCCTGTAGCTGTTATTTTATCTTTGTTAGTAGGAGGAAGTTTAATGGGAATAATAGGTATGCTTTTAGCTGTACCTATTGTTACAGTATTAAGAATAATAATTAGATTTATAATAGATAAGATAACTGAAATATAGATAAACATTGACAAGATACATTTTAATTAATTATAATACTATTTAAAGGAAGTAAAATTAATATTGATAATAGCAATGAAGGGAAGTAGTAAATATTTAAAGTTTTCCCAGAGAGAGTATCTATAGCTGGAAGATACTTAAACTTATTTATTGAAGCAGTCCCAGAGCTAGGATCTTGAAAATAAGTAAAGATCCTCGGTAAAGCCGTTAAATTTTTAAGTGACTATTTCTAGTAAATAGGGTGGTACCGCGGTTATAACCGTCCCTAACTTAGGGATGGTTTTTTTTATTTTAAGTTTTTTTATAGGAGGATGAGAAAAATGAAAAATTTAAATTTACATCAGGTAAGAAAAGAATTTTTAGAATTCTTTAAAGAAAAGGACCACTTAGATAAACATAGTTATTCTTTAGTTCCTAAAAATGACAAAAGTTTATTACTTATAGGTGCAGGAATGGCTCCTTTAAAACCATATTTTTTAGGAAAGGAAGAACCACCTAATAAAAGAATGACTACTTGTCAAAAGTGCGTTAGAACAGGTGATATCGAAAATGTAGGTAAAACCGATAGACATGGTACTTTCTTTGAAATGCTTGGTAATTTTTCCTTTGGAGACTATTTTAAAGAAGAATCAATAAAATGGGCATGGGAATTTATGACTGAAAAAATGGAAGTTTCTAAGGATTTACTTTGGATATCAATTTATAAAAATGATGATGAAGCTTTTAAAATCTGGAATGAAAAGATAGGAGTACCTAAGGAAAGAATAGTTAGATTAGGAAAAGAAGATAATTTTTGGGAACTTGAAGTAGGACCATGTGGACCTTGTTCTGAAATATATATAGATAGAGGAGAAGAATATGGTTGTGATAGTGAAGATTGTCAACCAGGATGTGACTGTGATAGATATGTTGAAGTATGGAATCTAGTCTTTTCACAGTATGATAAGGATGAATCAGGAAATTATAATGATTTACCAAATCCTAATATAGATACAGGCATGGGACTTGAAAGAATGGCAGTCGTTTTACAGGAAGCTAACAACATATTTGAAATTGAACCTATTAGAACTATTTTAAAAAGTGTAGAAGATATTAGTCAAGTTAAATATAAAGAAAATGATAAAAACGATACTTCTTTAAGAGTTATAACAGACCATATAAGAGCTGTGTCCTTTATGGTATGTGATGGAGTTATACCAAGTAATGAAGGTAGAGGATATGTTTTAAGAAGACTTATAAGAAGAGCAGCAAGACATGGAAAGTTATTAGGAATAAAAGAAAAGTTTTTATACAAATTATCCTCAGTGGTTATAAAAAACTGGATGGACCATTATCCTGAACTTAAAGAAAATGAAGCAAAAATAAAAAAAGTAATAAAAGTTGAAGAAGAAAAATTTGAGCAAACTATTGATCAAGGAATGGATATTTTAGATTCTTATATAAGTATGATGAAAAAAGATAATTTAGAAAAATTAAATGGAGAAAATGCATTTAAACTTTATGATACCTATGGTTTTCCTTTAGATTTAACTAAGGAAATATTAGAAGAAAAGGGTTACAAAGTAGATGAAGAAGGCTTTAATAAAGAAATGGAAAAACAAAGACAAAGGGCTAGAATGGCTAGAGAAAATAAGGGTGATTCATCCTGGAATGAAGAAAGTACAATTAATATAGATACTAATATTAAAACTGAGTTTAAAGGGTATACACATCTTAATTTAGAAGCAGAAGTAATAGAAATCATTAAAGACAATGAAAAAACAGATCAACTATCAGAAGGTAAAGAGGGTATAATAATACTAGATAAGACACCTTTTTATGCTGAAGGTGGAGGACAAATAGGAGATAAAGGTAAAATTTCAAATGAAAATGTATCCTGTGAAGTAAGTAATACGAAAAAACCAGTAAATGATGCTATTTTACATTTTGTAAAGGTTAATAAAGGAACTATTAAAAAGGGCGATAAAGTAAAAGCTCAAGTAATAGAAAACCTAAGAAGGGATATACAAAGAAACCATACCGCTACCCACTTACTTCATAAAGCACTTAAAAAGGTAATAGGAGAACATGTAAATCAGGCTGGTTCTTTAGTTACTGAGGATAGATTAAGATTTGACTTTACTCATTTTGAAGGATTAACTGATGAGGAGTTAAATAAAGTTGAAGAAATAGTAAATTCTATAATCTTAGAAACAATTGAAGTGGAAACTTTTGAAAAATCAATGGATGAAGCTAAAAAAATGGGAGCTACAGGATTATTTGAAGATAAATATGGTGAAACAGTACGAATAGTGAGAGTAGGAGATTTTAGTATAGAACTTTGTGGAGGTACCCATGTTAGTAATTCAAATAATATAGGTTTATTTAAAGTAGTAAGTGAATCCGGTATAGCTTCAGGGGTTAGAAGAATAGAAGCAGTTACTGGAAGAAAAGCATATAAAAATATGAAATATATGGAAAATGAAATAGAGGACATTTCTAAAATATTAAAGACAAATAAAAGTAATATAGTTGAAAGAATAAAACAAATAGATAAAGAATATAAAAACTTAGAAAAAGAAATAGATAAGTTAAAATCTAAATTAGCTACATCAAAGTTAGATGATATATTAAATGATGTAAAAGAAGTTAATGATATAAAAGTAATTACTAAGAGAATAGATGGAATGGATATAGGTAGTTTAAGGGAACTAGGAGATAAAATAAGAAATAAAGTTGATTCAGTAGTTATAGTATTAGCAACTGTAAAAGGTGAAAAAGTAAATTTCATAGCACAGGCTAGTAAGGATTTAGTTAAAAAAGGAATACATTCAGGGAATATTATAAGAGAAGTTGCAAAAGTTACAGGTGGAGGCGGCGGTGGAAGACCAGATATGGCCCAAGCTGGCGGAAAAGACTCCACAAAGGTTGATAAAGCACTATCAAAGGTTGTTGACCTTGTTAAAGAACAGATAGATTAATATAATAATTTTATACCCAGTAGTTATTTTAAATGATTACTGGGTATAATTAAAAAGGTAAAATGTATATAATTATAGAATATATGAAATAAATAATAAAAAGGGGTGCTTTTATGAGTGATAATATAAACAAGACCATGAAATTTGATGTGTCAAATGAAAAGATGAATGAAGCTAGAGAGATAATTTTAAATGTATATAAGGCTTTAGAAGAAAAGGGTTATAATTCAATTAATCAAATGGTTGGATATATTTTATCAGGAGACCCAACTTATATTACAAGTCATAATAATGCAAGAAGTTTAATAAGAAAATTAGAAAGAGATGAACTTTTAGAGGAGCTTTTAAAAAATTATTTAAACGATAAATAGGAGAGAAAATAAGTTGAATCCTAAAAAAATTTTTTTAGCTATTATAATAATATTTTTTTTAATATCAACAGCTGCATTAGCAAAGGAAAATGATAAAAAGGTATATTTAATTATTGCAAATAGACTTAATTTGAATGATTTAGAATATATGAAAAACTATAATGAATTAATAAATACCGGTGGCTTTGGACTTTTAAATACCAGAGGGTTACATGGTTATAAGGGACCGGAAAGTCATTTAACTATTAATACATCGAAAAAAGCTTTTGCAGATTATCTAAGTTCTACTTTTCATAATGCAACAGAAGAATATTTAAATATTTATAAAAGACATACAGGTGAAAAAGTAACACAGGGAATTATAAGTTTAGAAATTAATTATTTAAAAAAAATAAACGAAAATAATAAATATTCACCACTTATCGGTGCATTAGGAGATAATTTGCATAGATTTGGGTTTAAAACAGCAGTATTAGGTAATTCTGATACTGCTGATGATTTTATTAGACAAAATTGTTTAATAGCTATGGATAGTAAGGGCTATATTGATTATGGAGATGTAGATAATATATTAATGAAAAATTATGAATATCCCTTTGGCTTAAAAACTAATTATAAAAAGATATATAATCAGCTAAATAAATATAAGGATAAGGCTTCTTTTTTTGTTATAGAAACAGGTGATTTAGATAGATTATATTTTTATAGTGAAAAATTATCAGATTCCTCTTATGACTATATGAGAAGAAAAATATTAAAGGATATAGACGTATTTATAGGTAATATTAATAAAGAGTTAAATAATAATTCTTTACTAATTATTATAAGTCCTAATGGTGGAGATATTAGATATAAAGAAAATAGTAAGCTTACTCCATTAATCGTTTGTGGTGAGGATATAAAAAAGGGAATCTTAACATCGAATACTACTAGAAGAGAGGGAATAGTATCTAATTATGATATAGCGCCAACTATAACCGATTTTTTAGAGATAGATAGTATTGGATTTTCAGGAAATAGAATAAAAGTTATTGATAATAAAGAAAATAAATCCTTAATTACAGATATGTATAAAAAAACAAATAACATATCTAATTTAAGAAAAAATACCCTATATACATATGCAGTAATAACAACTGTAATAATTTTACTTGTAACAATTAAAATTATATTTCACAAAATATTAAAGTTTGATCAAAGAATTTTAAAATTACTTTTAATAACAATACTTATAATACCTTTAGTATTAATGGTAATACCAAGCTTTAAAAATGGAATAACAGTTTTTCTTTTGTTTGTTTTTTATGGGGGATTAGTATATCTAATACTTAAAAATAAAGATATTTTATCAATATTTTTGATATTAATAGTAACTTATCTTATAATTATTATTGATGTAGTAAATAATTCAAAATTAATTAAATATTCTTTGTTAGGATATGATCCTATAATAGGTGCTAGATATTTTGGTATAGGCAATGAAATGTTAGGTGTTTTATTAGCGAGCGTTATGCTTTTATTAGTTTTTTTATTTAAACATAATTTAGTTACATATTTAGTTTTGATATTTACAATTTTTATAGTAGGAAATCCTAATTTAGGAGCAAATGTAGGAGGTACATTAGCATTATTAACATCTAGTTTTTATTTCCTTTTTAAAGGGACTAAGGGTAAGTTAAATGCTAAAAATAATTTAATATTAATAACTTTATTTTTTATATTTTTAGTACTTATAGGTTTTATGGATGCATTTTTTAATAAAACCCCATCGCATTTAGGTAAAATGTTTTTAAATATATATAATAATGGAATTAATATTTTTATTAATATAATCTTTAGAAAAGTTTTAATGAATATTAAGCTTATAGGTGTTACAATATGGACAAAGATATTATATGTAAATATAATTTGTATAATGCTTTTAGTTTCTTTATTTGAAGATAGAATTAAATATGTAATAAATCAAAAAAAATCAATATATATAGGAATGACAAGTGTTTTTATAGGTTCAATTACAGGACTTATTGTTAATGATTCAGGAATTATATTATCATCAATAGCTACCATATTTAACACAATAATATTTTTATTTACTATAATGGATTTTAAAAGTGTTGTAAGGAAGTGAAAATGTGCAGTATAGATTTTTAGGAAATACTAATATAAAAGTATCTAGATTATGCTTTGGTTCTTTAACTATAAGTCCCTTACAGGCTAACCTTTCCTATGAAAAGGGAGCTGAGTTAATAAAATATGCCTATGATAAGGGAATTAATTTTATAGATACAGCAGAAATATATAATAACTATGGCCATATTAGAAAAGCTTTAGAAAAAATTAAAAGAAACGATTTAGTTATAGCCACAAAATCTTATTCCTATTCTAAAGAAACGGCCAAAGCAAGCTTAAATAAAGCTTTAAAGGAATTAAATACAGATTACATTGATATATTTTTATTACACGAACAGGAAAGTGAGCATACTATTAGAGGTCACTATGAAGCTATTGAATATTTTATGAAATGTAAAGAAAAAGGAATTATAAAAGCATTAGGTATATCAACCCATAATATTAAAGGAGTAAAAGCCTTTAATAAATATGATGAATTAGATATTATTCATCCAATTATAAATAAATCTAGTATAGGAATACAAGATGGAAATAAAGAAGAGATGATAAAAGAAATTAATAAAGCCCATAGTAAAAATAAGGGTATATATGCAATGAAACCCTTAGGCGGAGGGCATTTGATAAAGGAAGTTGAAAAATCTTTTAATTATGTTAAAAATATTGATACAATTGATTCTATAGCAATAGGAATGCAGTCTAAATTAGAAATTAATGCAAATATAAGTTTAATAAATGAGGGTTATATACCTGAAAGGATAAAAGGAAAAATATCAAAAAAGAAAAGGAAATTACATATAGCTGATTGGTGTCAAGGATGTGGAGAATGTGTTAAAGCTTGTAATCATAAAGGTATAAAAATTAGTAATAATAAAGCAGTAGCAGTTTTAGAAAACTGTGTATTTTGTGGCTACTGTGGAAGGATATGTCCTGAATTTTGTATAAAAGTAATATGATTTTGGAGGTTATATATGGATAGAATGATGGGTCTTGATGTAGGAGATAAGACTATAGGAATTGCAGTAAGTGATCCTTTAGGATTAACAGCACAGGGTGTAACTACTATTAGAAGGAAGGCAATAAAGTCAGATATAAAGAAATTAGAAAGTTTAATAGATGAGTATAATGTAAAACTTTTAGTGGTAGGTTTACCTAAAAATATGAATAATACCCTAGGTCCCCAGGGAGAAAAAGTAAAAAAGTTTATTAAAAGATTTAAAAAAAGAAATGATATAAAAGTAGTCTATCAAGATGAAAGGCTTTCTAGTGTGTCAGCTGAAAGAACATTAATTAATGGAAATATGAGTAGACAGAAAAGAAAAGGATTAATTGATAAAGTAGCAGCTACGTATATATTACAAACATATTTGGAAAAATTAAATTAGGAGGTTTTATTGTGGATAATAATAAGCAAATATTTGTTGATGAAGAAGGAAATAAACATGAATTTGAAATTGTAGATGTCTTTGAAGTTGAAAATAAAGATTATGCAGTTTTACAAGAGAAAGGACAAGAAGAAGCTATAATTTTAAAAATAGAATATGATAAAGAGGATAATAAAACATTAAAAACAATTGAGGATGATAATGAGTTTATGGAGATTAGAGATTTATATTATCAATTATTAGATGATGAATAAAATGGTGTAAATTATGAATTATTTTATAAGAGGAGATTTAGTAGAAGGTATTTTTTTAAAAAGATTAAATAGGTTTGTAGCAGAGGTTTTAGTAGATAATAAAAAAAGACTATCCCATGTACCTAATACAGGAAGAATGAAGGAACTGTTAGTTAAAGGAG
>VENA01000046.1 GCA_009711785.1 Bacillota bacterium
TTGATATTCCATATATAAACATAAATGTAACCATGAGGATAATCATCTAGGATTATTGCTTATAATCCGAGAGGAATTCTAAGAATAAGTGAGAAAAACGAAGAAAATAAAAGTATATAGAGGGAGGGCTATTAAGTGAATAAAAGGATGGATAATTTGAAAGGGAGTTTGTCTGATATCTTAGAACTTCCTAAAGATATAATGCTTGATTTGCCTAGAATTACTATGATTGGCAATTTACAACTTTATATAGAAAACCATAAAGGAATTATTGAGTATAACAAACAAAGAATTAGAATAAACACAAAGGATGGTATCATTAGAATAATAGGTAAAAATCTAGTAATAAAAACAATAGTTACAGAAGAAATCTTAATCACTGGAGAAATTGATCAAGTAGAATTTTCTGAATAAGGGGTGTCGAAATTGCTCGTTATAAGATTATGGAATTATTTACGTGGATATGTTATTATTAAGGTTGAGGGATTAACCCTTGAACGATTTATTAACCTTGCTATTACAAAGGATATATACTTGTGGGATATTTATAGACATGATTATACTACCCTTGAGGCAAAGGTGAGTATAAAGGGATTTAAAGCTTTAAGAAATGTTATGAAAAAAGTAGGTTGTAGGTCAAATATAATTGAAAAAAAAGGATTTCCATTTTTAATCCATAGGTTTAAGTATAGGAAAATGTTAGCCTTTGGATTTATTGTTTCATTAGGGATAATCTTTTTTTTGACTTCTTTTATTTGGACTGTGGATATAGTTTCTAATGGAGAAATAAAAGAAGATTATTTGTTAGAATTTTTAAAAAGGAATAATGTAAAGCCGGGAATTAAAAAAAATGAAGTAAAAATAAATAATATAGAAAGAATGCTTTTAGAAAGTATGGATACATTATCATATGTACATGCTGATATTGTAGGTACTAAATTATTAATTGAAGTTAAAAAAAGGGATGAAATCCCTGAAAAGGTAAATAAAAACATTCCTTGTAATATAATAGCTGATAAAAAGGCAGTCATAGAAAAAGTTATAGCAAAAAATGGGAAGGCAGAGGTAGAAAAAGGTGATATAGTAAAGAAAGGACAGGTTTTAATAAGTGGAGTTTTAAAGGATGAAAGAATGGAAAGTCCATTGTTAGTACACTCAGAAGGTAATATTTTAGCAAGAACATATTATAAAAAATTAATAAAGGAACCAATAGTTAAAACAATAAAAGAAGAAACAGGGAAAAAATTTGTTACTAAGGAGACAAAAATTGGTGATAAAAGAATACATTTGATTGATGGCGAGATACCATTTAAACATTATAAAGAAATAATAACAAACAAAAAAGTTTTTGACTCTAAAGTGGTAGATATACCTATAGAAATTATAAAACATGAATATAGGGAAGTGAATTTAAAGAAAGTAACTAGAAATGTTGATTCCTTAAAAAAAATTACTAGTATAGAAGGAACAAAAATACTTATGAAGGAATTACCTAAGGGTATAAAGGTTAATTCTAAAGATGTTAGGTATTCAATTGAAGATAATATTTTAACAACAACAATTAATATTGAAGTTATAGAAGAAATAGGAAAAAAAGAAAAAATAAATTATAATTATAATAAGGAGGATTAACTTGACACAAGAAACCAAGGAGAAACGACTTAAGATAGAAGGAGAAGATTTTACTAAAGAATTGTTTGGTAACTTTGATGAGAATATTAAAATTATAGAAAAGGAATTTGATATAGATATAGCTTCTAGAGATGGAGTTATAAGAATTATAGGGAATGAACCTAATATTACATTAGCTAAAAAGTGTATACTCAAATTGAAAGACATCTTAGATAATGAAGGGAAATTAACTAAGCATAATGTTAGATATGCTATTAAATTAATATATGAAGGTCAAGAACATAAAGTTAAAAATCTACTAAATGATACGATTTGTATAACAGCATCAGGAAAAAGTTTAAAACCTAAGACTCTAGGCCAAAAGAGATATATTGACGCAGTTAGATCAAACGATGTAGTTTTTGGTATAGGACCTGCAGGAACAGGGAAAACTTATTTAGCCGTAGCTATGGCTATAAAAGCTTTTAAAAATAATGAAGTAGATAGAATAATTTTAACTAGACCAGCAGTAGAAGCAGGAGAAAAATTAGGTTTCTTGCCAGGAGATCTTCAAGATAAAGTAGACCCTTATTTAAGACCTTTATATGATGCATTATTTGATATACTTGGAGCAGAATCTTTTTTAAAGCAAAGAGAAAGAGGTTTAATAGAGATAGCTCCTTTAGCATATATGAGGGGGAGAACACTTGATTCAGCTTTTGTGATTTTGGATGAAGCACAAAATACAACTAAAGAACAGATGAAAATGTTTTTAACTAGACTAGGATTTGGTTCAAAGGCTATTATTACAGGGGATGTTACACAGATAGATTTACCACGAGGTAAAAAATCTGGATTAAAACAAGTTTCTAAAATATTAAATGATATAAAAGGTATAGAATTTATTTATCTTAATAAATCAGATGTCGTTAGACATAAATTAGTTCAAAATATTATTGAAGCATATGAAAAACATGAAAAAAAGTAACTCTTAAGTATAGGGGGGTAAAATTATGCCTTTTAATAATACAAACAAAAAGGACAAACTACCTAGTTTTATTAAGGAATTTTTCAACAAGTTATTAATAAAGCAAATTTTAATTTTTATTATTTTTACTGGGTTGTTATTTACTTTAATTGTAAATAATATAGCTCCTGAAAAAATTAGTGTTCAAGTAGGGGAGTATGCTCCAAAGGATATAAGAGCTACAAAGGATATTGTAGATAAGAAAACTACAGAGGATTTAAAAAAAGAGGCAATGGAAAAAGTAGAACCTAGGCATAGGGTAGATCCTTCTATACAAGTTAAAGTGAAAAATGAGATAAGAAAATTCTTTAATCTTGTATATAATTTATCTGACAATGAAAAGGATATAAATTTAAAAATGATAGAGCAAGAAAGTTTAATAAATATAACTGAAAAAGATTATATGATTTTATTAAATACAGAAAACAAACAATTAGAAAAGCTTGAAACATACATATATGAAATAGTTAATCAGATAATGGGTACAGGTATTAAGGAGGAAGAAATAAGCTTTGAAAAGGAAAATGTAAGTAAGATATTTAATAATTTAGAGGATATCCCTAAGGATTTAAAGTTAATAGGTGAAAAAATAATTAAACAAACATTAAAACCTAATAGATTTTTAGATACAGAAACTACAAAAGAAAAGAAAATGAAAGCAGCAAATGAAGTTGAATCAGTTATTATAAAGAAAGGACAATTGATAGTTAGACAAGGAGAGCAAGTAACACAAAGAACCTTAGAATTAATAAAAAGTACTGGTCTTTTAAAAGAAAGCACTAAATTTGATTATAAAATTATTCTAGGTTCAATTTTAATAGTAATTATTTTTGAATTAATAATTATTGGATACCTATATGTTCTTGATAAAGAAATACTTAAGAATATTAAAAAAATTACTATGTTATCAATAATTATTTTGTCAATAATTGTTATATCTAAAACAGTTTATAATATATCACCTTATTTGCTACCAGTATCTGCAGCTGCGATGTTAATATCTATTTTAACGAATCCTAAACTTTCAATATTACTAAATTTTGTTATAGTATTAATAATTGGGTTAATTACTGGTAATGATATTAATGTTGTTACAATGTGCATGATAGGAGGAATAATAGCCTCAATAGGGGTAATTAAAACTAACCATAGACATAACTTATTTATTGTAGGGTTTGTCGTTGGGTTAGTAAATATAGGAGTGATATTATCCTTTGGTCTTATAGATGATTTAGGGTTTAAAATAATGTTATCAAAATGTATATATGGAATGCTTAATGGTGTATTCAGTGCCATATTAACAATAGGATCATTACCACTTTGGGAAGGATTATTTGGTATAATTACGCCACTTAAATTATTAGAACTTTCTAATCCTAATCATCCATTGCAAAAAAAATTATTATTAGAAGCACCAGGTACTTATCATCATAGTATTGTAGTTGGAAATTTAAGTGAAGCAGCAGCGGAGGCTGTAGGAGGCAATTCACTTATAGCAAGGGCTGGGGCTTATTATCATGATGTAGGCAAATTAAAAAGGCCATATTTCTTTAGAGAAAATCAATTAAATAATGTCAATCCCCACGATAAGATTAATCCAAATTTAAGTTCATTAATAATTATAAATCACACAAAAAATGGTGTTGATATGGCTAAGAAATACAATTTACCTAAGGTAATTGAAAATATAATTAAAGAACACCATGGTAATACTTTAGTTGCTTACTTTTATCATAAAGCTTTAAATGGTGATAATTCTAATTTAATACAAGAAGAAAGTTTTAGATATAAAGGGCCTAAACCACAATCAAAGGAATCAGCAATAATAATGCTAGCTGATTCAGTAGAAGCAGCAGTAAGATCTATGCAAGAACCTACAAAGGGAAAAATTGAAGGTAAAGTTAGAGAGATTATAAAAGATAAATTAGAGGATGGTCAGTTAGATGAATGTGATTTAACATTGAAGGATTTAAACACTATTGCTAAAGCTTTTTTAAGCATACTTATTGGAATATTTCATGAAAGAATTGAATATCCAAAACTTGATTTAAGTGAACTAAAAGGAGGGGTTTAAGTGGAAATTTTTATCGATAATAGACAAGATAAAATTAATATAGATACCGATATTGAAGAAGCAATAAAATTAGTTATAAAACGTTGTCTTGAATATGAAAATGTGGGTTTAAATTATGAAGTTAGTGTGTCAATTGTAAATAATAATGAAATAAAGGAATTAAATAAAAAATTTAGAAAAAAGGATACTCCTACTGATGTTTTATCTTTTCCTATGATAGATGACGATATTATAGAAAATCAAATACCAATACTAGGGGATATAGTGATATCTGCCGAAAAAGCTTTAGAACAATCTAAGGAGTTTAATCATTCATTTAAAAGGGAAATTTCATATTTAACTGCCCATAGTGTTTTTCACTTGTTAGGTTATGATCATTCATATGAAGAAGAAAAAAGTATTATGAGAGAAAAGGAAAAGTCTATTATGAAAAGTTTAAAAATATTTAAAGATACTTCATGTTAAAATTGGGTAATTATAATAAATAGATAAAGGTGTTAATGATGAAAGTAAGGAATTTAATAGATAGTTTTAATTATGCAGTTGATGGGATTATATATACACTGAAAACTCAAAGAAATATGAGAATACATTTCTTTGCTGCATTTTTAGTGTTAATAATAAGTTTATTTTTTGATTTTAATCGTGTGGAGTTACTGATACTTTTTCTTACTATTACTGTAGTAATAATAGCAGAGATGATTAATACTGCTGTAGAAAAAACTATAGATATTATAACTAAGGAGTATCATCCACTAGCCAAAATTGCAAAGAATGTTGCTGCGGGTGCTGTGTTAATAGCAGCAGGTAATGCTATTGTAGTAGCGTATTTATTATTATTTGACAGATTTAATCCATATACACAACTTATTATAACAAGATTAAAACAATCACCAATACATATAACATTCATTAGTATAATACTAGTTATTATTTTAATAGTATCAATAAAATCTTTAACCCATGAGGGTACTCCATTTAAAGGTGGTATAGCCAGTGGACATGCAGCAATTGCGTTTTCAACTGCTACAGCAATAACTTTTATAGCTGAGAGTACTTTAGTAGCTACATTAAGTTTTTTTATTGCTATATTAGTAGCACAGAGTAGAATAGAAGGAAAAATACATACAACAATACAAGTTTTATCTGGAGCTGTTGTAGGTATTTTATTGACAGTTCTAGTTTTTCAAGTAATTAGTTAGTTCCAGATATCAGGAGGGATAATTTTGTCAGATATTGACTTTTATTATAGAGTAGTGATTTTATTTATATTACTTATATTATCAGGAGTTTTTTCAAGTTCAGAAACAGCGATGACTGCAATTAATATAGCTAGAATAAAACAGTTAAAAGAAAAAGATGAAAAAGCAGCAAATGTTTTAGAAAGGCTTAAAAAAGAATTAAATACAATATTAGCAACAATACTGATAGGAAACAATTTAGTTAATATAGCTGCCACTGCGATATTGACAGAATTAACAGTAGAAATGTTTGGTCAAAGTGGAACTTTAGTAGCAACTGGTATTATGACCACATTAATATTGATATTTGGAGAAATAACTCCAAAAACATATGCGGCTCAAAATCCAGAAAAATTAGCTACAAAGGTTGGAAGACCATTGGAGATGCTTTCAATTGTTTTTAAACCTATATTAATACTTTTAAATGGAATAACAAATTTCATTTTAAAAATATTTGGAGGCGAAGACTCAAAAAATAGTCCGTTTGTTACCGAAGAAGACATAAGATCTTGGGTTGATGTAGGAGAAGAAGAAGGAGTAGTTAAGCATCAAGCTAAGGAAATGATAGAAGGAGTATTCGAAATAGATGATATAGATGTAACTGAGGTTATGATACCTAGGATAGATGTTAATGCTATATCAAAGGATAAATCTTTAAAAGATGCATTAGATTTAATCATAACATATGGACACTCAAGAATACCTATCTATAGTGATACTATAGATGATATTGTTGGTATACTTTATGCTAAGGATATATTACCCTTTGTAAATGCAGATAATAGTGTTATAAAAGGAAAAACAATATCTAGTTTAATGAGACCTGCATATTATGTTCCAGAAACAAAGAAGGTAAATAAATTATTAAGAGAATTACAACAACAAAAAATACATATGGCTATTGTTTTAGACGAATATGGAGGTACTGAAGGATTAGTTACAATCGAAGATATATTAGAAGAAATTGTTGGTGATATATTAGATGAATATGATAATGAAATAGACTTGTATGAAAAAGTAGATGATAATGTATATTTAGTTAAAGCTGAAATTTCATTAGAGGATTTCAATGATTTATTTACTACAGAGTTACCAGAAAATGAGTTTGACTCATTAGGAGGATTTATTTTTAGTAATCTAGGTAGAGTACCGGTAAAAGAAGATTTTATAGAATACAACTATATGGTAATAACTGTTAAAGAAGTTTCTAATAGAAGAATAAAAAAAGTAGAGATTAAATTTAAAGGAAAAAACAAATAGGTTTTATTGGGGGAAAAGGTATGAAAAAGAAAATCTTATTATTTTTGATGATATTTGCATTAATTCTTACTTTAATCGCATGCAATAAAAGTGAACCTGTTAATAAAGAAAAGGAAATTAATAAAGTAACTGAAGAAAATAAAGATGATTCTAAAGAAAATAAAAAGAAAGAAAAAGAAGAAAAAACTGAACTAGAGAGTAAGGAAAATGAAGAGAAAAGAGATGAAGAAAAAAAAGAAAAAGAGGTTGCTAAAAAAGAAGGAATACAATCTCCACTAAGTGGTTTATATGATACTAAAGAAAAAATAAATAGAAGAATAGTTGCAATTATGTTTGATAATCAAAAGTATGCAAGATGGCAGTCAGGATTAAGTAAAGCTGAAATAGTTTATGAGATGCTTGTAGAAGGTAATATCACTAGGTATATGGGTTTATTTTTAAAAAACGATCCTGAATTAATTGGACCTGTTAGAAGTGCGAGACCTTACTTTATAACAGCTTTATTACAATATGACCCTTTATATGTAAGATGTGGCGGGAGTCCCCAGGCTAAAAAAGATGTTAATGGTTTAAAAATTGCAGATGTAGATGGATTAGCAGCACCTGGATATTTATTTCAAAGATATAATGAAACCGGAAAAAAAATACCCCATAACTTATATACAGGAATGAGTAAAATAAGAAAATATCAAAGAGCTAGAAATTATAGAGAAGAAAGTAGTTTTGATGGTTTTAAATTTAATAGTGAAGATAATGATATAAAGGGTGTTAATGCTGAAACAATATTAATAAAATATTCTTCTAGAAATACTACTAAATATGTTTATGATGCTGAAAAGAAAAAATATAAAAGATTTAAAGATGGAAAAGAACATATTGACGAGTATGATAAGGAACAATTATATGCTAAAAATATTATAATTCAAAAGGCTAAAACTAAAATTATTGATAGTATTGGTAGATTAGATATTGAATTAATAGGAAAAGGTAAAGCTATATATATTACAAATGGAAAAGCAACTGAGATAACTTGGAAAAAAGAAAATAGAAACTCTAGAACAATATATTATAATAAGGATGGTTCACAGCTAAAATTAAATCCAGGAATAACTTGGATTCAAGTAACTAAATCTAAACCGAATATTAGTATAAAGTAGGAGGAAAAATATGAATGAAAAGCTATTAGTAAAAAAAGCTATAGAATCTAAGGATAAAGCATATGTACCCTATTCAAATTTTCATGTAGGAGCAGCCGTTATGACTGAAAAAGGTAATGTTTATACAGGTTGTAATATTGAATCTGCTGCTTATACACCTACTATATGTGCTGAAAGGACGGCTATATTTAAAGCTGTTTCAGAAGGTGAGAAAAATATTATAGCAATTGCAGTAACAGGAGATTCTGAGTACACTTATCCATGTGGAGTATGCAGACAAGTAATTAGAGAATTCGGTAGAAATGCAAAGATATACATAGTAAAATCAGAAGAAGAATATAGGGAATATACTATAGATGACTTACTTCCCCATAGTTTTGGACCAGAAGATTTAACTAAAGGAAAAAGAAAGGAAGAATAAAATGGAATATAAATCAGGATTTGTTACCATAGTAGGTAGACCCAATGTAGGTAAATCAACATTAATAAATAGAGTAATAGGTGAAAAAATAGCTATAACTTCTAAAAAACCTCAAACGACTAGAAATAAAATACAATGTATATATTCAGAAGATGATTTTCAAATTGTTTTTCTAGATACTCCAGGAATGCATAAGCCTAAAAACAAATTAGGGGATTTTATGTTTGGGGAAATAAATAATTCTTTAAAGGATATTGATGTAGTATTGTGTATGGTGGATAATAGTATGGAAATAGGACCAGGAGATAAATACATTATTGAAGAAATGAAAAAAATATCATCACCCAAAATACTTGTGATAAATAAAGCTGACAAATTAAATAATAAAAAATTAGAGAGAATTGTTAACAACTATAAAGAGTTAGATATATTTGAAAAAATTGTTCCAATCTCAGCATTAGAAGGAAAGAATATAGATGGATTACTAAAAGATATTAAAGAATTTTTGCCTAAAGGACCACAATATTATCCAGAAGATATGATAACTGACCAACCAGAGAGATTAATAGTAGCAGAAATGATTAGGGAAAAAGCTCTTCACTATTTAGACCAAGAAGTTCCTCATGGAATTGCAGTTAAAGTGAATAAAATGTCTACAAGAAAAGATAAAGATCTAGTAGATATAAGTGCTACAATTTTTTGTGAAAGAGATTCTCACAAGGGCATAATTATTGGTAAAAATGGTAGAAAATTAAAAGGAATAGGAAAGAGTTCAAGACAAAATATTGAAAAATTGTTAGGAAGTAAAGTAAACTTACAACTATGGGTGAAAGTAAATAAAAATTGGAGAGAAAAGGATAAAATGGTTAAACGTATGGGTTATAAATAAAACTTCAGTAGCAAGCAATTAAACTTTAACTTAAATTACACAAATTGTATTGAATAATTGTCATTATTATTAACAAACTAATGATATATAATAATCATTAATAGGAGGCATGATTATGTTAAATAATGATATGTGGAAAATATTTGAAGCTACTGGAAGACTAGAAGCCTATCTTTATTGTAAAGATATTCTAAATATAGATATTAATAAAACTAACAAAGAGTTTATATCTGATAGGGAAGATAATTTACAATTAAATAAAAGTAATTTAAGTTAATATTGGGGTGTATTAATGATAGTAAAATGTGAGGGGATAGTTCTTAAGCAGATAAAGTTTAAAGATAATGATAAAATACTTACAGTTTTTACGAAAAATAATGGAAAAATTCAAGCTATAGCAAAAGGTGCTAGAAAACCAAAGAGTAAATTAATTGCTAGCACCCAAGTTTTTTGCTATAGCAATTTTGTAGCATATAAAGGTAAAAATTTCTATAATATTAATCAAGGGGAGATTGTAGAGTCATTTTATCCTATAAGAGAAGATCTTAATAAATTAGCCTATGCTACTTATGTAATGGAACTTGTTTATTCAGCAACCGCAGAAGAAGAGGTTAATACAAAATTATTTGGATTAATATTAAAGACTATGAAATTAATGGCTTTTACTGAGATCGATATATTGAAACTAATAAGAGCTTTTGAAATAAAATATATAAGTTTTTTAGGCTATAAGCCATATTTAAAAAATTGTGTTAATTGTAATGGAGAATTGAATAAAGATATTAGATTTAGTTTAAACTATGGAGGATTATTATGTAATAATTGCAATCACAAGGATAAATATGCATTTAAAATTAATACAAAAATTCACAATACTTTAAATACATTACTCTATTGTCATTTAGATGAATTAAGCAAAGTTAATATAGATAAAGAATCCATGAAAAAAATAGAAAAAATATTAATTAAATACATTTTAAAACAAATTGATAGGAATAATTTTAAGTCTTTAGATTTCATAAATACATTAAAATAGGAGGTATCTTTATGGATATAACATTAGAAAAAATTGATACTTTAAGAGAAAGGGCAGGTATAAGCTATAAAGAAGCCAAGGAAATCTTAGAAAAAAATGATGGAGATTTACTCGAATCTTTAATCTATCTTGAAGAAAATGAAAAGTCCTGGACAGATAATATATCCGGTAAAGGAGATGAAATTCTATTAAAATTAAAAGAATACATTAGAAAAGGTAACGTTACAAAAGTGTTACTAAAAAAAGATGGAGAGATAGTAATGAATATACCAGTAACAGCAGGAGCAATAGGAGCTGTACTTTCTCCACCTATTACAGCTATTGCATTTACTGCTGCCTTAGTTTCTAAACATACTTTAGAAATAGTAAAAGAAGATGGTGAAGTAGTAAATATAAGTGAAATGGCAGAAAAGACAGTAGATAAAGTAAAAAGAACTAATAAATCTGAAGATTTTTATGAAGAATATAAAGAAAATAATGATAAATAGTATTGACAAAAGAATGATTATTTGCTAAATTATCTATATACAAAATAGTTTGCTATGATGAAGAGGAGTAGACAATTTTAATTATTAAAAGCGAGTCAGGAAGGGTGAAAGCCTGATATAATAGATTGTTGAAAGGCGCTTTTGAGCAAATTTTCAAAGAGGGTATGCTTATTAAAATATACCAATTAGGGTGGAACCGCGGAAGTAACCTTTCGTCCCTAGCCAGGGATGGAGGGTTTTTTTATATGTTTAAAAAAATGCATGTATATAAAGGAGGTAAAATATGTATTTACAAGATTTAATATTAACTTTACAGAAATACTGGGGAGAAAAAGATTGTCTTATAATGCAACCCTATGACGTAGAAAAAGGGGCAGGTACTATGAACCCACGCACTTTTCTTAGATCTTTAGGACCTGAGCCTTGGAAAGTTGTTTATGTTGAACCTTCAAGGAGACCAGCAGATGCTAGATATGGAGAAAATCCTAATAGGGTCTATCAGCATCATCAGATACAAGTAATCTTAAAACCGTCTCCAGAAGATGTTCAAGAACAATATCTAGATAGTTTAAAAGCTATAGGGATAGATCCTTTAAAGCATGATATAAGATTTGTTGAAGATAACTGGGAAGCCCCAACATTAGGTGCATGGGGATTAGGTTGGGAAGTTTGGTTAGATGGAATGGAAATAACTCAATTTACTTATTTTCAACAAGTTGGTGGAATTAACTGCGAATTAGAATCTGCCGAACTAACTTATGGATTAGAAAGAATCGCTATGTATTTACAAGATGTAGATAATGTATTTGATATAGAATGGGTAGAGGGAGTTAAATATGGGGAGATATTTAAACAAGCTGAGTATGAACATTCTGTTTACAGCTTTGATGAAGCCGATGTAGATGTTTTGTTTGATTTATTTGATACCTACGAAAAACAAGCAAAAGAATTAATAGATAAAAATTTAGTATATCCAGCATATGATTTTGTTTTAAAATGTTCTCATACATTCAATGTTCTAGATGCAAGAGGGGCAATAAGTGTTACTGAGAGAACAAGTTATATTTCAAAAGTAAGAAATCTTGCACGTTTAGTCGCTTCTGAATATGTGGAAAAGAGAGAAAAACTAGGATTTCCATTGTTAAAGGAAGGTGAAGATAATGAATAAATTTCTTTTAGAAATAGGTACAGAAGAAATACCATCTAGATTTATCGATGATTCTTTAAATCAACTTAAAAATAACATAAAGACTACATTAAAAGAAGAAAGAATTTCTTTTGAAGATATCAAGGTCTATGCAACTCCAAGAAGATTAGTAGCTATAATTAATGAAATTTCTGGTTTTCAATCTGATTTAGAAGAGTTAGTAAAAGGGCCTTCTAAAAAAATTGGATATGATGAAAAAGGCAATCCTACTAAAGCGTTAGAGGGATTCGCTAGAGGTCAAGGTGTTGCTTTAGAAGATATTATAATTAAGGATTTTAAAGGTGAAGAATATATTTATGCTAATAAGGTCCAAAAGGGTAAAAAGGTAACAGAAGTTTTACAAAATGAATTACCTCAAATTATAAAAAATATTAATTTCCCAAAACCAATGAAATGGGGAGGAAAGAACTTAAAATTTGCAAGACCTATAAGATGGATAATTTCATTATTTAATGATGAAATAGTTAAATTTGACTTAGAAGGAATTATTGCAGGTAATGTAACTAGAGGACATAGATTTTTAGGTTCATCTAATATAAAGATAGCAAATGTAGATGAGTATTTTGAGAAGTTAAGAGAAAATTATGTAATAGTAGATCAAAACGAAAGAATGGAAATTATAAAAAGTGGATGTGAAAAGCTTGCTAAGGAGAAGGGTGGTAACTTATTACAAGATAAAGGATTACTTAAAGAATTAACTTATATTGTTGAATATCCAACTCCTTTGATAGGAAATATTAATCATAAATTTTTAGATTTACCTAAAGAAGTTATAACTACTCCAATGAAAGAACATCAAAGATATTATCCTGTAGTGGATGATAAAGATAGATTATTACCATATTTTATAGCAGTAAGAAATGGAAACAAAGAGTACTTAGATACTGTAGCTAAGGGAAATGAGAAAGTTATAGAAGCAAGACTTGAAGATGCTAAGTTTTTCTTTGAAGAGGATACAAAATATAATTTAGAAGATTATGTTAATAATTTAAAGAATGTTGTATTCCAGGAGAAATTAGGAACAATATATGATAAAACAATAAGAATTAAAGAATTAACTACTCATTTATCTGAAATTTTACAATTAGGTGATGAAACAGAAAGTAATATACAAAGGGCAGCTTACTTATCAAAAGCTGATCTAGTTACTAATATGGTTAACGAATTTAGTGAATTACAAGGTATTATGGGAAGAGAATATGCTAAAATATCAGGAGAAAACGAAATAGTAAGTTTAGCTATTTATGAACATTATCTTCCAAGATTTTCAGAGGATGATTATCCAACAACGACAGCAGGAGCTGTTATTAGCATAGCAGACAAACTAGATACTATATGTGGTTGTTTTGCAATAGGAATACAACCTACAGGTTCACAGGACCCTTATGGACTTAGAAGACAGGCTTTAGGGATTATTAACATTATACTAGATAAAAATATAAATATTTCTATAGATGAGTTAATAGATAATTCTTTATCTATATATAAAAGTAATATTGACTTTAACATTGATAAAGTTAAAGAGGAAATCATTAAATTTTTCAAAGCTAGAATGAAAAATATGTTTATTAATAACGGCATAAGATATGATGTAGTAGATGCTATAATTAATGTAAATAATAATATTACAGATCTTCAAACAAGAGCAATAGAACTTAATAAGTGGATAAAGAAAGATGAATTAGAAGAAGTTCTTACTGCATTTAATAGAGTTGTAAAATTAGCTAATAAAGCTAATGAAACTAAGATTGATAAGGATTTATTAAAAGAAGAAGAAGAGAAAAAACTTTATCAAGTTTTTAGTGATGTCAAAGAAACAATATTATCATATATCAAAGAAAGAGAATATGATAAAGCCCTAGATGGATTACTTAATTTAAAAGATCCAATAGATGATTTTTTCGATAATGTTATGGTTATGGTTGATGATGAAGATTTAAAAAACAATAGATTAGCTTTAATAAAAACTATTGCAAATACTATGAATAAAATATGTGACTTATCAAAAATAAAAAATAAATAGATAGATAAATGCGGCTTAAAGTCGCATTTGTTTTATCTTAGAAATGCATTTTGAGGTTTCTTGACCATAATATAGACGTTTTGATAAAATACTATTAAGTTATTTACCCAATAATATGAGAGGGTGAGAAAAATTCAACTAACAGAAAGGCAAGAGAAGATAATAGATATAGTAAGGGATAATGAGCCTATAACAAGTGAAAATATTGCAAAAAAGTTAAAACTTACAAGAGCTACCTTAAGACCTGATCTTTCGATATTAACAATGAGTGGTATTTTAGATGCTAGACCAAAGGTAGGATACTTTTATTCTGGCAAATCGAATATAAACTTATTTTTAGATAAAATTAATAGTATTAAGGTATCTGAAATAAAGTCAGTACCTGTTGTTGTAGATGAAGAAACCACTGTTTATGATGCTATTGTAACTTTGTTTTTAGAAGATGTCGGAACAATTTTTGTTATAACTGATGGTTTATTATCAGGTGTAGTTTCAAGAAAAGACTTTTTAAAAAATGCAATAGGTGGAATTGATATACATAAGATTCCAGTAGGTGTAATTATGAATAGGATGCCTAATATAGTTTTGACTTTTCCAGATGAGTCAATTTTAGATGCAGCTATAAAATTAATTGACCACGAAATTGATAGTGTTCCTGTAGTTGAAGAAATACAAAATGATAATAAAGTTAAAGGATACAAGGTAATAGGTAGAATTTCTAAAACTAATATAACTAATGTATTTGTTGATTTAGGTATACAAGGTTAGGAGGTAATTATGAATAAAAATACTGTTGTTTATGTTTTATCAGATTCAATAGGAGAAACAGGTGAACAGGTTGCTAAAGCAGCTGTAAGTCAATTCAACTCAGGAAAATATGAAACAAGAAGGTTTCCATATATTACTGAAGAGAAACAGATAATTGAAATATTAGAAGAAGCAAAGGAAGAAAATTGTATTATAGTATTTACTATAGTAGTAGAAGAATTGAGAAATATACTTATTGAGAAAGCTAAAGAATATGAGATTAAAGCTATAGATTTAATGGAACCTATACTTGAAGGGCTAAAATCAGTAGTCGGATCATCACCTAAAAGAGAGCCAGGATTGATAAGAAGACTAGATGAGAAATATTTTAGAAAAGTAGAAGCTGTTGAATTTGCAGTTAAATATGATGATGGAAAAGATTCAAGAGGTATAAAGAAAGCAGATATAGTTTTAATAGGAGTTTCTAGAACTTCTAAAACACCTTTAAGTATGTATTTAGCCCATAGAAATATTAAGGTGGCAAATGTACCATTAATTCCAGAAGTTACAGCACCAAAAGAGTTATTTGACATAGATCCTAAAAAAATAATTGGTTTAACGGCAAATCCTATAAAACTAAATGAAATTAGACAGGAAAGATTAAAAGCATTAGGTTTAAATGATACAGCAAATTACGCTAGTATGGAAAGAATATTAAGTGAAATTGAATATGCAGAGGAGTTAATGAAAAAGTTAAAGTGTACAGTTATTGATGTCTCTAATAAAGCTGTAGAAGAAACTGCAAGCTTAATATTTGAAATGATAAGAGATGATGAAATAAGTTAAACGGCCCTTGGCCGTTTTTTATCTTTATAAATAGTAAATTAACATTATTTAATAATTAAATTAAAGGAAATTTGGTATATTTGTTGTATTTATAAATACAATATATTTTAGAACAAATAAAAAAAGAAAGGGAGCATGTATGTGAATATAAGGTTGAATACAGAAAAAATTGAAAGAGATATCTTATGTAAAACTGCTACCTTAAGTTCAGATTCAAAGGGAAGGGAAAAAAGAGAAAAAAAATGTTCAATAAGAACTGAATTTCAAAGAGATAGAGATAGAATAATTCACTCTAAAGCATTTCGACGATTAAAACATAAAACTCAAGTTTTTATAGCTCCAGAAAGTGATCATTATAGGACACGATTAACTCACACGTTAGAGGTTAACCAAATATCAAGAACATTAGCAAGAGCTTTAAAGTTAAATGAAGATTTAACTGAAGCTATAGCTTTAGGACATGATTTAGGGCATACTCCGTTTGGACACACAGGTGAACAAATTCTAGATAAACTCCATACAGGAGGATTTAAACATAATGAACAAAGCCTTAGGATAGTAGATTATCTAGAATTTAGAAGAGGTAAAAGAGGATTAAATTTAACATACGAAGTAAGAGATGGGGTATTAAAACATACAGGTGAAAATAGTCCCAGCACTTTAGAGGGGCAAATTGTTAAAATAGCAGATAGAATAGCCTATATAAACCATGATATAGATGATTCAATAAGAGCAGAGATTTTATCTATAAATGATTTACCAAAAGATTGTTTGAATATTTTAGGTGCTAATCACGGTGAAAGAATAAATACTATGATAGTAGATATTATAAATAACAGTTATGGGAAAACAGAAATAAACATGAGTAAAAAAATTTTGTATTATACAAATAAGTTAAGAAAATTTATGTTTGAAAATGTGTATTTGAATAAAAATGCAAAAAAGCAGGATGATAAGGCTGCATATGTATTAGAACAGTTATATAGTTATTATATGAAAAACTTTAAAGAGATTCCTTTAGAATTAAGGGAATGCAAGAAATCTAAGGAAGATGTTGTATGTTATTATATTGCAGGTATGACTGATAAATATGCTATTAATCTTTTTAACAAAATTTTTGTGCCAACTCCGTGGAGGAGAAACTAAAAAAATAAAAAAAGAAGGAAAAAGTAATTTTATGTCGAATATATATTTTTGGGAATTTCTTGACGTATAAGGAATGATTTTATGAAAATTTTAGTAGATGCAGATTCATGTCCAGTTAAGGATATAATAATTGAGTTAGGAGTAGACTATAATCTAGAAGTGTATTTTGTAACAAATATTAACCATATAATAGAAGTGGGTGATAAAGCTAATACAATCATAGTTGATAATCATAGTCAAGCAGCCGATATTGCAATTATTAATAAAGCTGAACAAGGTGATATAGTAATAACGAATGATTACGGATTAGCTTCAATGGCTTTATCTAAAAAATGTTTTAGTATATCAGCAAGAGGATATATATATAACAATAAGAATATAAACAATTTGTTGAATACAAGACACATAACTATGAAATTGAGAAAAAGTAATAAATGTAAAATAAAAGGACCAAGAAAAAGAAAAAATGCAGATGATAATAAGTTTAAAAAGAATTTAGAATTGTTGATACTAAAAAATGGATAGTAATAGTTTTTGAAAATAGGAAGGGAAACGTCAATTTTTGACGAATAGATTATATAAAGGTGGTATATATGACATATACCTTCTCGGAGGAGACCATAGAAGAAATAAGAGAAAAAAATGATATTGTTGATGTTATATCAGAATATATTAGTTTAAAAAGGACAGGCTCAAATTATAAAGGACTATGTCCTTTTCATAATGAAAAGACACCTTCCTTTGTTGTATCTCCATCAAAACAGATTTTTCATTGTTTTGGTTGTAATGAAGGTGGAGATGTCATTAAATTTATTATGGAGTATCAGAATCTTGATTTTATAGAAGCATTACAATTATTAGCTGAAAGAGTAAATATTAATTTAGATGATAAGAAGTTAAAAAGAAATAGTAAAGAAGATAAAAGAAGAAAAAGATTATTTGAAATTAATAGAGAAGCAGCCATTTATTTTTATAAAAATCTTTTTAATAATAAAAAAGCATATAACTATTTACTAAATAGAGGTATAGATATAAAAACTATAAAGTCATTTGGTTTAGGATATGCTAAACCTGATTGGGAAGATTTAAAAAAACATCTAAAGACTAGAGGATTTAAAGAAAATGAAATATCGGAAGTTGGACTAATTATTAAAAGAAAACAGAAAGAAGGATATTTTGATAGATTTAGAGATAGAATAATATTCCCTATAATTAATACAAGGAATAATGTTATTGGATTTGGAGGTAGAGTTTTAGATAATTCACAACCGAAATATTTGAATTCTCCTGATACACCAGTTTTTAATAAAGGAAAAAATCTTTATGGATTAAATATAATTAAAAAAAATAAGAATGATAAAATCCTTTTAGTTGAAGGTTATATGGATGTAATTTCTCTTTTTAAATACGGAATAAATTATGCAGTTGCTTCTTTAGGCACAGCATTAACCAAAGATCAAGCGAAATTATTAAATAGATATGGAAAGAGATTTTATATTTGTTATGATTCAGATAAAGCAGGACAGTTAGCAACAGACAAAGCTTTAGAAATTTTATATTCACAAGGGATAAAAGCTCAAGTTATTTTATTACCAGAAAGTAAAGATCCCGACGATTATATTAAGGATAATGGTAAAGAAGGTTTTAATAAACTTTTAGAAAAATCTTTAGATTATATAGATTTTAAAATATATTATTACAAAAAAATATATGATATAAATACTGTTGAAGGTAGTATTAATTTCACAAAAAAAATCACAAATTTACTTAAAAAAATAAAAAGCACAATAGAAATTGATGTTTATATAAACAAGATAGCTGAAGAAACAAATATATCAAAGGAAGCAATAAAAAAAGAAATTTACAGAAACAAAAAACCTTATACTAAAAATAGGGAAAAGGACAAGTATATATATAATAATTATAGAAATAATAATAGTAAAGAAAAAATAGTTCCTGTAAATTATACATTAGAGCCAGGACACTTAACAGCAGAGAGAAATTTAATAAATTTAATTATAAAGGATAAAACTATATATAATAAGATAAAAGATGAAATCAAACCAAAGGACTTTTTTAATAATGTATATAGAAAATTAGCTGAAACAATATATAACAAGTATAATGAAAATGATGATATGAAATTTGATTATGTTAAAGATAAATTTGAAAAAAAAGATTTAGAAAAAGTAAAAGAAACTTTTGATATGGAAAACCCTATGGAAGGCAGCGAAAAAATAAAGGCTGTACGAGATTATATAGATAAGATTAATTATTATAAATTAAAGCTAAAAAAACAGGATATAAAAGAAAAATTAAAACAATATGAAAAAAATGAAAGTAAAGAAGGAGATGTTGAAAAATTCAATCAATTATGCCTACAACTTATAAGTATAGAAAAACAATTAAAATTACATCAATAGATTTTTCGGAAGGAGGTAAAGAGAATGAGTAAGAAGAAAAAAAACAATAATAAAAAGCAACAGATGGAAATAGTTAAGAAGTTGATTGAAAAGGGTAAAAAGAAAGGTATTTTGACATATAAAGAAATAATGGATGCTCTTGAGGAAATATCATTAGACTCAGAACAAATAGATGATATATATGCAAGTTTAGAAGATATGGGCATAGAAATCCTTGGAGATAAAGATGATGTGTTAATAGATGATGAAGATGATGATACTGATGATGATAAAGATGATAAAAGTACTGAATCAATTATAACTATACCTAAAGGTATAAATGTTGATGATCCTGTTAGAATGTATTTAAAAGAGATAGGAAAGGTACCATTATTAACCGCTGATGAGGAGAAAGATCTAGCCCAAAAGATGGAAGAAGGAGACTTTTTAGCTAAAAGAAGATTAGCTGAAGCAAATTTAAGGTTAGTAGTTAGTATAGCTAAGAGATATGTTGGAAGAGGAATGCTATTTTTAGACCTAATCCAAGAAGGAAATATGGTACTAATGAAAGCAGTTGAAAAATTTGATTATAGAAAAGGATATAAGTTTAGTACCTATGCCACTTGGTGGATACGTCAAGCAATAACTAGAGCTATAGCAGACCAAGCAAGAACTATAAGAATCCCAGTTCATATGGTAGAGACTATAAATAAATTAATTAGAGTATCTAGACAACTATTACAGGATTTAGGTAGAGAACCTACACCTGAAGAAATTGCTGAGGAAATGAACCTAGACGAAGAGAAGGTAAGAGAAATCATTAAAATAGCTCAGGAACCAGTATCTTTAGAGACTCCTATAGGTGAAGAAGAAGATAGTCATTTAGGCGATTTTATACCGGATGATGATGCTCAGGCACCGTCTGAAGCAGCTACCTTTACCCTTTTAAAGGAACAATTAGTTGATGTTTTAGATACACTTACACCAAGAGAACAAAAGGTTCTTAGGTTAAGATTTGGATTAGATGACGGAAGAGCTAGAACTTTAGAAGAAGTAGGAAAAGAATTTGATGTAACTCGAGAAAGAATTAGACAAATAGAAGCAAAAGCATTAAGAAAACTTAGACATCCAAGTAGAAGTAAAAAACTTAAAGATTTCTTAGAGTAAGAATATTAAATGTTTTTTACTCTAATATAATTAAAGATTCGTCCATAGGGCGAATCTTTAATTACTATTAGAAAAGGAGGATATTATGAAAGGAATTAAATCAATATTATTTGATCTTGATGGCACTTTACTACCTATGGATATTGAAGAGTTTACCGAAAGTTATTTTAAAGAATTATCTAAGAAGTTATCTGAATATTTTACTTATGAAGAACTTAAAAAATTAGTATGGACTTCTACAAAATATATGGTAAATAATTTAGAGGAAGATAAATTAAATATAGATGCTTTCTTTGAAGACTTTGATAAAAAAACAAATTATGATTTAGAGGAATTAAAACCTATATTTGATGAATTTTATAATGAAGATTTTAAAGTATTAAAAAATATTGCAAAGCCAAATGAAAAAATAGTGAAGTCAGTAAAGTTTTTAAAGGATAAAGGATATGAAATTATTTTAGCTACAAATCCTTTATTTCCAAAGGAGGCAATATATCATAGAATACAATGGTCTGGTTTAAATAAAGAAGATTTTGTATTTATTACAACATATGAAAACATGCATTTTTGCAAACCTAATTTAGAATATTACTCAGAAATACTTAATAAAATAGAAAGAAAACCTAGTGAAGTAATGATGGTTGGAAATGACATGCAGGAGGATATTATTGCTAGTGAATTAGGAATAAAAACTTATCTTATAACTAATCATTTAATTAATAAAAAAAATACGAATCTTGTACCCCATTATAAAGGTACTATAGATGAGTTTTACGATTTCACTAAACAACTATAACTTTGATAAGGGGAATTATATGAGACTTTCACCAAGATTAAAAACGATTTCTAAATTTGTTGAAAAAGACACTATAGTAGCCGATATAGGTACAGACCATGGATACATACCTGTTTATCTAATAGAAAAAGGAATAGCAAAAGAAGTTATTGCCAGTGATGTAAACAAAGCACCTTTAGAAAGTGCAAAGGGTTATATTATTAAAAAAGGATTAGAAAATAAAATTGAAACAAGACTTGGAAATGGGTTAAAAGTTTTAAAGCCTAGGGAAGTAGATACAGTAATAATAGCTGGAATGGGCGGTATTTTGATATCAGAAATTTTATCTGAATCTAGTTTGATAGTGAAAGATATTAAAAACTTTATATTACAGCCTATGGTCGCATCTGAGCAATTAAGAAGATATTTGTATAATAACAATTTTAAAATAATAGATGAAAAATTATCAAAGGAAGATAATAGATATTATGAAATTATAAAAGTTCAATTAGGTAAGGACAATATTGAGGATCCAATATTTCTTGAAATAGGTAAAAAACTATTAGAAAATAAAGATCCATTATTAGATTCTTTCCTAGCTAAAAAACTTAAAAAAATAAGAACAATTTTGAAAAACATAGAGGAAAATGGTAATATTAACAGAAATGATAAATATAATAAATTAAAAATAAAATATAATAAAATTAAAAGGATGAAGGAGTCTATATGATTACAGAGGATATTATCCGGCTATTAAATATATTTGCACCTTATAAGCTAGATGAAAATGACTATTCAGGGTTGCAAATAGGGAGTTTAAAAAAAAGAATAAAAAAGGTTTTGTTAGCCTTAGATATAACACAGGATGTTTTAAATGAAGCAATAGAAAATAGTACAGATATTATAATAACTCATCATCCACTATTTTATGAAAGTATTAATAATATAAATAATGACACTGTTAAAGGAAAACTAATATCAAGTATAGTAAAAAATAATATAAGTGTTTATACAGCTCATAGTAATTTAGATATTTCTCCAGGAGGAATAAATGATAAACTTACAAAATTATTAGATATAAAAAATTCAGAGATAATAAAGGAAATGTTAGTTAAAAAATTATATAAAATAGTTGTATTTGTACCTTATAAACATGCAGAGGAATTAAGAGAAGTGATTTCTAAAAAAGGAGCAGGTTGGATAGGGAATTATAGTCACTGTAGCTTTAATGTAGAGGGAATAGGAACTTTTATGCCTAGAGAGAATACAAATCCTTATATAGGAAAAAAAGATAAATTAGAAAAGGTGTGGGAAGTAAGAATAGAGACTATAGTTACAGAAGATATCTTAGAAGATGTATTATCAATTATGATTAAGAAACATCCTTATGAAGAGGTTGCTTATGATATATATCCATTAATCAATAAAACAAAAGTTTATGGTATAGGACGTATAGGTAATATTCAACCAACAAAATTAAAGGATTTTGCACAAAAGGTTAAAAAGAATTTAGATTGTGGAAATGTTAAAGTTTATGGTAAAATAGACAAAACGATTGAAAGGGTTGCTGTTTGTGGAGGTAGTGGTTCTGATTTAATAAATATTGTTAATGATAAAGGGGCTGACGCTTATATAACAGGAGATATTAGACCAGAAGATGCAAAAAAAGCTTTAGACTTAGGATTAAATCTTATAGATGCTAATTATTATAATACAGAAAAAATAATATTACCTGTAATAAAACAATTCTTAGAAAGCGAAACCAGTAATTTAGAAATTTCTGTTTCAGAATTTGATAATATTGCGCCTTTTTCAATAATATAAACATGAAGAGTCGCTAGGAGGTATAACGTGAATCAACTAAAACTTTTATGGCAATTACAAAATTATGATAATAGGTTAACAGAAATAGAAGAAGAAAAAGAAAATTTAATGGATGAAAAGGACATAGAAGATTTAAATGTGAAATTAATGCAAATTAAATATGATTTAATGAATAAAAAAACTCAATTTGAAGTTGATAATGAAAAAATTGAAAGACATAACAAAAAATTAAAGGAAATAAATTATAGTATAAAACAAATCGATAATAAACTTTATGGAGGAGATATATCAAATATTAAACATTTAGAGAAATTGCAACAAGAAGATACTGAACTAAAAGAGACAGCAAATAATTTAGAAACAGATATACTTACTTTAATGGAAGATATAGAAAAAACAGATAAAGAAATATTAGTACTTGATAAAGAATATAAAAGTTTAGTTAAAACCATAGATAAAATTAAGGAAGAAAAGGATGAAAAGCTAAAAGCATTAACTAAAGAAATTGAAGAAATAGAGAATAATCATAAAGATATCATAAAAAAGTTAGATGATGATATGTTAAGAAGATATAAGAAATTAAAAAGTAGAAAAGGTAAAGCTGTCGTTAAAGTGATAGGTGATAAATGTACAGGCTGTCATATGAATATACCTCTTTCTACTTTATCTAAAATAAAATCAAACAGTAAAATTCATTTCTGTGACAATTGTGGTAGAATATTATACTATGTAATGGAAGAGAATTAATTATTATTATAAATATTAAAATAAAAAAAGCAGTTGACATAATCTTAATAACATGCTATACTAGTTTGTACTGAAATAAAAAAAGAATTGAGTAAGTCAAACAGTCGCATGCATTTTGCATGAGGAAAGTCCGAGCTCCATAGAGCACAGATGCTGGATAACGTCCAGTGGGGGCGACCCTAAGGATAGTGCAACAGAGATATACCGCCTGATTATTTCAGGTAAGGGTGGAAAGGCGAGGTAAGAGCTCACCAGTAACTAGGTGACTAGTTAGCTATGTAAACCCCATCTGGAGCAAGACCAAGTAGAGACGATGAAAAGTAGCTGCTCGCTACTGTCTCGTAGGTAGGTCGCTTGAACTTATTGGCAACGATAAGTCTAGATAGATGACTGTTTAATACAGAACTCGGCTCATAGATTTACTCAATATATTTTACTTACACTACGTAATGACGTAGTGTATTTTTAATATAAAAGGAAGGTTATTATGAAATTATTTATAGAGTTTAATAATAAAGAACTTAGTATAGATGTTATTTATAGAGATAGAAAAACTTTAGAAATTCAGATGAAATCTTCTAAAAATATTAGAATACTTTCACCTAAAGGTGTAAAAAAAGAAAAATTAATTGATATTATAGAAAATAAAAAACAGTGGATTATTAAAAAAATCCACGAGTTAGAAGTTATAGAGAAAAAGTTAGGTAAAAGAAAATTCCAAACAGGAGGTATCTTTTTATATTTAGGAAAAGAATATAAAATGAAGTTAATCTTTAAAGAAAATATCGACAACATAAAAATTAAGTTGCATAATGAAAAATTAAATATATATACTTATACAACTGATAAAATTATTTTAAAGGAAGCATTAAAAAAGTGGTACAAAGAAAAGGCATTAATATTACTTACTAATCGTATAAACAAATATATATTTAAGATTAATAGACCAGTAAGAAAAATAAAAGTTAAGGAGCAAAAAAGTAGATGGGGGAGTTGTTCTTCAAAGGGGGACTTATATTTTAATTATAAAATAATAATGGCTCCTATAGAAATTATAGATTATATTGTTGTACATGAACTTTGTCACTTAGTACACTTGAATCATTCTAAAAGATATTGGGGGCTTGTAAAAAATGTATTACCAGATTACAAAAAGCACAGACAATGGTTAAAAGAAAATGGAAAAGAACTCACTTTTTGATTAATTACAAAATAATATTTGAGCAAAAAAATAAGCTCTTTAGTAATAGAGCTTATTTTTCTGCCTGTTTTTCTAATTTTTCTAGTTCATCTATACGCTTTAATATGTCCATACGCTTGTCCTTTAAAAAAATAATGTTATCTTCATTATTATTTCTTTTAACGATTTTAGCAGGATTTCCCACAGCAGTACAATTGGAAGGAATATTATTTAAAACGATACTACCTGCTCCTATTTTAGAATTAGAACCTATTGTAATAGGACCTAATAGTTTAGCACCTGAACCTATAAGTACATTGTCATGGATAGTAGGATGGCGTTTACCAGTATCTTTACCAGTCCCACCTAAAGTAACTTGATGATAAATAGTGACGTTATCACCTATTTCTGCTGTTTCCCCTATTACTATACCATTACCATGGTCAATAAATAATCTTTTGCCTATAGTTGCACCTGGATGGATTTCTATTCCAGTAAAAAATCTAGAAATATTAGATATTAGTTTTGCAATAAATTTAAATTTATTTATATAAAAAAAGTGAGCCAACCTATATGATAAAACTGCATGTACACCTGGATAAGTAATTAAAATTTCAAACATATTATTAGCTGCTGGGTCTTTTTGTTTTACATTATATAATTCTTCTTTTATTTTTTTTAGCAAGATATTTCTCCTTTCAAATATGTTTACTTTATTATAACATTTTAATGGCTAAATTTTAAGTTCTTTTTTTGTTATAATTAATTAGTAGGGACTGTGAGTAAGGACATTGGAAATTTTATTTAAGTGAGGTGGATATATGTTACAATTTGAAAAAATTCATGGATTAGGTAATGATTTTGTGATTATAAATGCATTAGATAAGAAAATAAAAAATTATAATGAATTGGCTAAAACGGTTTGTAATAGACACTTTGGCGTAGGAGCAGATGGAATGATAGTAGCAGAAAAATCATCTTTAGCAGATATTAAAATGCTTTTTTTTAATGCTGATGGAACTGAAGCAAGTATGTGTGGTAACGGCATAAGATGTTTTTCTAAATTTGTGTATGACAATAAACTTGTAAAAGAAAAGAAATTTGCTGTTGAAACATTAGCTGGAATAATGAAAACAAGAGTTTTATTAAATGAAAATAGAGTAGAATTAGTACAAGTTGATATAGGAAAACCTAATTTTTCTGCAAAAGAAATACCAGTCTTTACTAATGATAAATCATTTATTTGTAAATCTGTAGATATTGAAGGTAAAGAATATATTATTTCGGCATTAAATATAGGAAGTGTAAATGCTATAATTTATGTGGATAATATTAAAAAAATTGATATAGAAAGGGAAGGTAAAGCAATAGAAAAAAGTTATCTATTTCCAGAAGGAATAAATGTAAATTTCGTAAAAAAAATAAGTGAAAGAGAGATAGAACTAATTACTTGGGAAAGGGGAGTTGGTAAAACCTTAGCATGTGGTACAGGAGCAGCTGCTGCAGTTATCATAGGAAGAAGATATTTTAATTTAAATTCTAAAGTAAATGTTAATTTAGAAGGTGGAAGTATTGGAATTGAAGAATATGATGACGGTAGAATTATAATGACAGGTCTAGCAACTTCTGTTTTTAAAGGTGAGTATTATAATTATTAATATTTTAATAAAAAAAGACCCTCAGTGAGGGTCTTTTTATGTAAAATTAAATTATTCTTCTACTGGTGCATCAACTGGACATACATCAGCACATGCTCCACAATCTATACAACCATCTGCATCTATAACGTATATGTCGTCTCCTTCACTAATAACCCCTACTGGACATTCAGGTTCACAAGCTCCACAGCTAATGCATTCATCTGTTATCTTGTAAGCCATAAAATTTCACCTCCTTGAAACATTTAACATAAATATATAATAGCATATTTTTATTAATAATAAAAGTGTTTTTTTGGGCTTGTATACAATTTAAATTAAATTAGCACTTTAAATCATTATAATTTTAAATTTTGTATAATAATATATATTGATGTCAAAATTTAATTATGATTAGATATTATCTTAACTAATATAGGTATTTAATTATTTGCAATTTTCCTTCCCTCGTTTACATTTACTGTTGAGAGAAGTATTAAACCTAGAATAAAGAAAGCAATTAATGATATAATACCAAACCTACTAGAACCTGTTAATTGTGCTATTAAAGCAAATACAAAGGGCCCGAATACAGCTGCAAACTTACTAGAAATTGCTAAGAAACCAAAGAATTCAGAGGATTTTTTTTTCGGAACCATTGAAGCATAAAGGGATCTGCTTAAGGCTTGACTTCCACCTTGTACTGTACCTACTAAAAATGCAAGTACCCAGAAATCGAAAGCTGAATTTAGGAAAAATCCCCAGGTTGTTATTAGGATATATATAGATATAGCAATATATATTGACTTTTTTGTTCCGACTCTTTTAGCTATTTTACCAAATAATAATGAAAAAGGTATTCCTACAAATTGCGTTAATAATAAAGCACCTATTAAATGCAATTTCCCAATACCAACTTCTCTTCCATAGATAGTAGCCATTCTTATAATTGTACCTATGCCGTCATTATATAACCAGAAAGCTAAGATGAATTTAAATAATTGTTTATATTTTTTTATTTCTTTAAAAGTATTATAGATTCTTTTAAATCCTATTAAAACGTACGAATCTTTTGATACCTTTTGTTTAATATCACGAACGCTTTTAAATAAAGGTAGGGAAAAAACAAACCACCAAACAGCAACAGTTAAAAAAGTAAATCTAGTGGCTATAACAGTGTTTTTAAAGAAAAAAAGTTTTGGAAATTGAATTATAAAAAGATTTATCATTAATAACAATCCACCGCCAAGATATCCCATAGCAAATCCTTTTGAAGATATAGTATCTATATTTTCAGAAGTCGATATTTCGGGTAAAATGCTATCATAAAAAACATTACCTCCAGAAAATCCTATACTAGCGAAAATAAATAATAAAGAGCAAAGGATATAATCACCAGAATCAACCGTAATAAGTGATGCTGTAGCTAGGATACCTGTATATGCAAATATTTTTAAAAATCTCATTTTAAGATGAGAAAAATCAGATATAGCACCAAGAACTGGTACCATTAATGCCACTATTAACATAGCTATTGATTGAGTATAGCCCCAATAAGAAGTAGCTTTAGCTTTTGATAATGCACTGCCTGCTATGTCTGTATAAAAAATAGGAAGAACTGTAGCCATAATAGTAGTAGCAAAAGCAGAGTTAGCCCAATCGTAAAAAATCCAACTTTTTATGATTTTGTTGTTATCTTTTTTCGAAAAATCTAGTGTCATAATGTTGCCTCCTTTAAATTTTCATTTTAATCTAATTGAAGTAAAAAACATTTTTCAATTAAAGATTTTAAATTAAAAATAAATATAACCTATTAACATTTTGTTACTAATATATTTATTATTATATTTATAACTATAAAACCCTTTTTATTTTATTTTTAACATTCAGTTATAAATATGTTATTAATTCAATATTCATTTGAATTAAACATTATATAAAAATACAAAGTGAAGAGAAAATATTTATTAAAATAAGAAATGAATTTGATATAATAATTTCAAGGGTGAAAACAAAAATATAAGTTATTATTAAAAGAGGAGTAATAAAATGGATAAGAAAAAAATTATGAATACAATGTTACAATTAGTAAAAGAACCTGGAATATCTGGAACAGAGAGTGAAAATTTAACAGTAGATAAAGTCTATAGTTTACTTAAACAGATACCTTATTTCAATAAAAATGCAAATTACGTAGAGAAAGTACATATTAAAAAAGATACATTAAATAGAAAATTTGTATCAGCATTTTATAAAAGTAAAACTAATACAAAAAAAACAATTATACTTACAGGACATACTGATGTGGTAGGTGTAGAAGAATTTGGAAAATTAAAGAAATATGCTTTTGATCCAATAGAATATACAAAAATTGTTGAGGAGGAAGTAAATTTAGACGAAGAGTCTTTAATGGATTTAAAAACAGGGGATTGGCTTTTTGGCAGAGGTGTAGCGGATATGAAATTTGGGTTAGCCTTAGAAATTGAATTACTTAGAAAATTAACAAAATTAGATGACTTAAATGGTAACATCTTATTTTTAGCAGTACCATCAGAAGAAAGTAATTCTGAAGGAATGTTAGAAGCTGTATCTTATTTAGCAGAGAAGAAAGAAAAATTTGGTTTAATATATGAAGGAGTATTATTGCCAGAGCCTTTTATGTATAGTGATGATAATGATACTAAATATATTCATTTAGGTTCTTGTGGTAAAATTATGCCAATGCTATTTTTTGTGGGTAAAGAAACCCATGTTGGATCTCCATTTAGTGGACTAAGTTCTAACTTGATGGCTTCTGAATTTAATAGATTATTTGAAATGAATACTGAATTCTGTGATCATGATGAAGAAATTACCCCACCTCCAATGTGTTTAAAACTTAAAGATTTAAAGGAGCTATATTCTGTACAGACTCCATTATTTACAGTTGCTTATTATAATATGATCACGTTAAATAACGAATCAAAAATAGATAAAATAAAAGATATTTCAAAAAAAGCCTTTAAAAATTGCTTAGAAATGGTAAATGAAAATTACAATAATTATTCTAAGTTCACTCTTGTAAAGAAAAATAAGTTAAAAGTCGAAAGTTGTGTTAAAACTTTTAATGAGTTATATGAAGAAGTAAAAAAAATAAAGAGAAATGAAATAGATGATTTAATTAATAAAAAAATTGAGGCCTGGAGAAATAGTGGAGATGATTATCAAACTATTGCAATAAAAACAGTAAAGGAAATATATAATAATTATACTAATAAAAGGCCTATGATAATTATTTCTTTTATCCCTCCATATTATCCTAAAAAAGAACTTAATAACAATAAATTTATCGAAAATTTAGAAAGGACAATAAAATATGGAGAATTGAATTTTAATGTAAGTATAAAAAAAAGTAAGTATTTTATGGGTATTTGTGATTTAAGTTACACAGGTTCTATAGACGGTGAAAAATTATATAGTATTTATAATAATATTCCTTTTGGTGAAAAATATTATAATTTTCCGATTGAAGATTTAAAAAAATTAAATATTCCAGGAATCATATTTGGACCTTATGGAAAGGATTTACATAAAAATACTGAAAGGATAAATATTCCATATTCCTTTGAAGTACTACCTAAATTATATGAATACTTAATTTATGATATATTTAAAAATTAAAAAGTTAGGTACATATCTAACTTTTACTATGTGTTATATTAATTTACAACAAAATGAATATTTTTAAATTAAAAGAGATGAGTTAAATGACTTCTATGACGAAGATTTCTTTATTCTTAATGTTGTGACTGTTATAGGTCTTATTATAGTCCATCTTGTTTTAAATATAGATATGTTGAAAGTATCCACTTATTTTTCTCATTTAGGGAAACTTTATAACCTTTTATTACCTATTCCTTTGAGGTAAAATTAGACCTTGCTAAAACAGAATATGAAGCAGGAAATATTTTTAGACTAGATTTAAGAAACCACCACTTATAAAAGTGGTGGAGGTTCACGCTAAAGTCTTCTAAGATATTCATTTTTAAAATCATAATCTTGTTTTAGAGCCTCATCTATAGTATCAAGTAATAAATTTTTATCTTTGCTTAAAAATCCAGCTAAAGGAACATAGTTAGATGGATGATTACTTCTAAAAATACAGTTATCTAAAGTTAAATTACTTATAAGTAATTTAGTTTCTAATAATACTTCCTTTGGAGATAATAAATTAAATTCGTTATTTTCAATCTTTTCATAAAGTTCTGTTTCATTATTAATAAGTAGTGTTAATAATGCTAGATAATCAGGATTAATATCATTAATAAGCCTGGCAGAATCAGTGGCATGTTGTTTCCAGTTAGATTTACCACCTAAACCTGAAATTAAAGTAACTGAAAGCTTTATACCTGAAGAAACTATTCTTTTTCCAGCTTTTCTTAGTTCATTGGATGAGACACCTTTTTTAATATTTTTTAATACATCATTATTTCCAGATTCTATACCTAGATAGGCTATCTTAATCCCTAGTTTTTTTAATTCTTTAAGTTCAGTTATGGATTTTAATAATATATCCTTTGGAGCAGTGTATATTCCAATACGTTCACATTCAGGAAACATAGAGTTAATTTCTGATAAAACTTCTTTTAATTTTTTTGTTTTTAATACTAATGCATTACCATCTGCTAAAAATATACGTTTTACGTTACTATAGGTTTTTCTTGCAATTCTTATATCATTTTTAATTTCATCTAATGATTTTATTCGGAATTTTTTACCTTTGTACATACTACAGAAGGTACATTTATTATGGGAACAACCTATTGTTATTTGTAGTATTAAAGAATTAGATTCACTAGGCGGTCTATATAGAGGACTTTCATATTCCATTTTTATTTCTCCTTTCTTATTATATAATCATTTACTATTTTAACATTAAAAATTAAATTATAAAAATTAAAAGGATAGGATATATAATTTTTTATATATCCTATCCCTTATTATTTATCTTTTTATTGATTATAATAATTCTATATTTCCTTTTTCACATTTTTCAATCATATCATCAGACCAGATTGAAGATTGAACTTCTCCTATATGAGCCTTTTGTAAAAAGAACATACAAATTCTAGATTGTCCGATTCCACCACCAATTGTTAGGGGTAACTCATCTTCGATTATCATTTTATGATAATCATACTTTTTACGATCTTCACAATCTTCAAACTCCAGTTGTTTTTGCAATGAATCTGAATCAACTCTTATTCCCATTGATGATAATTCTAGACCTATATCTAAAGTAGGGAACCAAAAGATTATATCTCCATTTAATTTCCAATCATCATAATCAGGGGATCTACCATCATGTTTTATTCCAGAATCTAATGGACCTCCAATTTGCATTATGAACACTGCACCTTTTTCTTTAGCTATTGCATGTTCTCTTTCTTTAGGTGTTAGATCCGGATATAATTCCTCAAGTTCTTGAGTGGTAATAAAGCTTATATCCTCTGGTAAGATACCCTCAATATGAGGATAAATACCTTCAACATATTCTTCAGTTTGTTTAAATACAGAATAAATATTTTTTACTATTTCCTTTAATTTAGATTCTGATCTTTCTTTCTTTGTGATAATTTTTTCCCAGTCCCATTGATCTACATAAATAGAGTGAATGTTATCTAAAGATTCTGAGGTACGGATTGCATTCATATCAGTATATAAACCCTCTTCAGGATTGAAACCATATCTATATAGAGCCATACGTTTCCACTTAGCTAGAGAATGAACAATTTCTGCTCTAGAGTTATCTTCTTCAACTTCAAAAGAAACTGGTTGTTCTACTCCATTTAAGTTATCGTTAAGCCCACTTTCTCCTTTGACAAATAAAGGGGCTGATACTCTTGTTAGATTTAATTTTTCAGATAAAGTATCCTCAAAATAATCTTTTACTTTCTTGATTGCAACTTCTGTTTCTCTTAAATTTAGTTTTGGTTTGTACTCCTTTGGTATTATTAATTTCTCTGACATATTACTACCTCCTTTAGTTTTTGAATATAAAAAAAGTCCTTCGAATCCCTTTATAGGAACGAAAGACTTAACTTACGCGGTACCATCCTAGTTGACTATTATCATAGTCATCTTATACCAATACGGAACTAAAAAATTCGATATTGTCAAAAGGTAACGGATTTGTGCCGTCTAATCCTACTCTCTTAATAGATTTCGGTTAGAAACTCGGAGATGTTCTTCAATATAAGTTCAGTATCGATCTCTCACCAACATCGACTCGCTATAACTTACAGTTATATCTACTCTTCTCGTCACAGTTTTAATTTCTTTATTTTTTATTATTATAAACCAGTTTAACAATTTAGTCAAGTGAAGTTGTGAAAAAAATGTAATAAATAATAAAAGATCATATTAATGTGTAAAGATTAAAATTTAGAGTATAATTATATTAAGATAAAAGTATAAGGGAGGATTTTATGTTATTAGCTTTTCCACCAATAGTAGATAAAAATTCAAAAGTATTAATTTTAGGTTCAATGCCAGGGAATGATTCGTTAAGAAAGAGACAGTACTATGCGTTTAAACGGAATCAATTTTGGGATATTGTATATAAATTATTTAAAAAAGAAAAAGATAATGAATATGAAAATAAGAAAATATTTTTATTAAAACATAATATTGCATTATGGGATGTTTTAAAAAATTGTACAAGGGAAGGGAGTCTTGATAGTAATATAAAGAATGAAGTACCAAACGATATCGAGTGTTTTTTAGATAAATATTATAATATTGAATATATTTTTTTTAATGGAACAAAAGCCCAGAATTTATTTAAGAAACATATAGGCTTTAATAATAAAACTATTAAAAATTATTATTTATTACCTTCAACTAGTCCTGCATATACTAAGAAAATTGAATATAAGTTTAAAAAGTGGAAAATTATTAAAAATAAGTTAATAAATTAAACCATGGATATCCATGGTTTAATAACCTCTATTTAGATTTACTATATTATTAGGCTTATCATTATTAGAGTATTTTTTCATATTTTCATATATGATTTCAAACCGTCTTTGATTTCTCATTTCCGATACCCAAGAATTGTGGGGAGTTATTATAACATTATCCATAGACCAGAGTGGATTATCGTTATTTAAAGGCTCATTTTCAAAGACATCCAAAGCAGCACCCTTTATTTTACCCCTCTTTAGATTCTCTATAAGAGCCGTTTCGTCAACTATATTTCCCCTTGAAATATTAATAAAAAAGACTCTATCTTTCATCATATTAAATATATCTTCATTAACAAAATTATGAGTTTTTTCTGTGTAGGGAAGAGATAATACAATTACATCACTTAAGGTTAACATTTTTTTTATTTCTTCATTACTAAAACATTTATCAAAATACTTTGTAGATGTGCCATTTGTGTTTAGACCTAAAGTTTTAACATTAAAACCACTAAGACGTTTGGCTGCTTCCTTTGCGATACTGCCTGTTCCTAAAAAACCTATTGTTTTACCGTATAGTTCTAATACATTAGTATCAATTTTCCAACGCTTATTTTCTTGCTTTTTATAAAATTGATGACTCTTTTTGTATAATTCTAGGATTTTTAGAACTATCCATTCTCCCATAGGTATACTATATCCACCTTTATTATTTGTTAAAATGATATTATTTTTTCTAATGTAGTTAATAGGAGCTTGGTCTATACCAATACTAGATAATTGAATCCATTTTAACTTCTTCATCTTTTTAATGTCTAAAGTTGTAAATGGATTATAACATACTAAAATTTCTACATCCTTAAGTTCATGAGTAAAAGTTAGATTTTTTTCTTTTTTAATTATAATTTCATAGCCTAATTCTTCAATTTTTTTCATTTTTTCTTTCCCATAATCATATGTAAATAAAGCTTTAATAATAACACCTCCATTAGTTATTATACCTATTTTTACTTAGATAAAACTTCCTTTGTAATTATTTTATATTATTCTTATAAATATTACAAAACAAGACAAAATTCTTTGAAGGGAAAGAAAACAAACATAGCGAATAACATCAATAAGGTTTAAAAGGAGGGATATTTTTGCAAATAAATTATAAAATTATTAACAAAAACCTTATTATTGATTTTAATGGTGAACTAGACCACCATACTGCTTCAGATATTAGAAAGCAGGTAGATGAACTATACTCTGAAAAAATGTTACATAACATTATACTAGATTTAGATAATTTAAACTTTATGGATAGTTCAGGTATAGGATTAATAATGGGTAGATACAAAACAGTATCTCAAAATGGAGGAAAGGTTTGTTTGATTAATGCAAACAACAGGATACAAAAAATATTAAAAATGTCTGGCATTTTAAAAATTGTCCATGTTTATGACAATTTAAATGAAGCGTTAGATAATATATAGGGGGAGTGTTGTATATCATGCAAAACAACATGAAATTAGTTATACCTAGCAAATCACAAAATGAAGCATTTGCAAGAGTTGTAGTAGCTTCTTTTGCATCACAACTAGATCCTACAATAGAAGAGTTAGCGGATGTAAAAACAGCAGTTTCAGAGGCTGTAACAAATTCTATCATTCATGGCTATGAAAATAAAATAGGAGAAATTAAAATTGAATGTATAATTGAAGGAAATATGTTAAAAATAGTAATAAAGGACAACGGAAAAGGTATTGAAGATGTGGACAAAGCCATGGAACCTTTTTATACATCTCAACCTGAATTAGAAAGGTCTGGCATGGGTTTTACAGTGATGCAAACTTTTATGGAGAATTTATTTGTAGAATCAAGTGAAACCGGAACAAAGATTGTTATGACAAAAGAGTTTAAAAATACTTCCACTGAGGAGTAGATAATATGAAAGCTAGTGCAAGAAATTACAAAAAAAACGAATTGTTAAGTCATGAAGAAACTATTAAATTAATAAAGGAAGCCCAACATGGGGATGAAGAGGCTCAATCTATTTTAGTAAACCATAATTTAGGTTTAGTACGTAGTGTATTAAAAAAATTTATGAATAGGGGTTATGATACAGAAGATTTATTTCAGTTAGGTTCCATAGGATTAATAAAAGCAATACAGAAATTTGATACAAAATACAATGTAAGGTTTTCAACATACGCAGTACCAATGATTATAGGAGAAATCAAAAGGTTTTTAAGGGATGATGGAATTATAAAAGTTAGTAGGTCATTAAAGCAAACTGCTATTAAAGCGAAAATGGCTAAAGAAAGACTTTCAAAGAAATTAGGAAGGGAACCAACAATAACTGAAATATCTGAAGAAATAAAAATAGATAAAGAAGATATTATCATGGCATTAGATTCTCATCATAACCCTGACTATTTACATGATATTATACATCAAGGTGATGGTTCACCTATACAATTAATAGATAGAGTAGGAAGTAACGAAAATGAAGACAGGGAAATAGTAGATAGATTAACGTTAAAGGAAGCAATAGGGAAATTAAAACCACGAGAGAGACAAATTATTATAATGAGATATTTTTATGATAAGACCCAAACTGAAATAGCTGACAAACTAGGGATATCTCAAGTACAAGTTTCAAGAATAGAGAAAAAAATATTAAAAAATATGAAGAGTTCACTTTCAAAGGCATAATTTATGCCTTTATTTTTTTGCATTAAAAAAATACAATAGCTAATAATAATAATATGAAAAAACTGAGGATGGATAATATGAATAAAAAGTTATTAAAATATTTAATAATGATATCTCTAACTATTATACTTTTAGGATCTATATGGACAATGTATTTAAGTAATAATTCTAATAAAAGTGAACCTAAAAGGGCAAAATTAGTCATAGAAGATATTATATTTAATTGGAGTGATTTGATATAAAAGGAATACAGATTTTTATACAACTAGAACCTAAAGTAACGATGGAACCTAATAAAATTATTAAATTAAAAGATGTAGCTTCATTATTTTGTACTGATGATAACCTTTATAGTGAAATATTAAATATTGAAATAAGTAAAACTCCAACTAATAGAAAAAGTCAAGTAATTACTATTATACAAATTATAAAAAAAATAAAAGAAAACATAGAGAATTCTGACTTAGTAATATATGGACAGTCTGAGGTATTAATCAATATAAAAGTATCTAAAGAAAGTAACAATATAGCTTTAGTAATGAAAACTTTTATAATCTCCATAATTCTTTTTTTAGGTGCTGCTATAGCAATAATTAATTTTCATGAAGATGTTAATATGACAGAATCTTTAAGTTCAATATATGAGATAGTTACAGGGGAGAAAGAAAACAAACCTCTTATTCTATTATTATCTTATTCCATTGGATTAGGTGTTGGTATGATTACTTTTTTTAATCAAGTGTTTAAAAAGAAGTGGAAAAAAGAGCCTAGTCCATTAGAGTTAGAAATGCATAATTACAAAAAAAATTTAGATGAATATGTTTTAGATGTAACTAAACATAATAATAGGTGAGATTATGATAATTAAATTAATTCTCGTATTAATAGGTTTATCTGGTGGGATATTAGTAGGAACAGCACTAGCTTCCTTTATTACTTTATTAGATATAGTACCTAGATTAGCACAAGTATCTAATACAAGTTTCTTAATATCTTTTTATCAAATAATAATGACTTTATCTATAGTAGTCGTTACTTTAAGCCACTTTTTTGAGTATTCATTACACTTAACAAAGTATATAACAATGCCTATAGGACTAATAATAGGGGTTTTTGTAGGGTTATTAGCAGCGGCATTAGCTGAAGTTTTAAATGTGATACCTATACTTGAAAGAAGGACTAAATTAGGAAAGAATATATATTATTGCTTACTGGGAATTTCTTTAGGAAAGGTATTTGGGTCTTTATTTTATTGGCTAAAAATGTAAAGTTTGAAGGAGGAATTAAATGAAAAATATAAATCAAAAAGATTATAAAGATTATGTAGATGGTATTGTACCTAAACCTACATATTTTAAAAATTGTATATGGGCATTTATTATAGGTGGATTAATATGTACGTTTGGCCAATTTATAACAGAACTTGTTATGAAGTATGGGTTAAATAAGAAAGAAGCAGCTACAGCTACTCCCATAATATTGATATTTTTAGGAGCTTTTTTTACAGGACTGGGTTTATATGATAGATTAGGAAAATTTGCTGGTGCCGGTTCAATTGTTCCTATAACAGGTTTTGCTAATTCAATAGTATCACCTGCTATGGAATTTAAAAGGGAAGGATATGTATTAGGAGTAGCTGCTAGAATGTTTTCGATTGCTGGTCCAGTTTTAGTATATGGTTTTGGAAGTTCAGTAATAGTTGGTATAATTTATTATTTTATTTATTAGGAGTGTGAATAATTTGGCAGTTAAAAGGTTAGGTAGTCAAACAATATTATTAAAAAATCCTCCTTCTATTATAGCAACTGGTTCTATTGTTGGTCCTAAAGAAGGAGAAGGTCCTTTAAGAAATTATTTTGATGTAATATTAGATGATGATTTAAAGAACGAAAAATCTTGGGAGAAATGTGAATCAAAAATGCAAATAGATGCAATTAATACAGCCTTAAATAAAAGTAATTTGACAGAGAAAGATATAGATTATTTATTTGCTGGAGATTTACTTAATCAAATAATTTCATCAGGGTTTGCTGCGAGGAAATTAGCCATACCTTTTTTTGGATTATATGGTGCCTGCTCTACAATGACAGAATCCTTAAGCTTAGGGGCAATGGCAGTTGATGGTGGTTTTGCTGATAAAGTAATTTGTGTTACTTCTAGTCATTTTAGCACGGCTGAAAGACAATTTAGATACCCTTTAGAACTTGGCAATCAAAGAGCATTAACAACACAATGGACAGTCACAGGATCAGGGGCTGCTATATTATCATCGGAAGATAAAGGTCCATTTATTACTCACGTTACAACAGGAAAAGTTGTTGATCCAGGAATAAATGATGTTAATAATATGGGAGCAGCTATGGCTCCAGCTGCAGCAGATACTATAGTACAGCATTTTAAAGATAGTGGTTTTAAAATTGATGATTATGATTTAATTATAACCGGTGATTTAGCAACTATAGGAAAAGAAATAGCTTTGGATTTAATAAAAAAAGAAGGTTTCGATATAACTAGTATTTATACAGATTGTGGTATTGAAATATTTGATAATAAAAAACAAGATACTCATTCAGGAGGAAGTGGGTGTGGATGTTCGGCAGTGGTTTTTGCAGGATATATTTATAAAGAGATGTTAAAAGGAAATCTAAATAGAGTTTTATTAGTTTCAACAGGAGCATTACATTCACCTACTTCTGTACAACAAGGAGAGTCAGTTCCTGGTATAGCTCATGCTATAACAATAAGTAATAAAAAAGATTAGGGGTGAAATTATGGTTTATATTAAAGCTTTTTTAGTTGGAGGAGTTATATGTGTAATAGGACAATTATTAATGGATGGAACAAAAATGACTCCAGCCCATGTACTTGTAACCTTTGTAACCTCAGGAGTAATATTGACTGCTATAGGAATATATGAACCTATAGCAAATTTTGGTGGTGCAGGCGCTACAGTACCGTTGCCTGGATTTGGGTATGCTTTAGGAAAAGGAGTTATAGAAGCAGTAAAAAAAGATGGAATATTAGGAATTTTCACAGGAGGTATTCAAGCTACTGCTGGTGGTGTGGCTGCTGCAGTATTTTTTGGCTATTTAATGTCAGTTATATTTAATCCTAAGACTAAAAAATAAGAAATGAAATTTAATAGAAAGGTGGTGAAACTACTATTTATAGAAATATATCAATAGGCTATTTTGACTGATTCATATTTCTATAATTTTATGTAGTAGTTTATATGAAAAATAACAGAAAAATAATATTAGTTACTGATGGAGATAAAAAGGCATTAAAGGCAGTAGAATTAGCAGCTAAAAATATAGGAGGAAGATGTATATCTAGATCTGCTGGAAATCCCACTGAATTAACAGGTAATGAAATTGTTGAGTTAATAAAAATAGCAAAATATGACCCAGTAGTTATAATGGTAGATGATAGGGGAGATCCAGGATTTGGTAAGGGGGAAGCTGCATTAAAAGAAGTAATCGAACATTCAGATATTGATGTATTAGGAGTAGTAGCAGTAGCATCAAATACTGAAAATGTTATGGGAATAAAAGTTAATTTTTCTATTGACTGTAAAGGTGATATTGTTTATGGAGGTGTAGACAAAAACGGTATTAAAACTGAAAATAACAAAGTTTATGGTGATACTGTGGACATTATCAATGAGTATGACTTTCCATATATAGTAGGAGTAGGAGATGTGGGTAAAATGGATGGCAAAGATGATTGCAAGATTGGCGCACCAATAATAACAAAAGCTTTAAAAGAAATAATGGATAGGAGTAGCTTATATGAGAATCAATAACTATGACTTAGCGAAGGGGTTATCTCAAAAGATAGGAGTTAATGAAAGTTTTGATGTAGTTAAAAGAGATATTTTGATTGGAGGCAAAGAAGCTTCTTTAATTTTTATAGATGGTTTTATGAAAGATGAAGCTATGTTGTGGATTCTATCAATATTACAAGAAACTAGGAAAGAAGAGATAGTTCCTAATACTTTATCAAAATTAATAAGTAGTAAAATAAATTATGTTGAGTGTGAAATATCAGATAAAATAGAAGAGATGGAGTATATGATTTTATCAGGGGCTTCAGTCTTAATACTTAGTGATACTAATGAAGGGATCATAATAGATACAAGAACCTATCCGGCTAGAGGACCAGAAGAACCTGATTTAGAAAGAGTCACAAGGGGATCAAGAGATGGATTTGTAGAAACAGTTATATTTAATACTGCATTAATCAGAAGAAGAATAAGAGATCCTAATTTAAGATTTGAAATAAAGAAAGTAGGTAGAAGGTCACAAAGTGACGTTGTGATAGGGTATATAAAAGATATAACAAATGAAGATTTAATAAAAAGTATAAAAGATAAATTAGATAATGTAAAGACAGATTCTTTAGTAATGGCAGAAAAAAGTCTTGAAGAGTTTATTTTAGGTAGAAGTTGGAATCCATTTCCACAGGCAAAATTTACTGAGAGACCCGATGTTGCTGCTGCGCATTTATTGGAAGGACATGTCATAGTTATGGTAGATACAACTCCTAGTGTTATGATTTTACCGGTGACATTATTTCATTTCACACAACATGCTGAGGATTATTATCAAAATCCAACCATAGGAACATATTTAAGATGGGTTAGATTTTTGGCTATAAGCTTTTCATATATATTACCTGCACTTTGGTTACTATTGGTAATGAATAAAGGTATTTTACCTGATAGTATAAAGTTTTTAGGTCCTAAAGAACCAGGACAGGTACCTCTTTTATTACAATTTATAATATTAGAATTAGGTTTGGATATGTTAAGAATAGCTTCAATACACACACCTAATGCTTTAACAACTTCACTTGGTATTATTGGAGCTTTGTTACTTGGAGATTTTGCAGTAAAAGTCGGTTGGTTCACACCAGAAACAGTGCTTTATGGTGCAATAGCAGGCATAGGAATGTTTGCAACACCTAGTATAGAATTTGCACTAGCGCTAAGATTATTTAGGTTAATACAGTTAATATTAACAGGATTATTTAACATTTATGGATTTGTTATAGGATTATTGTTTTTATCAATTACATTGTTAAGAACTAAATCTTTCGGTGGTATTGACTATTTATGGCCGCTTATACCATTTAATAAAAGAGCATTGTCAACTATATTCTTTAGAAAACCAATACCTGAAGTAAGATTAAGACCTGAAATTTTAAGAACAAAGGATTCTGATTCAAAACCTCCAGAAAACAATTAAAAGGCTGAATTCTCAGCCTTTTAATTGTTTTTATTATTTTGTTTTCTTTTATCATCACCGTTAATAGAATTGTCTTCATTGTTATTTTTATCAATAGAATCAGAATCTTTTTTAGGTTTATTTTTTTCATCGTCGGAATCATTAATTTCATTATTATCGTCATCATCATTAAAGAACCAATCATTAATGATATCTCTAAAATCGCCACCTTCAGGTTCTGTATGGACTTCACATTCTTCAGTAGGAACACTATATTTATAATCCTTTGGTGGTGTTGCTTCAGGATGGTCCTCAGGAATATATGGTGGTTGTCGCTTTATAAAAACTTTCATTTCCCTTACTTCATCAGGACAATAATCATTGACTAATTTTCCATTAGTACTATCTACTGTAACTTCAACATGTGTTTCACAGTAGTTAGTAGGTTCTGTACCTTGAATGAATATTTCTGATCTTGCTCTATTACTACGTTGATCTTTTTTACATAAGTCTGTTGCTAACTTTCCAGAATCCATACATATTGCTCTTGTTACAAAACCTTTAGGTTTATCAAAATCTTTAGGTTTTAATCCTTTATCCTCATGAATTTGTAACATTACTTTACTCCATAAAATTGAGGCTAATTTACTACCATCACTCAATTTTATTGCTTGATTATCATTTCCAATCCACACGCCTGCTGAATAATAAGGTGTATAGCCAACAAACCATGCATCGGATTTATTTTGAGTAGTTCCAGTTTTTCCTGCAACTGGAATTTTAGTGTTGTATCTATATATCTGTGCTCTACTACCCGTTCCATTTGTTACAGCGCTCTTTAAAATATCAGTCATTAAATATGAAACTTGAGGTGTAACTACGATGTTCTTTCTTGGCTTATTTTCAAGTATGATTTTTCCATCTCTATCTTCTACCTTAGTATATACAATAGGTTGAGTGTGTATCCCATTATTAGCAATAGAACTATAAGCAGAAGTCATTGTTAATGGAGTTATACCATTGGTCATTCCTCCTAAAGCTAAAGGAGCTAAATCTTCATCAAAAGTACCACTGCCCATCTTTCTAGCTTCTTCTTCTGTTCTAAATGTATCTTTGGAAGGATCTTCAGAATTAATAACTCCTAAACTTGTTAAATATTCAGTAGAAGTATTAACTCCTATCTTTTTTAACATTTTTACAGAAGCTACATTTACAGATTGTTCCACAGCATATCTTAATGTCATTAATCCTTTATATCCAGAATACCAGTTTTTAGGCCATAATTCATTTGATTTATTGTAATGGGCTACATCATCAATTATAGATGCTGCAGTAAAACCATTATCTAATGCTGGTAAATATACAGCTATAGGCTTAATAGATGAACCAGGCTGTCTAGGAGAATCTGTAGCTCTATTTAATAATCTGCTACCTTTAATATCTCTACCTCCTACTAAAGCTTTGACTTGTCCTGTAGTATAATCCATTATAGTCATTGCTGATTGAGGTTGAACTACTCCAGTTTTATTTATATAGAAGTATTTTGGATTAATTAATAAGGTATTGTTAGATATAGTGTAGAAATCTTTATTCTTATTTAAAAAATCTTTATTAATAATAAATTGCTTATTATCTTTATCAACAGTATATTTATTTTTCGGTATATCTAGTGCCCATGTTGTATGGGTAATTAAATTTTTATTTGAGTCTATACTATAATAGTCACCAACGGAAAGATTTCTGTAATAGATTTTATTATTTTTAATTGCAAGGTCGCCATTATTCCTTAATGCATAAGTGCCTTTTTCAATTTTTAAGTTATAATTTTCATCTAATAAATTAGACTTTTTATAAAATACTATACGACCGTAACTGTCTAATATATTTCCGTATCTGTCAATAGAGCGTTTAACTAAGGATAAACCATCTGACTTTCCATAAAGTTCAGAAGTAACACTTTTAACGAAATTCTCATATACATTCTCAACCTTACTTTGCATTTTAATATCCATAGTGGAATAAATTTTCAATCCACCTGTGTATAATGCTCTTTGTGCTTGTTCTTCAGTATAATCTCCTGTTGCTATTAAATCTTCCACAACTCTTTTCTTAACATAATCATTAAAATAAGATGTTTCGATGTGCTTATTTTTTTTAAGTCCTGGTTTTATTGCTGTTCTCATATCTTCATTTAATGCATTCTGATACTCATCTTCTGTAATCATACCTAAATCTCTCATTTTTGATAAAATTACCTTTTGTCGTTCAACTGCTTCTTCATTAAAAAGTGCTGCATATTTTTTCCCGCTTATTTCAACATAGCCGACTAAATCCTTAGAATTTTCTGATACGTTACTAGGGTTAGTTCGGTTATATAATGAAAGCTTAGATGGATGTTTTGTTATACCTGCTATCATAGCACTTTCAGCTATAGTAAGTTCACTAGCATCCTTTGAAAAATAAGTTTGTGCAGCTGCTTGAACACCATAAGCACCTTGCCCTAAATAAATCGTATTTAAATACGATTTAAGAATTTGTCTTTTAGTAAGTTGTCTTTCCATTTGAATAGCAATATACATTTCTTTAATTTTTCTAGTAAATTCTTTATCTGCATTCAAATAGATGTTTCTAGCAAGCTGTTGAGTTATTGTACTAGCACCTTGAACTAAAGCACCTTTTTTAATATCAGTTATTGCTGCTCTAATAATTCCTTTCGGATCTACTCCGTGATGGTCCCAAAATCTTTCATCTTCTATAGCTATTATGGCATTTTCTAAATGGTCAGATATTTCATCTAAACTGACTATTGTTCTAAATTCTTCTGTTTGAATTTGTTCTATTAATTTGCCATTAGCATCGTAGATAAATGAATTTTCATTAAGCATACTTACATCTTTTTCAAAGTTCATATCCTCGGGTACGTTTTTAATTGTAGCTATAAAAAGGCCACCAGCAGCTCCTGCTCCAATAAATAAAGTAAAAATTACTACGACTAAAATAACTCTAAAAATACTAATTTTTTTCTTTTTCTTTTTATTTTTAGTCTTACGTTTTGTTCTTCTTTTATCATTTTCAGACATTTTTTAACCTCCTTAAGTGGGATGAAGGCAAGAGTATAGAATATATAAATATCAAAACAATTATATCATATAAATATATGTATGTTAAATAGTTAATATTGTTAGATTAAAGATTACAAGTATATTCACTTATATATAAATTATACCAATATTTAGCATAATAAATACCTAAAAATATAAATCATATTTTTGAAACTTATAGAAATTAAAGCATATATTATAATAAGGGGGGCCTTTATGAAAAGAAAAAGCAGGAAAAAAAAGACATTTATTGCTATAGTTATTTTACTAGTTGCATTTATATATCTTTTTATTATAGTTGATAGAAACCTTAAGCCTACTGTTTTAGCTTTAAGTGAAGTAAAAGCTAGGATGATAGGTACACAAGCGATAAATGATGCTGTAAGTATGAAAATTAAAGATGATATAAAATATAAAGATTTAATTTTCATTAAATATGATAGTAATGGAAAAGTAACAATGATACAAGCGAATACAGTTATGATGAATTCTATAGCTTCTGATGTTGCATTGACTGTACAAGAAAAAATAAGACAAATTGGAGTAAAAAGCATAGAAATTCCTTTAGGAAATGCTTTTAATAGTCAATTATTAGCTCAACGAGGACCAAGGATAAATGTAGACATAGTACCTCAAGGGTCAGTGAGTGTAGATTTTTCAACTGAATTTGAAGAATCTGGTCTTAATCAAACTATACATAGAGTTTTTCTAACAATTCAAGCTGATGTTAGAGTAATTATACCTCTAGCTTCTGATACCGTGAAAATTTCATCTACAGTGCCTATTGCTGAAACAGTAATAGTAGGTGATGTACCAGAAAGTTATGTAAATGTTCCTAAGGATGAATTTATAAATCTTATTCCTGGAAGTTAATATATTTGAATAGAAGAATAAATTTGATATACTTATGAAAAGAAGGAGTAGAGGTGATTTAATTTGTATAAAGTAAAAAAAGAAAGAGTTTTATTAGTAGGAGTTGACTTAAAAAATAAGAAAAAGGATAGAATTGATATAAAAAGTTCAATGGGAGAACTTAAGAAATTAGCTGAAGCTGCCGGTGGTTTAGTTATAGAAAATATAATCCAAAATAAAGAAAAGATTAATCCGGCTTGTTATATAGGAAAAGGGAAGGCTGAAGAGATCGCAAGATACTGTGAGGAATTAAATATAGATTTAATTGTTTTCAATGATGAACTTTCGGGAACACAATTAAGAAATTTAGAAGACATAATTGGAAAAAGAGTTATTGATAGAACAGCGATTATTTTAGATATATTTGCTAAACGTGCAACAACTAAGGAAGGTAAATTACAAGTAGAATTAGCACAACTTAAATATAGGTTGCCTAGATTAGTTGGATTAGGTACAGAATTATCACGAACAGGAGCTGGTATAGGTACTAGAGGTCCTGGGGAAAAGAAACTTGAAATAGATAGAAGACATATATCGTCTAGGATCAATGAAGTCAAAAACCAATTAAAGAATATTGAAAACATTAGAAAAACTAAAAGAACAAAACGATTGAATTCACGCATCCCAATAGTAGCTTTAGTTGGCTATACAAATGCAGGAAAATCAACATTACTTAATACCATTATTAAAAATAATGATGACTATAAAAAAGAAAGAGAAGTTTTTACTTATGATATGTTATTTGCCACCTTAGAAACTAATTTAAGAAAAGCAACATTACCAAATGGTCAAAGCATATTAATTACTGATACTGTAGGATTTGTAAATAAGCTGCCTACACATTTAATTGAAGCATTTAAAGGAACGTTAGAAGAAGTTGTTTATGCTGATTTATTGTTACATGTTGTAGATATAACTAATGAAAACTTAGATATACAATTTGATACAACATTAAAAATATTAAGGGAATTAGGAGTAGATAGAAAACCAACAATTACTGTATTTAATAAAATTGATAGAAAAAGATCCACTGAAATAAATTACAATATAAAAGGACCTAAATCTTTTATATCAGCAAAAGAAAAAATGAATACAAATGAACTTTTAAAATTAATTGAAGATAGTTTACCTAGACAGTATTATGATGTTAAATTATTGATCCCTTTTAGTGAAAGTGATATAGTTTCTTATTTATTTGATAGTACTAAAGTAAAGGAATTTAAGCATACACAAAAGGGTACATTTATTGAAACTACTGTGAATGAAATCGATTATGAAAAGTATAAAGGTTATATAACTGAGTAAGGAAGGGTAATATGAATACAAATAACAAATGGAAAAATATACATAATTTAAAAGAGCATCATATCACTTATTTACTATATCTAGAGGGGAAATCTATTAAAACTATATCATTAATTAGAAAAATGGGTAAAAAAGAAGTAGAGAAAGATATCATTAAATCTAAATTAGAAATAAAAGAAAAAGCAAAAGACAAAGATCTTTTGATAGATATTATTAGTATGGAAAAAGAAAAACGTTTAAAATTTATAGAAAAAATGGATAATAAAACAAAAGATAGTCTTTGTAATGATGTGTATAGAAGATATATAAAATTTAAAAATGTTGAAGACAGAATGATATTAATATGGCTTATTGGAGAGTTAAAGGATGAAAAATTGTTACCGTTTTTAAAAATGGAATTAAAAAGTAAAAACACTAATTTTAGAAGGTTAGCTTGTTCAGCATTAGGAAAAATTTCTAACATAAAAACAAAAAGATGGTTGGAGGATATGATTGATGATAATAATCCCCAAGTTAGACAGTATTCTATAAAGGCACTAAAAGGAATTGGAGACTTTGAAACGGTAGATAAATTAAAAAGTGTTTTAAAAAATCAAAATGAAAAAGAATATGTTAAAAGGGCAGCTAGAAATGTTATTGAATGTATTAGTAATCATTAATTTCTAGCGTATTAAGAGTATTCTTCACAATGTTAACAATATTAGGGTATGTTTTTAAAGTTCCTTTAGCAACAATAGGTCTACCAAAACTTACTAAATTAAGTCTTCTTGAACTAAAACCTCCTATTTTCATTAGCAAATTAACAGCTGGCATTGTATTAATTAATATATAGTCATTTTTATTTCCACCTGCTAAAAGCCATGCATCTTCAATGGCAGGAATAACAATTTCTGGAACGAATTGCCTGCTCAATGTGAAGACTTTATTTCCTTTTTTATCTAACCCCCTATAAATAATTCTTCCCCTTTCCTTTTTAGTTAATGTATCAAAATAAGGGATTGAATATAAATCTTTTATTTTTGGTACTTCATTCATAGGTAGTTTGCCTAGATGAACAGCCGCTGCTACAGCAGAAGAATGTGTGCCACCAACACAATGATAAATGATGTGCAAATTAATCACCTTCCTTAAAGTCTAATAATAGTATTACCTAAAATAATAATCTTATTAAATAGGGTATAAAAAAAGTGAAGTTGTTAATGATTAATATATAAGCAAAATTAGAATGAATATTCAGAAAAGTATTGAAATTAACCAAAATTTGTTATATTATATTTATAAGAATAGGGAGGAGGCGTTGTCAAAATGCTTTTCAGAAATTGTGCTGGCGGTGTGGTATTTAAGGACCAGAAAGTATTCATATTAAAAAATGAAAAAGATGAATGGGTTTTACCTAAAGGAAGAATTCGTAATGGTGAACTTGCTGCAGAAACTGCTGTTAAAAGAGTTAATGAAGAAACTGATTTAACAGTGGAAATAGTGTCTACAGCAGGGGAAACTAATTACGAATTTTATTCGTTTTCAAGACAAAGGCCTGTAACTAATGAGATTATTTGGTATCTAATGGAAGCAAAAGATGAAGAATTTGAAGTAAATAAAGAAGAAGGATTTAAAGATGGTGGTTTTTACGATATAGAAAAAGCAATAGAGATGATAACTTATAGTCAAGATAAGTCACTAGTAAGTCTTTCATATAAAAAATATCTAGCAATAAAAAAAGATTTAGAAATAGCTTAGAGGGTAGAGGGTAGTTTAACTACCCTTTATTTTTTTGTTACTAGTGATATAATTTAATTATATTTTATACAGGGAGAGATTATATGCAAGATAGATATAACACAATACATAAGTTTGGGTTTGATGAGTTTGTAGAGAAAAAATCTAGATTCATAGGATATGCTAAACCTATATCTTCAGAAAAGGAAGCTAATGAATTTATTGAAAAAATAAAATCTAAACATAAAGATGCTACACATAATGTACCAGCATATGTATTTGGAGAAAATAATATTGTTCAAAGATATAGTGATGATGGAGAACCTAGTGGCACAGCTGGAATACCAGTATTAGAAGTTATAAAGAAAGAAGAGCTAAGAAATATGGTAATAGTAGTTACAAGATATTTTGGTGGCGTAAAATTAGGAGCAGGAGGTTTAGTAAGGGCTTACACACAGGGAGCTAAAATTGCAATAAAAGCTTCTAGGAAAATAGAAAAAATATTACACAAGATAATAAAGATTAGAATAGATTATACTTTGTATGGTAAAGTAGAGAATGAGCTAATGAAATTAGGCTATAATATAGATGAAGTTAATTATGATGATCAAGTCAATTTAATTACCTTGTGTGAAAAAGGAAAAACAAAACAATTATATGAACTTATTACTAACATTACCAGTGCAAAAGCAGAAATACATGATATAGGCGAAGATTATTATAGTGTTTTAGAAGGTAAAATATTAAACAAATAGAAGTTTTGATATACCTAAGAGGGGTATAAAAAGAGAAAGGAGGTAAATAATATGGATACTATTGAAAAGAATAAAATAGAAATGCTAAAGAAGAAAAGGTGGGCAGTGGTAGGAGCAACTAATAATGAGAGTAAGTATGGATATAAGATATTTAAAAAGTTAAAGGAAAATGATTATTTAGTTAATCCAATTAACCCTAAGTATGATTTTATAGAAGATAGTAGTTGTTATTCATCATTAAAGGAATTACCTGTAAAGCCCGATGTTGTGGATGTGGTTGTTCCACCTAAATTATCTAAAGATGTAATAGAGCAAGCTAATAAATTAGATATTGAATATCTATGGTTTCAACCAGGAACAGTTGATGCAGAAGGTATTGAATTAGCAGAGGATTATGGAATCAAAATGGTATTCCATGATTGTGTATTAGTAGCTTTAGATAATAATTAAACTATTTTTTTACTTTACTAAATATTTCATAACTACCCATTAAAAATAAAAATAAAGCAAAGAAATTTTTTAGCTTTTCAGAAGAAATGTTTACCGCTAGATAAGAACCAAAAAAGGCCCCTATAATCCCTGATATAATTAAAGGGATAGCAATCTTAAAATTAATATTTTTATCTTTAATGTGTGTAGTTAAAGCTACTATAGCTGTGGGGATAAATACGAATAAATTGATACCTTGAGCTTGTTGTTGAGTTAACGATGAAAAGAATATTAAAAAAGGGATAAGAATAGTTCCACCGCCAATACCCATCCCTCCGATGATACCTGATAAAAATCCAATTAATAAAAGCATTATTTAATCACCATCCTAATTGCAGCTATTATCATAAATAAACCAAAAATTTTTCTAAGGAGTGTACTAGGTATTTTTTTTAATAGTTTAGCACCAGTAAAGCCACCGATAATACCACCTGCTGCAACTAAGGTAGCTATCTTAAAGTTTAGCATTCCATTATTAAAGTAAATAAATGTACTTATTAAAGTTAGTGGCAAGATGATTGATATAGCTGTAGCGTGGGCTTTGTGTTCTTCTAAACCTAAAATAAATACTAAGGATGGAACAATTATTGTACCACCACCTGAACCAAATAGACCATTGATGATACCAGTTAAAAATCCAATTGTTAAAATTTTGATATTTATCTTTTTCATGTAAAACTCCTTTAGAGATTTTACTACTATTTTTACATGAAAATTATTAAGATATACTAAGAATAAGTAAAAATAATTTGATATACTGATTAGGTTATGCTATTATTAATTTTAAAAATGAGTGGAGGTAAATATAAATGAAGAAAATAGAAATTTTATGTGATGAAATAGTACAGTGGTTAAAAGAAAAAGTGACTAATGCCGGTTGTAAAGGGGTTACAGTTGGTCTAAGCGGAGGTATAGATTCAGCAGTAGTTGCAGCACTTGCTAAAAAAGCATTTCCTAATAACACTTTAGGAGTTATAATGCCATCACATAGCAATCCAGAAGATGAAGAGCATGCAAGATTATTAGCTGATAGTTTAAATATAGAAACTAAAAAGATAGATTTAACGGAAACCTTTGATACATTATTAGAAGAATTAGACGACAAAGGTGACAATCAGCTTGCAGTATCAAACATAAAACCAAGGTTAAGAATGACAACTTTATACTACTTTGCACAAAAGAATAAATATTTAGTTGCAGGTACTGGAAATAAGAGTGAATTTACTATTGGATATTTCACTAAATTTGGAGATAGTGGAGTAGATATTTTACCTATAGTAGATTTAGTAAAAGAAGAAGTAAGGGATTTAGCTAAATATTTAAATGTACCCGAAATAATAATAACTAAGCCACCATCTGCAGGGCTTTGGGAAAACCAAACTGATGAAGACGAAATGGGTATTACATATAAAGAACTAGACCATTATATAAAAACTGGAGAAGCTAAGGATAGTATAAAAAATAAAATAGAAAATATGAAAAAAGCAAGTGAACATAAAAGAAAATTACCAAAAATGTTTACAGTTAATAGATAAACCTAAAGCCCACTATTTGTGGGCTTTATATTTTTATTGATGTATATAAGGTTTTATGCTAAAATGTTTATGTATTTGAGTAAAGGAGGTTTTAGAATGGCTGGACATTCAAAGTGGGCCAATATCAAACATAGAAAAGGAAAACAGGATGCGAAAAGGGCAAAGATTTTTACAAAACTTGCTAGGAAAATAACTGTTGCTGTTAAAGAAGGAGGAGATGACGAGGAATATAATCCTGCATTGAAAACAGCAATAGAAAAAGCTAAAGCTCAAAATATGCCTAATGATAACATAGAAAGGGCAATTAAAAAGGGAACAGGTGACTTAGAAGGAGCAAGCTTTGAAGAATTAATATATGAAGGATATGGGCCAAGTGGTGTTGCAGTTATGGTACAGTGTTTAACTGATAATAAAAATAGAACTGCATCTGATGTAAGGCATTATTTTGATAAGCATGGAGGCAACTTAGGTTCAGATGGATGTGTTTCTTTTATGTTTGATAGAAAAGGGTTATTAGCTATAGATAAAGATGAAAATATAGATGAGGAAGAATTAATGCTAGAAGCAATAGAAGCAGGCGCAGAGGATTTTCAGATTGAAAAAGATTATTTTGAAATAATAACTGTTCCAGAAGATTTTTCTAAAGTAAGAGATATACTTAAAGAAAATGGATATAAATTTTCTACAGCTGAAGTATCATTTGTACCACAAACTACTACAGAACTAAAGGATGAAAAAGATATTAAAGCTATGTCAAAATTGATTGATGCGTTAGAAGATAATGATGATGTACAAGAGGTATATCACAACTGGGACATGCCAGATGATATTGATATTTAAATTAAAACAATGAATAGATAAAAAACTCTAGATTTATGTTTTAAACATAAATCTAGAGTTTTTTATCTATATGTTAACATTTAATAGTTCCGAATAAGTTATGATAATATTTAGGTGGAAATCTTTATTAAACTTTAACTTGCTATCTTTCCATTGATTTTTTTACTCTCTCCTATAAAGACAGCACCTTTTTCCATAATTAAATTTTTTGAAGTGATTTTACCTTCTAAATAGGAGTTTTCTAGTAAAATAACTTTATCAGCTATGATCTTTCCATTAAAAATTCCCTTTACTGTAACTTTTAAAGCTGTTATCTCACTTTCTACTTTGGCTGTAGAATCAATAAAAACATTCTGTGGACATTTGATATTGCCTACAAGAACGCCAGATATTTTTATAGAACCGTTAGATTCTAAATTACCATTAAATTGAGCATTTTTATGAATATATATATCAGTAGAATTGTCCATGGAATCTCCTCCTAGAGTAAAATCTCTTTGTTATTTTAATTATATAATAATTTTTATAAAGTTTAATGAGACTAATGTAACAATTATTCTAGGTAAAATGATATATATTTGCAATATCATAATAAATGTTATCATAAATGATAAACAAATTTTTATGAAAGAAAGGTATAATAAGATAAATAGAGAATATAAAAATAGGAGTGATTATATGAGTAAAGAGATTAAAATTATTTTAGATGAATTGAATTTTTCCATTGGTCGCATAAATGAAAAGGAAATAAATAACAAACAAATCACTGATAGAGAATACTGGTATAGAGAAGGTTTAAACACTGCAAAAAAAGTAGTACTAAAGGTTGAAAAACTAAATCAGGATTAAGTTAAATCTATTAAAACAGATCTTAATAGTCTTTTTACTAAAGACATTAATATTACTGAACAAAAGACAAATAATATAGTTTTATAGTTCCAAGAATTTAATACTAAAGCTAGTGACATACCTACGGCAGGGGGATGTTCTGTGTCAGTAATAACCATAGTAAGTATCGTTATCCCTACAGAGATAGACCCAAATAGTATGAAAATGAAATTTTGAGTACTTGTAAGAAAGTTTGAAATTAATAAAGTAGCTACAATATTAGAAAGAATTCCTATGATTATCCCTACTAAATATCCTCCTACTAAATTTCTACGTTGTGCTGTAGTAGAGTTTGGCATTGCAAATACTATAAAAGTTGTTGCACCTAGACTAGCTATTATACTTGCTTGAGTAAATAGATTTAAAAATAAAAGAATAATTAGGATTGTAACAGTAGCCATAGAGCATTGCAATACATATCTTGCAACATTACCTTTAGCTTTTTTATCAAATAATTCCATGTTTAACACCTCTTTAAATTATTATAACGTATTCATAATATCAATATTTTAAAGAAAGTTCAAAAATATAATGCTATTTTATTAATTTTTGTATTTTCCATTTAATTTATCACGAAAATATGTTATATTAATACTTGACTCTTTTTTTCAAAATAACATTAAAAATTACTTAATACGACAAAGGATAAAAGGTTAAATCCTCTAATAGAAAAGGAAATAGGGAGGACTAGTATGTCAACTTCTGCTGTAAAATTATGGGAATTATATGAAGGATTAAAAAATAGATTTCTATTTAATAATGATATAAACTCTATTTATGTTTTACTTTCGTTATATGATTTAGAAGAAAATATTAGTAATATTTACCCTAAATATATATGTAGTAAAAACATAAAGACTAGAGTAAAAAAGATATTAAGAGAAAGAGAAAATAAAAATCATATAGCTCAAAGTATAATATATGCTATACGTGATGATATTAATAGAATTGAACTTTGTTTTTATTTAGAAGGTTATAAGTATGGATATTTTAATTATAAGTGGGTAAATGCTCTTGAAAAGAAGGCCTTAGACACATATAATATTGAAAACATTTATGATAAAAATTATTTGTTCCATTTCGATATTATGAATGAAGAGGTTAATAATATCAAAACAAAGTTATGGAATGAAATAGACTTTGTAGAAAATCAAAAAAATAATATAAATGATTTAGTATATACTTTTGCTGATAAAGTAATAAAACGAAAAATTAGTAATTTAGATAAGCATGCTGATAAACAATTGAAAGTGGATTTTAATGATTTCAATATAAAAGAAGAAAGTTATTTGCTAACAGAAAAAGAAGCTAATAACATATATCATGCAATAGTAAATGTTATGATTAGAAATTTAACTAAAATTTATAAGGAAGCAAGTTGGTATGCTTTAAATGATAAAGTCTTAAAAAGGTATTTATAAATGTATATTTTATATTAAAAATGGACAAAATATCTCTCTAAGATGGTAGGAGGGATATTATGGTGAAATGGTTAAAAATAATTGTACCTTTATGTGTTTTATTTGTAATAGTTGGATTTTTTTATGGTTTTTATAGAGGGAGTAATATTACAAGCGAAAAACCTGTGGATGACTATGAAGATAGTGCAGATAACTATATCAAAGAAGAATTAAATGATAATATAAACTTAATGAATGATAAGGAAATTATAGGTCCTAATACTTTAATAGAGTATGTCATTTATTATAAGGAATGTGGACATACAACAACTGAAATAGAAAAGGCTACTAAAGATATTATAAACCTAAGTAAAGAAGGGTACATTAAATATGTTAATAAAAAATACAAAGATTATGAAATAGTGAAATTTAAACGGGATGAAGTAATATTAAAGATTACTAAAGATCATTTATGTCCAGAGCATTTTATAATTAGTATAAAAGATGGAAAAATTGCAGTATACGGTATAGATGATGAAGGGGAAGAGAAAATATTAAAAATTATAGACCAACCTATTGAATTATTAAAAAAGATAGACCAAGAAAAACTTAATAGAGGAATAAGAGTGGATAGTGAAGAAGAATTGAATTCAATACTACAAGATTTTTCAAGCTAAAATTAGAGTGAGGTTATATATCCTCACTCTTTTTTGAGAGTTATGATACTACGTATTTAAGTCTTTTGTACTATAATAATTAAAAAATAGGTTTTTAAAAGGAATTATGTATAGAATTATCGAATATGTGTTTGTAAAGCTTTAGTTATGGAGGAGATAAAATGTATAATTATATTAAGGGGAATATCGAAGAAATAGGAGATGAGTATATCGTAGTTGATAATAATGGTATAGGATATAAAATAATGTCTTCAAAACATTCAATTGAAAGTATTAAAGATGCTACTGATAATAGAAAGATTTATACATATTTAAATGTTAGAGAAGATGATTTAAGTCTTTATGGTTTCTTAACTAAGGATGAATTATCAATTTTTAAATTATTGTTAACTGTATCTAAAATTGGACCAAAGGTAGCTTTAGCAATAGTATCTACTATGGTTCCTAGTGATGTAAGATATGCAATTAATAATGAAGATATAAATCTCTTATCAACGGCACCAGGGGTAGGCAAAAAAACTGCTAAACGTATGATACTTGAATTAAAGGATAAAATTGAAGATAATACATTTACTGAAAATAATATTTTAAATAAGAATAAAGGACCAGATTATGATGAAGCTTTAAGTGCTCTTTTAGCACTAGGGTATACTAAAGTAGAAGCAAAAGAGATTTTTTCTAAGATTGATATGAAGAATTTACAAACTGAGGATATAATTAAAAAAGCATTAAAGGTTCTTGCAAAATAAGAAAAGGGGAGTATATATGGAGGAAATGGAAGATAGGCTAATAACAAGTGGTTTTAAAGAGGAAGATAATGATATTGAGGTTAATCTAAGACCTCAAAAATTAAATGACTATATTGGACAAGGTAAAGTAAAGAAAAAATTAAAAATTTTTATAGAAGCAGCTAAATCAAGAAATGAATCTTTAGATCATGTATTACTTTATGGACCTCCTGGATTAGGAAAAACAACTTTAGCTAGTATTATTGCAAATGAAATGAATGTAAATATTAAGATAACTTCTGGACCTGCGATAGATAGACCAGGAGACTTAGCGGCAATATTAACAAACTTAGGAGAAAACGATGTTTTATTTATTGATGAAATACATAGACTAAATAAAAATGTTGAAGAAATTCTTTATCCAGCAATGGAGGATTTTGCAATAGACATAGTGATAGGAAAGGGGCCAAATGCAAGGTCTATTAGATTAGATTTAAATAAATTTACATTAATAGGAGCGACTACAAGGGCAGGACTATTAACTTCTCCTTTGAGGGATAGATTTGGAGTTATTTGTAAACTTGATTATTATAATGAAAAGGATTTAAAGAAAATAGTTACTAGATCTGCTGAAATTTTAGATGTTGAAATAGATACTACAGGAGCTTCAGAAATTGCTAAAAGATCAAGGGGAACCCCAAGGATAGCTAATAGAATTTTAAAAAGAGTAAGGGATTATGCTGAGGTAGTTGAGGATGGTCAAATAAATATGAATGTAGCAAATAAAGCTTTAGAACTTTTAGAGGTAGATACACTAGGTTTAGATAATGTAGATAAAAACTTGTTACTAACTATAATTCAAAAGTTTAGTGGTGGTCCAGTTGGTTTAGATACCCTTGCAGCTTCTATAGGTGAGGAGAGAACAACTATAGAAGATGTATATGAGCCATATTTATTACAAATAGGTTTTATAAATAGAACTCCAAGGGGAAGAGTTGTTACGCAAAAGTGTCTAAAACATTTTAAATTATCTTAAAACGAGGTGTTTATGCATACAATTGGGAAATTTTTAATATTTATTGGATTATTGATAGTATTTATAGGAGTTATTATTTTGATTGGACAAAAAATAGGACTAGGTAAGATACCTGGAGATATTTTTTATAAGAAGGGGAATTTCACTTTCTTTTTTCCTTTAATGTCTTGTATAATATTAAGTATTGTAATATCTATAATCTTAAATATTTTTAATAAGTTGAAATAATTATTGATACTATTTAAAGGAGGAGTAAAATGATTTCTAAGGTTAAAAACATAGTATTAGTAGTATGTATTATATTAATAGTAACCCTTACAACTAGAGCTTATGGTAATGAAAAAAAAGAGTCTGTGATGATTGGATTAGAATCTTTAAAGGATGAAGAAAATTGTTTTAGTTTATATAGCAATGAAGGTTATTCTTTAGGTTTCTATAATGATGATTTTAATGAAATTGCTGAATTAGATTCAAAGGAATTATTAGTAAGAATAGATGATTATTATGAAATTAATAGTAATAACTACGAACTATCAGATATAGAAGATTCCGAGTTAGGATATTTTCATTTAAAAATAGATGAAAAATATGATTCATATGAAGAATCTATGAAGATAATAGATGATTTAAAAGACGAGGATATTAAAGCATATCCAGTATATAAAAATGATTTTCAAATTTGGATAGGTCATTTTTTAACAAAGGAAGATGCTAATAACAGAAAAAAAGAAATAGAAGACATAACTAAAGTTGATTTAGAAGTAGCCTTGGATAAAGAAAATGTTGTGATAGAGAATAATTCAGGTGAAACGGTATTTCTATATGGTTCAAATGAAAAAATTTATATAAAATCAAACAATCAAGTTCCAGTAATTCAAATTAATAATAAAGAGTTTAGAGATTTTTTAGCCTTTAATATAGTTAAGAGAAATTTAATACCTATTAATTTTTTACCACTTAATCATTACTTATATGGAGTTGTACCAAGGGAAGTTTCAGCAAGTTGGCCAATGGAGGCACTGAAAGCCCAAGCTGTTGCAGCAAGAAATTATACATTAATTAATAAATCTAAACATAGTAAAAGTGGATATGGGCTCTGTGATACTCATGATTGTCAAGTGTATGGAGGTTATGATGTAGAAAATGAAAAAAGTAATAAAGCTGTTGATGATACTTCTAATAAAGTAATTACTTATAACGGAAATTTGATTTCTGCTTTTTACCATTCTACTAGTGGTGGACATACTGAAAATAGTGAAAACATTTGGAGTTTTGAAGTTCCTTATTTAAAAGGAGTAGATGATAAGTTTTCAAAGGATTCACCTAACTCAAAATGGGAATTATCTATTGATAAAGAAAAACTAGAAAAAAAATTAATAGAAAATGATATAGAACTAGGAGATATAATTGAAATTAGGATACTAGAAGTTTCAGACAATGACAGAGTATTAAAATTATTAGTAATAGGAACAGAAGGAAATAAAGTATTTGAAAAAGAGGCTATAAGAAAAATTATTGGTTATTATGAATTAAAAAGTACATGGTATAATGTAGAAACTGATGCAGATGTTTATGTAATAGATGGAAATGGAGACAAACCTATAAAAAAGACAATAAATAATACAAAAATTATTACAGCTGATGGATTAAATACTGTAAGTAGAGATTCAGATAGAAGAGTAGAAAATGAAATTAATAAAAAATTTAGTATCACAGATGGAGAAATTGAAAAAAAAGTTTCTGCTATACCTACAACATATTATTTTAGCGGTAAAGGTTGGGGTCATGGTCTTGGTATGAGTCAATGGGGAGCAAAAAAAATGGCAGAATTAGGATATAGTTTTGATGAGATATTAGAATATTATTATACAGGCACAAAAGTAGAGTAAAGGATGATTATATGAAAAAAACAGATTTTTATTTTGATTTACCAGAAAACCTTATAGCACAACATCCATTGAAAAATAGAGAAGAATCAAACTTAATGGTATTAGATAAAAATTCAGGGTCATTAGAACATAAAAAATTTAAAGATATTATTGACTATCTAAAAAAAGGAGATTGTCTTGTTTTAAATAATACAAGAGTATTACCTGCTAGATTATATGGGGCAAGGGAAAGTACGGGAGGTAAAGTTGAATTTCTACTACTAAACAATATAGAAAAAAACAGATGGGAGACTTTAGTTAAACCTGGGAAAAAAGCGAGATTAGGTGATATTATCGATTTTGGAGATGGTTTATTAAGAGCTAAAGTTTTGGATATTACACAATCAGGATCAAGAATTGTAGAATTTGATTATGAGGGGATATTTCAAGAGATATTAGACAAATTAGGAGAGATGCCACTACCACCATATATAAAAGAAAAATTAGATGATAAAGAAAGATATCAAACTGTATATTCAAAAAAAGAAGGATCAGCAGCTGCACCTACAGCGGGATTACATTTTACGGATGATTTACTAAATAGAATTAAAAATAAGGGTGTAAAGATAGCTTATATTACACTCCATGTTGGATTAGGTACATTTAGACCGGTAAAGGAAGATAATATAGAAGAACATGATATGCATTCTGAATATTATGAGGTAACAAAAGAAGCAGCAGAGATAATAAATCAAACAAAAAGTAATGGAGGTAAGATTTACTCTGTAGGAACAACTAGTACTAGAACATTAGAATCTATAGCAACTGAGTCAGGTGAAATTCATCCTAAGTCAGGATGGACTGATATTTTTATTTATCCTGGTTATAATTTTAAAGTGATAGATAGATTAATAACTAATTTTCATTTACCTGAGTCAACCTTAATTATGCTTGTTAGTGCCTTAGCTGGAAGAGAAAATGTACTTAATGCTTATAATAAGGCTATAGAAAATAAATATAGATTTTTTAGTTTTGGAGATGCTATGTTAATTAAATAAACAAAAGATAGGTTAGGAGGCTTTAAATGACTATAAAATATGAATTAATAAAAGAATCTAGCGAATGTAAAGCAAGACTTGGAAAGTTACATACACCCCATGGGGTTATAGATACACCAATATTTATGCCAGTAGGTACAAAAGCAACTGTTAAGGCTATGACGCCTGAAGAATTAAAAGATATAGGCTCACAAATAATTTTAGGAAATACATATCACCTATATTTAAGACCTGGGCATGATTTAATTAAAAGAGCAGGTGGATTACATAAATTTATGAATTGGAATAAACCTATATTAACTGATAGTGGAGGGTTTCAAGTATTTAGTTTAGGAGATTTAAGAGACATAACTGAAAAGGGTGTTGAATTTAGATCTCATATAGATGGTTCTAAACATTTTATAAGCCCAGAAAAATCTATAGAAATCCAAAATGCTCTAGGTTCTGATATAGCTATGGCTTTTGATGAATGTCCACCGTACCCTGCAGATAGAGATTATGTAAAAAAATCCTTAGAAAGAACCACAAGATGGGCAAAACGGTGTAAAGATGCCCATAAAAACCCTGATCAATCTATATTTGGTATTGTACAGGGAGGTATGTATAAGGACCTCAGGGAACAAAGTGTAAAAGAGATTACAGAACTAGATTTTCCAGGATATGCTGTTGGAGGCTTGAGTGTTGGAGAACCAGCTGATATAATGTATGAAGTGTTAGATTATACAGTTCCTATGTTACCAAAGAATAAAGCTAGGTATTTAATGGGAGTAGGTAGCCCTGATTACTTATTTGAGGCTGTAATTAGAGGTATAGATATGGCAGATTGTGTTTTACCTACAAGAATAGCAAGAAATGGTACAGCACTAACAAGTCATGGTAGAGTAGTTATTAAAAATGCAAAATATAAGGATGATTTTACTTCTTTAGACCATGAATGTGATTGTTATACATGTCAAAATTATACAAGAGGATATATTAGACACTTATTTAAAACCAATGAGATTTTAGGGTTAAGACTAACAACTATTCATAATTTGTATTTTTTATTAAATTTAATGGAAAATATAAGAGAGGCAATCAAAGAAGACAGACTTTTAGAATATAAAGAAGAATTTTATAAAAAATATGGATATACAAATTAATTTATCTTATAAAAAGGATTTATTAAATGTTTGTTGAATATAATTATCTAGAAGGGAGGGACTATTTTGGATATTAAACCTTTTATATTACCAGTTGCATTTTTAGTTATATTTTATTTCTTACTTATTAGACCTCAACAAAAGAAAGATAAAAAAATTAAAGAAATGAGGAAGAATCTTAAAGTAGGAGATAAGATAACAACTATCGGTGGAATAATTGGAACTATCAAAAAGATTAATGATGAACAAGTAGTAATTGAAGTTGGTTCAGATAAGACTCGTTTTGCCATTACAAAATGGGCTGTAGGTAATTTAGTAGAAGACAAAGAAGAAAAAGATAAATAAATGAAAAACTTCCTTATTCAATAAGGAAGTTTTTTTATGTAATAATACATCTTCAGTAATAAAAGAAAACTCCTTGCATAAATATTGAATATAAAACTAGGGGGTGGAAGTATGAATACTAATACAAAAGGACAAGATAGATTTAGTTTAAAGGTTCTAAAAAGTATAGGGTTTAGTTATATATTTACTATTATATTTTTTATAATATTTGCCTTAATTCTAACATATACCTCAATACCAGATAAATACTTACCTATAATGAATTCAATAACTATGATTTTATCTATAGCTTTAGGATCGATTTATATGGGAATTAAAGCTGATAATAAAGGTTGGCTTAATGGAGCACTGGTAGGCATTCTTTATATGATAATATTAACTATTATAAGTTTAATTATGATTAAATCCTTCAATTTAGATTTATACCTGATGCTTAAATATTTAATTAGTATAATAACAGGAGCAATAGGAGGTATGATAGGTGTAAACCTTAAATAACACTTTATATACCAAAGCCTTTATGTTATAATCAAATAGTACATAATGACTGAGGAGGTATAATATGAAGCACATTAAGACTATAAGTGGAAAAAATCTTAAAAATACAGTAACTGATGGAGGGTGCGGCGAATGCCAAACTTCGTGCCAATCAGCATGTAAAACTTCATGTACGGTAGGAAACCAAAGTTGTGAAAAGAATAATTAGAATTACTAAAAAGTAGTGGTTGTCCACTACTTTTTACTTTGAAATCAATCACAGGAGGATATAATTATGAATAGAATACACATGTTTGAACTAAATGAAAGAAAGATTGTATTAGACATAAATAGTGGGTCAGTACATGTAGTAGATGAGCTAACTTGGGATATAATAAAGGAATATTTACATAATTCTTTAAATGATATTATTGATAAATATAAAAGTAAGTATAATGAAGACAGTATAAAAGAGGCATATAAAGAAATTAAATTTTTGGTAGATAAAGATTTACTATTTTCAGAAGATATATATGAAAAATATGTGGATATAAACAAACAGAATATAGTAAAAGCCCTTTGTTTACATGTAGCCCATGATTGCAATTTAAAATGTAAGTATTGTTTTGCTTCCCAGGGAGATTATAAGGGGAGTAAAGAAATAATGTCTTTAGATGTTGGGAAAAAATCACTAGATTTTTTAGTAGAAAACTCAGGTAATAGAAGAAATTTAGAAGTGGATTTCTTTGGTGGAGAACCATTAATGAATTTTGAAGTAGTAAAAGAGTTGGTTAATTATGGAAGGGAACTAGAAAAAGAATATAATAAAAACTTTAGGTTTACAATAACAACTAATGGAGTTTTATTAGATGATGATAAGATCGACTATATTAATAAAGAAATGCAAAATGTTGTATTAAGTTTAGATGGAAGAAAAGAAATAAATGATAATATGAGGTTAACTGATAATAATAAAGGAAGCTATGATTTAATTGTGCCTAAATATAGAAATTTATTGAAAAAAAGAAAAGATAAAGATTACTTTATTAGAGGGACATTTACAAATAAAAATTTAGATTTTTCCAAAGATGTACTACATTATAAAGAATTAGGGTTTAATGTAACTTCCATGGAACCAGTAGTAACAGACCCTAAGGAAGATTACGCTATTAGAGAAGAACATTTAGATACAATACTTAAAGAATATGAAAAACTTTCAAAAGAATATATTAAAATTAATAAATCGGGAGAAAATTTTTCCTTTTATCACTTCGTAATTGATCTAAATCAAGGATCATGTGCAATTAGACGTGTTGCAGGCTGTGGAGCAGGGTCATATTATTTAGCTGTAACTCCTAATGGTGAATTATATCCCTGTCATCAGTTTGTAGATAATGAAGAATTAAAACTAGGTGATGTTGAAAAAGGAATTACAAATAATAAATTGAGAGAAGAATTTAAAAATATTAGTATTTACAATAAGGAAGACTGTCCTGATTGCTGGGCAAGATTTTATTGTAGTGGAGGTTGCCATGCTAATGCATATAATGCAAATGGTGACTTTAGAAAACCTGATAAATTATCCTGTGAAATGGAAAAGAAGAGATTAGAATGTGCTATATCTATTGCTGCTAATTTAGATTAGGAGGAAATAATTTGATTTTAGAATATGAAAATAAGAAACCTAGCATTCATAATAAAACCTTTGTAGCTAAGAGTGCTGATTTAATTGGCGATGTTACTTTAAAAGAAAATTCAAGCATATGGTTTAACTGCGTTTTAAGGGCTGATAAAAATAGTATATTTGTAGGGAAATGTTCTAATATTCAAGATGGAAGTGTAGTTCATATAAGTAAAGAACATAGCACTATAATAGGAAATTATGTGACTATTGGACATAATGTAACTGTGCATGCTTGTAAAATAGCAGATAATGTATTAGTAGGAATGGGTTCTATCATCTTAGATGGTGTAGAAATTGAAGAAAATGTTTTAATTGGTGCTGGAAGTGTTGTTACACCAGGGAAAAAGATTCCTTCAGGATCTTTAGTTTTAGGATCGCCAGCAAGAGTAGTTAGGAAACTAACAGATGAAGAAATCTATAACATTAAACAATCAGCTTACAATTATAAAGAATATGTAATAAAATACAGTAAAAAATACTAAATTTTTACTTTATTGAATTAAGTTTTACTGATATAATAATATTTATGATGAAATAAAGGAGGAGGACAATGAATAAAAAAAATCTAATAATTTTTCTAGTAATTGTTGCTTTAGTAGCAATGGCAGCATATTCAGCCGTTTTTGGTATGGATATAGGAAGTTATAGAGTAACAACTGCAAAAGAGGAAATTAATCTTGGATTAGAATTAAAAGGTGGAGTTGTTGTTGTGCTAGAAGCACAAACAGATGCAAAAGGACAAGAATTAGAAAAAAAGATGAGGGAAGCAAAATCAATAATTAACCAAAGAGTAAATGGATTAGGTGTTACTGAACCAACTATTGTTATCGAAGGAGATAACAGAATTAGAGTAGAATTACCAGGAGTTAAAAACACTAAAGAAGCTATAGAAATGATAGGAAAAACAGCAGAGCTTAAATTTGTTGATCCTAATGGTAATGTTGTTGTTACTGGTAAGAATGTTAAAAAGTCAGAACCAGCTTATCAACCAAATCAAGTTACAGGTAAACAAGAACCTGTTGTATCTTTAGAATTTGATAGTGAGGGCGCTGATAAATTTGAAACAACAACTAGAAAACTATCGAAAAAAGCAAATGATATGGAAAAAATTATCGCTATTTATCTTGATGGAAAAGTAATTTCAAGTCCAGTTGTTAATGATACAATAACTAATGGTAAAGCCGTTATAAGCGGAGGTTTTGACATAGAAGGTGCTACTAACTTGGCAACTTTAATTCAAGCAGGTGCATTACCTGTAGAAATGAAAGAAGTACAAGTTTCAGTTATAGGACCAACACTTGGATTAAAATCACTAGATAAAAGTATCTATGCTGCGATGATAGGTTTATTATTAATCTTTGCATTTATGCTTATATTTTATAAATTACCTGGATTAGTTGCAAATATTAGTTTAACAATCTATATATTATTAATAATGTTTACAATGATTAATTTAAATGCTACTTTAACATTACCAGGTATAGCAGGATTAATCCTTTCAATAGGAATGGCAGTTGATGCAAACATTGTTATATTTGAAAGAATAAAAGAAGAAATAAGAACTGGAAAAACTGTAAGATCAGCAGTGGATGCAGGTTTTAAAAAGGCGTTATCAACGGTTTTAGATGCTAATATTACAACTCTTATAGCAGGTATAGTATTGTTTAATTTTGGTACAGGCCCGATTAAGGGATTTGCAGTTACATTGATAATAGGTTTGATAGCATCTTTAATAAGTGCGGTGTTCATTACAAAGTTCCTTTTAAAATTAATTATAAAAACAAATATAACAAATAATATAAAAATGTACGGAGCATAAGGAGGGAAGTAAGAATGGATATAATAAAAAGAAAAAATACGTTTTTCATTGTATCTTTAGCTATTATTCTGCTAGGTATAATTTTTATGATAACATCAAGTCTAAATTTTGGTATAGACTTTACTGGAGGAACCTTACTTCAAATAAATTTAGATAAAAAAATACCTGTAAGTGAGGTTAGAGAGATTACGGATTCTATAGATAAAGATGCAGATATTATTCATGCTGGAGATGAAAAACATGAAATTATAATTAAAACAGCTGTTAATATGAATCATGAAGATAGGATGGACCTTTTTTCTAAATTTAAAGCTAAATATAATTTAAAAGATGATGCATTAGTTTCACAAAAGAAATTTGGACCTGCAATCGGAGAAGAAATTAGAAATAAAGCGCTAATAGCAATTATAATAGCAACTTTAGGTATGTTATTATATATAACTTTTAGATTTGAATTAAACTTTGGAGTTTCTGCTGTAGTAGCATTAATACATGATATACTAATAGCTTTAGCAGTGTATGCAATATTTAGATTACCTGTAAATAGTTCTTTTGTTGCAGCTATGCTTACTATAGTAGGTTATTCTATAAATGATACAATAGTTGTTTTTGATAGGATAAGGGAAAATCTTAAGAAGATGAGAAAAGATAAGTATGAAGATATTATAAATAAAAGTATTTCACAGACCATAGTAAGATCGTTAAATACATCCTTTACAACTTTATTAGCAATTACTTGTTTGTATGTATTTGGAGTGGAAGCTATTAAAGATTTCGCTTTACCATTAATTGTAGGTGTATTAGTTGGTACTTATTCTTCAATATTTATTGCCAGTCCGGTTTGGTATTTATTAAGAAAAAGAGTATCTACAAGAAATAATTATAATCCAAATAAAGTATAATAACTGCCATATGGCAGTTATTTTTTTGTAAAATTGGACTTAATACGAAAAATATAATAAACTTATGGTAACAATAGGGATGATTACACTTTTTTAAGGGGTGTTTATTTGAAAGACTTTAAGATGAAATATAAAAATATGAAAAGGTATAGAGAAATATCTAGAACACTTGCTAAATACGGCTTTAGTATTATTTCTGATAAATTAGATTCAGGGAATTTTTTTAAAAAACATTTTTTAAAACGTTCTACTGATTTAAGTAAAAAATATTCAAGGGGAAAAAGAGTTAGATTAGCATTAGAAGAATTAGGGCCAACCTTTATTAAGTTAGGCCAACTTTTAAGTACTAGATATGATATTTTACCAGCTGATATAGTAGATGAATTAACTATGCTACAGGATAATGTCGGGGAGTTTCCCTATGAAAAAGCTAGAGTGATTTTTAAAAGTGAAATAGGATTTGAAATTGAAGAAATTTTTAAAGAATTTAATAAAAAACCTATTGCTGCAGCCTCGATAGGACAGGTCTATAGAGGAGTTTTAAAAAGTGGTGAAAATGTTGTTATAAAGATACAAAGGCCAAATATAGAGAATATAATATCTAGAGATTTAAGTATATTAAAAACAATTTCTGGGCTCATTGAGGATTTAAAAAAGAAAAGACTTATAAACTATAAGGATGTAGTAAGTGAGTTTTCATATTTAATAAATAAAGAATTAGATTATACATATGAAGGACAAAATTGTGAAAATTTTAGAGTTAAGTTTTTGAATGACGAAAGAATTGAAATACCAAAAGTATACTGGAAATATACAACTAAAAAAATATTAATGACAAAGGAAATTAAAGGGATAAAACTTAGTAATATAAAAGAAATTGAAAAAAATGGATATAACAAAGAAAATTTAGCTTATATAGGTGCTAAATTATTTATGGAGCAAATTTTTCTTCATGGGTATTTCCATGGCGATCCCCATCCTGGTAATTTATTTGTTATTAATAAAGGAAAAATTGGATTTATTGATTTCGGGATAGTAGGTTATTTAGATAAAGAGACTTTAAACTTTATAACTAACTTACTTAGATCTGGAGTTAATAAAGATGCTTCTCGTATTATATCAAGTTTAAATAAAATGAATGCTATTCCAGATGAAACTGATGAAACATTATTAAAAAGAGATCTAAATTATATATTAAATTACTATTATAATATCCCCTTTGATAAACTTAATTTTACAGATGCACTAAACGATTTATTACAAATCACATATGAATATGGAGTTAAAATACCTTCTCAATTAATATTATTAATTAAATCTGTTATGACTATTGAAGGTACTGGTAGAAAATTAAATCCGAATTTTAATTTAACACAAATATCTAAAGAATTATTAAATAGTATAAAAAAAGATAAATTGAAACCTAAAAATTTTTTAAAGGAATTCTCAGAATTATCTTTTGATAATTATGAAGAATTCAAGGAAATGCCTAAACTTTTAAAGCGTATTTTATTTAAGATAGAAAAGGGAAAATTAAATTTAATAATGAAACAAGAAGGATTCAAACAATTAGAAAAAGAAATAAGTAGTATGACGAATAAAGTATCTTTGAGTTTAATAATTTCTTCTTTAATTGTAGGATCATCTATAGTTATTCAATCAAAAACTGGACCTACACTTTTAGGCATGTCAGCTTTTGGATTGATTGGTTTCTCAACTGCGGGAATATTAGGGCTTTTTTTAGTAATTTCAATATTATATACTTTAATTAATAAAAGAAAATAAATTTAAAGAGGTGATTTTATGCAAATAGGTTTTATATTATCTTTAATATTTGCTATTATTGTAACAGTTTTTGCAATACAAAATGCAGGAGATGTTGAAATAAAATTTTTGTATGCAAAGGTAGAAATTTCACAAGCCTTAGTTATTTTTATTTCGGCAGCTTTAGGAGCAATAATAGTTACTATATTAGGCTTATTTAGAGAATTTAAATCAAAAATGAAGATAAAAGACTTAAATAAAACAATAAGTAAATTATCAGAAGAAAATAATAGATATGAGGAACAATTAACTAAAAATTCCTTAGAAAAGAATGATAGTAATACTGAAGAAGTAACTAAAGAAGATAAAGAAATTAAAGAAATTAAAGAAAATCAAGATAAAAAAGATGAAAATAATGAAAAAGAGAATAGTTTATAAGGTTGAATCACTTTAATGTATAAGCTATAATAAATAGGTGACCTTTTTGATTGTAGGTGAGTATATGTTAGAAAATGAATCAATAATAAAATTAGCAGATAAAGATTATTCTATTGTAGATAATTTGTGTGATAAATTAGATATCTCTAAACTGACAGCAAAAGTAATGATAAATAGAGGTATTAGCAATTACAAAGATTGTAAAGAATTTTTAAATCCTACTTTAGATAATCTCTATGATCCTTATTTATTAAAGGATATGGACAAGGCAGTAAAAAGAATAATTAAAGGAATAAAAAACAAAGAAAACATTTGGGTATACGGTGATTATGACGTTGATGGTGTTACCAGCACATCCTTATTAAAACTTTTCTTTTCAGATATTGGTTATGATTTAAATTACTATATACCAGACAGATTTACAGAAGGATATGGTTTAAATAAGAAGGCTATAGAGAATATTAATGAAAATAAAGGTGATTTAATTATAACTGTGGACTGTGGAATTACATCAGTTGAAGAAGTTAAACATTTAAAAGATTTAGGGATGGACATAATAATAACTGACCATCATACATGTCAGGAAACTCTACCTAATGCAGAAGCAGTTATAAATCCCCATAGAGAAGATGATAATTATCCGTTTAAAAATTTAGCAGGAGTAGGGGTGGCTTTTAAATTAATTGAGGCTTTATCAAAGAAGTTAGATAAAAAATTAAATTATAGAAACTTTTTACCTATAGTAGCAATGGGAACAGTTGCTGATGTTGTTTCATTAAAGGGTGAAAATAGGATAATAGTCAAAAATGGTTTAAAATATATTAATAATACTGATAATTTAGGTTTGCAAGCATTATTAAAGATTACAGAGTTAAAGGATAAAAAAATTACAAGTGGTCATATAGGATTCGTATTAGGACCTAGATTAAACGCCACAGGCAGAATGTCTTCAGCAAAACATGGGGTGGAATTATTAACTACTTGTGATAAAATAAAAGCGTTAGAATTAGCTGAAAACTTAGATGATGAGAATAATAAAAGAAGAGAGATTGAAAATGAAATTTTTAATGAAGCAGAGGAAATAATCGAAAAAGAAATTGATATAGAAAACGAAAAAATATTAGTTATAGCATCTGAAAATTGGCATCATGGTGTAATAGGTATTGTAAGTTCTAGGATAACAGAAAAGTATCACAAACCTTCTGTATTAATTTCTATTGATGGATCTGAAGGAAGAGCTTCAGCAAGAAGTATATCTACTTTTGATTTATTTAAAGGTTTAAATAAATGTAAAGAGCTTTTTATTAAATTTGGAGGTCACAAACAGGCTGCAGGTTTATCTATAGAGAAAGAAAAGATAAAAATTTTCAGAAAAGAAATAAATGAAATAGCTGATAACGTTTTAAAAGAAGAAGATTTACTTCCTGAAATCAAAGTAGATTCTATTTTAGAAACTGAAGACTTAAATTTAAAAACAGTAAAGGAATTGAAAACTTTAGAACCCTTTGGAATGGGAAATCCAAGTCCCGTATTTTTAGTAAGAGATACAAAAATAACTGAAATCCGACCTGTAGGAAAAGAAAATAAACATCTAAAATTAAAGATTAATAAGAATGGACAAACTATTGACTGTATTGGTTTTAATTTAGGACATGCATCAAATATTATAGATAAAAATAAAAGTGTAGATATAATAGGTAGTCTTGATATTAATGAATTTATGGGAAAAAAGAATTTACAAATTGTAGTTAAGGATTTCAAACAAAATTATATAAGTACTTTTGAGTTGAGTAAAAAGTATGAAACAAAACTTAAAGATAGCATTATGACAGAAAATAAAGTAATAGATAGTTTTAATATAAAGAATTTGAATATTATTAAAACAGATAATAGAAAAATATTAGTTAAAAATACATTAAAAAAGCAAAGTAAAAATTTAATTATAATAAACAACTATAAAAATGCTTTAGAACTTTTAAAAGAGTTAGAATTTATGGGAAGAGAATTTTTTAAAAGTATTGAAATAAGTTATAATGAGGTTAAAAATAATAAGGAAAATCTTATACTTGTTAATCCTATAATTACTAGAGATTTAAAATTAAATGATTTTAAGAATGTAATAGTTTATGATATGTTTTTCGATATAAGTAATTTATTTAAACTAATGGATATTGTAAATAAGGATAAAGTAAGATTACTAATTAATGAAGATGATTTTAAGCTTAATGATGAAATTTTAAATAGTAATTTACCTACTAAAGATGAATTAAGATGTATTTATAAAAGTCTTAAAACAGGAAATGAAATTTTTAAATTAAATATGAAAAATTATTTAAAATATATAAACAAGACAAGTAACTATACTTTTAACAAAATCAAGATAGATTTAGCTTTAGATATTTTTAAGGAAGGCAATTTAATAAAGTTAAAAAAAGATGATAAAACAAATTATTTTATTAAATTAAATAAAATAAAGAAGGTAAACATTGACAATTTACCTACTTTTAAGAGGATAGATAAATTATATGAAAATCTAAAATCATATAAAAATATTATTAATTTATAGAAATACAATAAGGAGGAAAGTATCATGGACATAAAAAGTAAAATAAGAAATATTAAGGATTTTCCAAAGGAAGGTATAGATTTTAAAGATATTACTACATTATTAAAGGATAAAGAAGCTTTTAATTATTGCATAAAAGAAATGGCAAAAAGTTTAAAAGATATTGATTTTGATTTAATAGTTGGACCTGAAGCAAGGGGTTTTTTAATAGGTGCTCCATTAGCCTATGAGCTTAATGTTGGGTTTGTACCTGTTAGAAAACCAGGGAAGTTACCAGCAGAAACAATTACTTATGAGTATGAATTAGAGTATGGAACTGATACTTTAGAAATGCATAAAGATTCAATAAAACCAGGCCAAAAGGTGGTAGTAGCAGATGATTTATTAGCTACTGGTGGAACAGTAAAATCTACTATAGAAATGATTGAAAAATTAGGTGGAGAAGTTGTAAGTGTAAGTTTTCTTATTGAACTTGAGTTCTTAAAAGGAAGAGATAATTTTAAAAAATACAACGTGGAATCTTTAATTAAATTTTAATGAATTATAAAAATGCACATTTATGTGCATTTTTATAATACTTTAAATAATTTTACAATGAAAATTATTATTTGTACTCAATAATTAATGTGATATACTAAAGTTATATAAATTTTTGTCACTATATAAAAGAGGGTGAGGTTATGTCATTAGAAAAATTAATAAATACAATTGAACATTATAACCCTCAAGGCGACTTGCAGCATATAATTAAAGCTTATCAATATGCTGAAGCAGCCCATGAAGGTCAATATAGAAATTCGGGAGAAAAGTTTTTTATTCACCCTTATAACGTAGCTTTAATATTATCTGAAATTAATTTAGATAATACTTCAATTGTAGCTGCTTTACTACATGATGTTATAGAAGATACTAATGTAACTTTTGAAGAAATAGAAAAGGAATTTAATACTGAAGTAGCACATTTAGTAGATGGAGTTACTAAATTAAAAAAAATAAAATACAGAACTAAAGAAGAAAGAAAAGCAGAGAACTTAAGAAAAATGGTAATAGCAATGGCTAAGGATATAAGGGTTATAATAATAAAATTAGCAGATAGACTGCATAATATGAGAACTTTAGAATATATGTCAGAAGCTAAGAAAAAAGAAAAGGCATTAGAAACATTAGAAATATATGCACCGATAGCTAATAGATTAGGTATATTTAAAATGAAATGGGAATTAGAGGATTTATCTTTAAGACATTTAGATCCACAGGGATACTATGATTTGGTTAATAAAGTATCTAAAAAGAGAAAAGAAAGAGAAGAATATATTAATGCTGTTAAGGATAAATTAAGTGAAAAACTTGATGATATGAAAATAGAAAGTGAAATTAGAGGAAGACCTAAGCATTTTTATAGTATATATAGAAAAATGGTATATCAAAATAAGACATTTGAACAAATTTTTGATTTAACAGCTATAAGAGTTATAGTAGATTCAGTTAAGGATTGTTATGGAGTTTTAGGCATAGTCCATACTTTATGGAAACCTATTCCGGGTAGATTTAAAGATTATATTGCAATGCCTAAACCTAATATGTATCAATCATTACACACTACAGTTATAGGACCTAAAGGAGAAACATTTGAAATACAAATCAGAACTTGGGATATGCATAGGACAGCTGAGTATGGTATTGCTGCACATTGGAAATATAAAGAAGGTATAAATAAAAGCAATGAATTTGATAAAAAATTAACCTGGTTAAGACAAATGCTTGAATGGCAAAAGGAAATGAAAGATCCTAAAGAATTTATGGAATCTTTAAAAATAGATTTATTTACAAATGAAGTTTTTGTATTTACACCTAAAGGAGATGTAATTAACTTACCTACAGGATCAACCCCAATTGATTTTGCTTATAGAGTTCATACAGCCGTGGGAAATAATTGTGTAGGAGCTAAGGTAGATGGAAGGATTGTACCGTTAGATTATAAGCTAAAAAATGGTAATATTGTTTCTGTATTGACTTCTGCTAATAGTAATGGTCCTAGTAGGGATTGGCTAAAAATTGTTAAAAGTAGTCAAGCTAAAAGTAAAATTCGTCAATGGTTTAAAAAGGAAGAAAAGAGTCAAAATATAAACAAAGGAAAAGAAGCATTAGAAAAAGAAGTTAAAAAGCAAGGATATAAGCTTACTGAAATACTTAAAGAAGATTGGTTAAATAAGATAGCAGATAAATTAAATTTTAACAACATTGAAGATTTATACGCAGGACTAGGCTATGGTAGTATTACCCTACCACAGATAGTAAGTAAATTAAAAGTTATGTATAAAGAGTATTACACTGAACAGGAGCCAAAAAAAATAGTTACAAAGCAAGTTAATAAACAAGGTAATAAACCTACCCAGGGAGTAAAGGTTAAAGGAATTGATAATGTTAAAGTTAGATTTGCTAAATGTTGTAACCCGGTCCCTGGTGATGATATAGTAGGTTATATAACTAGAGGTAGAGGAGTATCAGTCCATAGAAAAGATTGTCCTAATATAAATGATTTAAGCCAAGGATCAAGATTGATGGATGTAGAATGGGATGATGGTAAGAGAGTTTCATATCAAGCTGAAATACAAATAAAAGCAATTGACAGACCAGGTTTATTAACCCAAGTAACACAACTTTTAACAGATGCAAATTTACTTGTAACATCACTAAATGCTAGAACTAGTAAAGAAAAGTTAGCATTAATTAATATGACTTTGGAAATTAAGAACGTGGGTCAATTAAAGGATTTAATGAAAAAAATTAAATCTATAGATGGTGTTATTGATGTATATAGAGTAATTACTTAAGGAGGAGAGATTCTATGAGAGCTGTAGTACAAAGGGTAAAGAGTGCAAAAGTTACAGTTGAAGATGAAATCACCGGAAGTATAGATAAGGGATTATTAGTATTATTAGGTATCGGCGAAGAAGATGATGAGAAAGATATTAATTATTTATGTGAAAAAATTGTTAAATTAAGAATTTTTGAAGATGAAAATGATAAACTAAATTTATCTTTATTAGACATTGAGGGAGAGTTGTTAGTAGTTTCACAATTCACACTGTATGGAGACTGCAGAAAGGGTAGAAGACCTAATTTTATGAAGGCTGCACATCCGGATGTTGCTAAGAAATTATATAAAAAATTTATTGAAAAATGTGAAGAATATAATATTAAAACTAATACAGGTGAATTTGGTGGAGACATGGATGTTGAACTAATAAATGATGGACCAGTAACTATTTTAATAGACAGTAAAAAGGAATTTTAATATATAGGAGGTTTAATATGATACTAAAAAGACTTCCAGCAGGAATATATGCAGCAAATTGTTATATTATTGGATGTAATGAAACTAAAAATGCGATGATAATAGATCCAGCTGGTGATGAAGAGAAAATAATAAATACAATAAAAGATCTTGACTTAAAAGTGGAAGGAATTATTTTAACCCATGCCCATGGAGATCATATAGGAGCATTAAAAAAATTAAAAAGTTATTTTAATGTACCAATAATGCTTCATGAAAATGATAAATATTTATTAGAAGATTCTAATAAAAATTTATCAAAACAAATGAGTATGGAAGATGTTGAAATTACGCCTGATGTATTACTTAAAGATAAAGAAAAAATTAATATAGGTAAGCTAAAAGCTGAGATTATTCACACACCTGGACATACTAAAGGAAGCATAAGTATAAAAGTAGATGAAAGTGTAATAACTGGAGATACGTTATTTACTGGATCTATAGGAAGGACAGATCTTTTAGGAGGATCATTTGAAGAAATAATTGATTCAATAAAAAATAAGTTAATGGTTTTAGATGATAATATTAAAGTATATCCAGGACATGGACCATCTAGTACAATAGAAAAAGAAAGAAAGACTAATCCGTTTATAAAATAATTAATATGAGAATACTCTTAAAGATATGTGGTAAAATAATAGAAATTATCTTTAGGAGGGCTAATAGGTGAAAAAGAAACTAAAAGATTCTAAATATAACAAAAGAAAAGAGTATATAGAAGTTGACTTTCACGATTTAATGGAATTAAAGGAAATGGGTTTAAAAGAAACAGAAATTGCCAGGGAGATGGGTATCCCTACTTCGTATGTTAATAAGCTTATGGAGGATATGAGAAAAGATTATTAAGGGGTAATTGCTATGATAAAAGTTTTAATTAAAGGCCATGATTTTAAGTATGATGTATTTGAATTAATAAGATCTTTGTATGAAGATAATAATATAGAATTTATTGAAGATGAGGCTTTGGTTAATAACCAAAGCCTTTTAATAGAAAATAACTTATATAAGAAAAATGAAACTTATGAAGCTGAAACTGTAATAAAAAAAGATTTCAATATTATTAGTAAATCCGTAGATAATATTATTAACGTTGATATAAAAAAAGATAATGATAAGAAGAATATTAAGACTTTAGTTAAACAGAGTTTATTTAATGCTATAACTAAAACTTTAGATAATAAACCCAGTTGGGGAATTCTTACAGGTATTAGACCTAGTAAGATAGTACATGAATTGTTAGATAAAAACATAGAGATAAAAGAAGTAAAAGATATATTAATGAATCAATATAAAATATCAGAAGAAAAGACAAATTTACTTATAAGTATTGTAAAAGGAGAAAGAAGTTTTATCTACCCATTAGATGAGGACAAGTTTAGTTTATATATATCTATCCCCTTTTGCCCTACAAGATGTATCTATTGTTCCTTTCCTTCAAATTCATTAAATAAAAGTTCAAATTTAGTTAATATTTATATTGAAAAGTTATTATATGAAATCGAAGAGATAGGAAAGTTAACTAAAGATATGAAACTTGAAACAGTTTACATAGGAGGAGGCACACCAACTTCAATTTCTAATAATGATTTAGAAAGAATAATTAAAAAAATATATAAAGTATTTAGTGAAAGTACATTTAAGGAATTTACTGTAGAAGCAGGTAGACCTGATACTATAGACATTGAATTATTAAATATGCTAAAATCAAATGGAGTAGAAAGAATAAGCATAAATCCACAAACAATGTGTAATAAAACATTAGAGAAAATTGGAAGAAACCATACTAGAGAAGATATAATAAAAACTTATAAACTGGCTAAAAGACTAGGTTTTATAATTAATATGGACCTTATTGTTGGATTGCCTGAAGAAGGGATTCAAGAAATAGAATATACTATGAAAGAGATTAAAAAATTAGATCCAGACAATTTAACTGTACACACTTTAGCAATAAAAAAGGCATCTAAATTAATGGAAAAAGAAAGAAATTACAAATTAGCTATGGGAAATGATATAAAAGAAATGTTAAAAATCACAAAAAAATACTCAAAGGAAATGAAAATGTATCCATATTATCTATACAGACAAAAGAAGATACTTGGAAATTACGAAAATGTAGGATACTGTAAGCCAAAAAAAGAATGCATATATAATATGCTTATTATGGAGGAAAAACAAACAATAATAGCTGCAGGCGCTGGTGCAGTAAGCAAAATATATTCTCCAGATTCTAATAAAATACAAAGAGTACCTAATGTTAAAGGTCTTAATGAATATATTAAAAGAAATGGGGAAATGATAGAAAGAAAGAAGAAACATTTGTTGACATATTAAATTTATTAGATTATAATATTAAGAAATACAATGAAGGGAATTAGTAACTAAACCTCTTAGTTTTAGAGAGTCGGTGATGGTGGGAATCCGATACTAATGTATGGTAAAGACATCCCAGAGTAGGAAAGTTGAACTTAGTAGACTTTCTCGCTACCAGCGTTAAAGGTTTAGAGTGGGAAAATATATATATTTTCCAATTAGGGTGGCAACACGGGTGTATAACTCTCGTCCCTGTCAAAGATTTTGGCAGAGATGGGAGTTTATTTTTATATATTAACTAAAAAGGAGTTGAAGTCAATGCTAACAAGGGCACCAAGAGGAACTAAAGATGTATTACCAGAAGAATCTTATAAGTGGCAGTATCTAGAAAAAATGTTTAGAGACGTGTGTAGACAATTTGGATATAGAGAGTTAAGAACTCCTGTATTTGAACATACTGAATTATTCGAAAGAGGAGTAGGTGAGACTACTGATGTTGTTCAAAAGGAAATGTATACATTTGAAGATAAGGGAGGAAGGAGTATAACCCTTAAGGCAGAAGGTACAGCACCAGCTGCAAGATTATATATTGAAAATAAACTATATGCATTACCACAACCAGTAAAAACATTCTATATAACTCCAGTTTTTAGATACGAAAGGCCTCAAAAGGGTAGATTAAGAGAACATCACCAATTCGGAGTAGAAGTATTTGGAAGTAAAAAAGCGTCTGTGGATGCAGAGGTAATGAGTATAATATCTACATTATATAAAAAATTAGGAGTTGAAAATGTAGAGTTACATATAAACAGTATAGGATGTCCTAAATGTAGAGAAAAATATAATAATATATTAAAAGAGTATTTAGAAAAGAAACTTACTAATTTATGTAATACTTGTGTTTCAAGGTTTGATAAAAATCCAATGAGAATTTTAGATTGTAAGAATGAGGATTGTCAAAATCAAATTAAAGATGCACCACTTATGCTAGATTATTTATGTGATGAATGTGATGAGCATTTTGAAGAAGTTAAGACTTATTTAAATAAGTTAGGAATTAGTTATATTGTAGATCCTAAAATAGTAAGAGGATTAGATTACTATACAAAAACAGCTTTTGAATTTATTTCAAATGAAATAGGAGCTAAAGGTACAGTTTGCGGTGGTGGAAGATACGATAAGCTTATAGAACAAATAGGTGGTCCGGATGTTCCTGGTATAGGATTTGGAATGGGAATAGAAAGGTTACTTTTAACATTGGAAAATAACGATATAGAAATTCCTAAACAAGAAGGATTAGATATTTTTATTGTAACAATAGGTGAAAGAGCTGAAAAGGAAGCATTTAAACTTTTATATGATTTAAGAAATGAAGGTATTAAATCAGATAAAGACCACTTAGGAAGAAGTATAAAAGCTCAGTTTAAATATTCTAATAAAGTTAATGCAACTTATACATTAGTATTAGGAGAAGATGAGTTAAACAAGGATGTAGTTACTTTGAAAAATATGAAAACAGGGGAGCAAGAAGAAGTTAAATTAAGTAATATTGTTAACAGCTTAAAAAATAGACTTTAGGAGGTACAATGATGATAGAATCTATGGGGAATTTAAGAAGAACGCATATGTGCGGTGATTTGAGAGTAGGTAATTTGAATGAAGAAATAATCCTAATGGGATGGGTACAGAAAAAAAGAAATCTTGGAGGATTAATATTTGTTGATTTGAGAGATACTACTGGAATTACACAAATAGTTTTTGATAATGAAGTTTCTAAAGAAGCCTTTGAAAAAGCAGATAAAATAAAAGGTGAGTTTGTAATTGCAATTAAAGGAAAAGTATATGAAAGACAATCGAAGAATGATGATTTAGCTACTGGAGATATAGAAGTATTTGCAGAGGAATTAAAAATATTAGATAAAGCTGAAACACCTCCTATATATATTAAAGATGATGATGATGTTTCAGAAACTATGAGATTAAAATATAGATACTTAGATTTAAGGAAACCTTTTATGCAAAATAATTTAAAGACTAGACACAAAACATTAAAGGTAGTAAGAAACTTTTTAGATAATGAAAATTTTGTAGATGTAGAAACCCCTATGCTAACAAAACCAACTCCAGAGGGAGCTAGAGACTATTTAGTTCCAAGTAGAGTTAATCCAGGCAAATTTTATGCTTTACCTCAGTCTCCACAGCTTATGAAGCAAATGTTAATGGTATCAGGTATGGATAGATATTACCAGGTAGTTAAGTGCTTTAGAGATGAGGATTTAAGGGCTAATAGACAACCTGAATTTACACAAATAGATATTGAAATGTCCTTTGTAGATATAGATGATATTTTAGAAATGAACGAAAGATTAGTTTATAAAATATTTAAGGAAGTAAAGGGCATAGAAATTGAATTGCCAATAAAAAGAATGACTTATAAAGAAGCTATGGAAAGGTTTGGATCAGACAAACCAGATTTAAGATTTGGATTTGAATTAAAAGATTTAACAGAAATTGTTAAGGATTCAGAATTTAAAGTCTTTAGTGGAAATATAGCAAATGGGGGAGAAGTAAGAGGTATAAATATAAAGGGATATGAAAAGGAGTTTAGTAGAAAAGGCATATCTAAATTAGAAAAATATGTTAAAAACTATGGAGCTAAAGGTTTAGCTTGGATAAAAATCACAGAAGAAGGGATATCATCCCCTATAACTAAATTTTTATCAGAAGAAGAGACAAACAATATAATCGATAAATTAGATGGAGAAAAGGGAGACATACTACTAATAGTAGCAGATAAACCATCTGTAGTATTTGCATCATTAGGACATTTACGTATTGAAGTAGCTAAGAAATTAGATTTAATTGATGATAGCGTATATGAAATGGTATGGGTTACAGAATTCCCGTTATTTGAATATGATGAAGAAGAAGATAGATATGTAGCTAAACATCACCCATTTACACATCCAATGGATGAAGATATTAAGCTTTTAGATACTGAACCAGAAAAAGTACGTGCTAAAGCTTATGACCTAGCTATAAATGGAGATGAAATAGGTGGAGGAAGTATCAGAATAAATAATACAGAGTTGCAACAAAAAATGTTTAAAGCTTTAGGATTTAGTGAAGAAGAAGCATGGAGTAAATTTGGATTCTTATTAGAGGCATTTAAATATGGTGTACCACCCCATGGAGGTATTGCCTATGGTTTTGATAGATTAATTATGCAATTAACAGAATCAAATAATATAAGAGACGTTATAGCCTTCCCAAAAACACAAAATGCTACATCTTTATTAACTAAGGCACCTGCAGAAGTTTCTAAAGAACAACTTGATGAATTACAGATAAAATTAAATTTAAAGAAATAGGGAAGACACTTTTGTGTCTTTCTTATTTTTTATAGTTGAATAGTAATAAGAGTTATGCTATTATTTTATTATAATATACTACCGGGGGGTAATGAACATAAGGTGATTTTCTTACAAATATTTTACTAAACAGAGATGATAAGTAGAAAAAAAGATGGAAATAAATAAAATATCCTGGTAATCTCAGAGATAAAAAAACTTAAGTATTTGGTTTGTAAGATTAGTTCAGGTAATTTAGTTATAGTTATTATGATAAAATTACAATTTTAAATATTGTGAATTACAATAAAAGATAATTGAGGAGGTAATTTGTTGAATCAAGTAGGGTTTGTAAAAGCTTTAGAAAATAATAAGGCTCTCGTTGAAGTAAGAAGGGTATCAGCATGTGGATCTAATTGTGCTAGTTGTGGTGGAGAATGTAATATCCCTAGTGTTACAGTTAGAATAGAAAATAAGTTAAATGCAAAACCTGGTGAATTTGTTGAAATAAAGATGGGCACAAAAACAATTTTAAAATCGGCTTTTATAGCATATATAATACCATTAATTTTAATGGTATTAGGTATAGTTTTAGGAATTAAGACTTTTAAAAGTATGAATTTTGAAAGTTATGAAACTTTTGGTTTTTTAGTAGGGATATTGTTTCTAGGAGGTTCTCACTTTATATTAAAGTCTATAGATAAAAAAATTGTAAATAAAAATAAATTAGAATTTGAAATGGTAAGGAAAATAGGAAAGTAGGGGGTTAAAAATGGATCCTATAGATGAAAAAAAGAGTGTTTTACAAAGACTTAGGAGAGTTGAAGGACAAATTAAAGGAATACAAAGAATGGTAGATGAAGAAAAATATTGTGGAGATATATTAATTCAAATAGCAGCAGCAAGAGCTGCTTTAAATAAAGTAGGAGGAGTAGTTTTAGAGAAACAAATGAAAGAGTGCTTTAAAAATGATTTAGAAGGTAAAGATAAAGACGAAGCTATCGATAAACTTTTAGATGTAATGTTAAAATATACAAAATAAACATAAATTTACCCCTTTGAAAATATTATTTAAGTAAACAAATATTTTCAAAGGGGTTTTTATATGGAAGTTATTGATATTTCAATGAACTTATTTAAAGAAAAAATTTTGCACTCTAAAGGACTAGTTATTTTAAGTTTATATGCAAAATGGTATAAACCTTCTAAAGAACAAATAGATATTTTAAAAGAAATATCTAAAGAGTTTGATAGGATAAGTGTATATAAAATTGATTATAATTCTTCTAAAGAAATTAAAGATGTATTAGAAATTGTTAGTATACCTACTCTAATCTTTTTTAAAGAAGGCAAAGAAGAATTTAGAATTACAGGATCCCAAACCAAAAAACAGATTAAACTAATTATATCTGCGTTAAAGGATTAAATTTTTTTAAGTTTAAAAATTTTACTTATAGATGATGAAATTATTACCCCAGTAGCTATGGAAGCTGCAATAAAAAAGGTTTCGCTTCCAATTTCAGCTGCTGTAATGAAATTCTTTTCTATAATAGCACGCATTGTATAATACATGCCTGCTCCAGGCACTAATGGTATTATACCAGGGATGATAAAAACTGTTGCAGGTTTTTTAAATAATCTTGCGAAAAATTCCCCTATTAGTCCAACAGTTATTGCTCCTAAAAATGCACCTGCAGAGCTAGAACCTAGCTGTTGATTAATTAAAATGTTAACAATCCATCCTAAGGCTCCTCCTATTCCTGATTTGATAATCGAGTCTCTAGGAATATTAAAAATTATAGAAAAACCTATAGTAGAAATAAAAGCATAAATAAATTGTTTAATGAAATACATTTTATATACCTCCAAAGAAAAGTATGTAGGTTTTTAGGGTAATACCTACACCAAAGGCAATTCCTAATGCTATAATAATAGCTTCTATACCTCTAGAAACACCTGCGAGAAAATCACCTGAAATAGAGTCTCTTATTGCATTTGTTATTGCAACACCAGGAACTAAAGGCATTATTGAACCTATAATTATTTTATCAATATTTGTTTTTATAAAAATATGAGAAAAAATGATAGCTATTATAGTTACAATAATACTACCAATAACATTTTTTACAAAGAAAGTCACATTATATTTAGATAACTTATCTAATGCTGTTAGTACAATAAAACCTGCGAAGTAAGAAGATACAAAATCTAGTAAATTACCTCCAAATAATAACGAGAAAAAGGCTGCTGCAAAACCACCAAAGATATATCTTAAATATTTAGAAAAAGCCTTTTTAGTAGTTATCTCATTTAAATAATCCATACCTTCTTGTACAGTCATATTAGAATTTACAAATTTTCTTGAAAAGTCATTTACTAAAGCTATTTTTTCTAAATCTATTTTAATTGATTTAACTCTTTTTATATAGCTAAAAAGCTCATTATTATGTTCAACAGATAAAAAAATACCAGTAGGTGTTACAAAGGAATGTACATATTTTATTCCCCTTGCTTCACATAATCTAACAATAGTATCTTCAACTCTATAAGTTTCTGCTCCGTTTTGAAGCATAATCTTTCCTGCTAAAATCGACATTACTATAAGTTTTTTTGTTTCTTCTTTTTTATCCATATTAAACTCCTCTATAAGTTTTTCATTCTTTAATATTGTATTACATAATAATTATTGTTACTATAATTATATATGGGTATATTAAATAATAACAGATTAATTAGTATTTTTTCAAATAATTAAGGAGGTTTTTAATATGGATTTTACAAATGCAAAGAACACAGATTCTGAAATTGTAGAAATAATTAATCAAGAATTAGATAGACAAAAGAGTCATATTGAATTAATAGCTTCTGAAAATTTTGTTTCAAAGGCAGTTATGGAGGTAATGGGAAGTTATTTAACTAATAAATATGCTGAAGGTTATCCAGCGAAAAGATACTATGGGGGTTGTGAAATAGTTGATAAAGCTGAAAATTTAGCCATAGATAGATTAAAAGAAATATTTGGAGCTGAACATGCAAATGTACAACCACATTCAGGTTCAAATGCTAACTTAGGAGTATATTTTTCAGTATTAGATAGAGGAGATAAAGTTATGGGGATGGATTTGACCCATGGAGGGCATTTAACCCATGGTAGTAAAGTAAACATTTCAGGTACATATTACAATTTTGTTTCCTATGGAGTTTGTAAAGAAACAGAGAAAATAGATTACAGAAAAGTTTTAGAAATAGCAAAAAAAGAAAAACCAAAATTGATTGTAGCTGGTACAAGTGCATATCCAAGGGAAATAGATTTTAAAAAATTTAAAGAAATAGCGGATGAAGTTAATGCATATTTAATGGTTGATATGGCACATATAGCAGGTCTTGTAGCAGCAGGATTACACTCAAATCCTATACCATATGCTGATTTTGTAACTACAACTACCCATAAAACCTTAAGAGGTCCAAGGGGAGGAGCAATATTATGTAAAAAGAAGCATGCAAAGAAAATAGATAAAGCAATATTTCCAGGTATACAGGGTGGACCATTAATGCATGTTATAGCTGCAAAAGCTGTAAGCTTTAAAGAAGCCTTAAGTGATGAGTTTAAAACATATCAAAAGCAGGTAATAAAAAATGCTAAAGTATTAGCAGAAGAATTAAGGAAAAAGAATTTCAAGTTAGTTTCTGATGGCACTGATAATCACTTAATTTTAATAGATGTTAGAAATAAAAATATTACAGGAAAAGAAGCCGAAAGTTTATTAGGAGAAGTTGGAGTTACTACAAATAAAAATACTATACCTTTTGACCCTGAGAGTCCATTTGTTACAAGTGGAATAAGAATAGGTACGCCTGCAATAACATCTAGAGGGATGGATGAAGAGGCAATGAAACAGATAGCAAATATAATACAAGTTACCTTAGAGAAAAAAGAAAGTATAAAAATTATTAAGTCTAAAGTAAACAATTTATGCAATGACTATCCATTGTATTAAAGACAAAGCCTAATAGAAAAAACTATTAGGCTTTATTTTATACAATAAAATGGTATAATAATTAGAGTGGGTCTTAGAGTAAAATTATAGTAGGCAAAAAACAAAAAATAAATAAAGGTGCCCAATGAAGGACACCTTTATTATACATGAATCATCCAATATAATAGTAATTGACGAGAAAACTATGAAAGGATGATT
>VENA01000017.1 GCA_009711785.1 Bacillota bacterium
CGCCACATAAAAATGAAGAAGAAAGCAAAAAAATTATAAAGATGTTTATTGAAAATAATGATACATATGCTATTGTTTTAAAATCAGAAAATAAAGTTATTGGAGGTATTGGACTTCATAATAGAAAGCCTGATGATAGTCTTTCTAATTTAAAACAAAGAGAAATAGGATATGTTTTAAACCCTAAATATTGGGGAAAAGGAATTACTCCTGAAGCAGTAAATTGTTTAATTAAATATGGCTTTAATGAGTTAGATTTAGACCTAATATGGTGTGGACATTATGATTTTAACCATAATTCAAAGAGAGTAAATGAAAAATGTGGATTTAAATATAGGTTTAAAAGGAATGAAAAATTAAAATTATTGGATAATAAGAAAGTTACTACTCTATACTATTGTATATATAAGTCAGATTATTTAAAACATAATAAATAAAATTTATTAACTTTTACTCAATAGGGGATAAAATAAACTACTGGATATCATCCGGTAGTTTATTTTATTTAAGAAAAATTATTTCAACTAGACTAAAAAAGTTGACAAAATATATAAAATAGGTATATAATTTTAGTAACATATGTAATAGCTAAACATATATAACGTATTACAACAAAGAGGAGATATAAATATGGATGGAAAGATTGATTTAGTAGGTAGTTTTGCAACGGATTGGATTAGATATAGTGACTATGATATTAAAGAAACATCAACAGGTGATATATATATAACACCATCTGAAAATGCAAGCTTTAGTATGTATAACCCGTTTAATGTGGCGGAAGATTTAATTATAAACTTAATAACTCTTGGAGATATTGCTTTAAAACTAGAAAAGGAAATGAATAAAAAAAATAAAGAAAAGTTATATAATGAAATTTTAATATTTGCTAAGAAATATGGTTTGCTTGGACTTATTAGTGCTAGTGTATATAATCAAAATATAGTAGGAGATGAAAAAGTTTTATTAATTGAAAATAATCATATAACTAAAGAAAAAATAATGGATGAAAGTAAGTATATAAATCAGTTCATCCCCTTTGTAGAAGATGATGATATAACAATTAATAAATATAAAAATTGTGTAGATATTGTTAAAAGGGAGGATTCACCTAAGTTTTATGGAAAGCGTCCAGTTATATTAGATCTTGTTTTCTCTAAGTTTTATTCAGAAAAAATTAATTGGATTATAGATTTTGCTAAAATGATAGCTAAACATTTTAATCAGCTATTGGTATATAAAAATACATCAGTTAATTTAACAGAAAATGTTACGATTATGGCAGGAAAATTCCATGCTCGAAAAATAGGTTTTACAATTAATCAGTTAGATAAAACAACAATCGCATGGGAGTTTGATTCCTTAAAAACTACAATAGAAACCATATATGCCTTTGCAGTTACAGATGAAAAAATAGTATTTAATAGATGTAAACATTGTAAAAATGTTTTTATTGCTAATAATATTAGATCTAAATATTGTGATGTATCTTGTAGAAATCGTGCAAATGTTAAAAAAAGCAGGGAAAGAAAATCTAATAAATAGTGTAAAAAAGATAAGTATGAAATATGTAAAAATAGATATATTTAATAGATAATAAAGAACCCACTTTGGGATATAAATAATTATTGATGGAGAGGTGCTTAAAAAGAAAGGACAATACTAGCCTACTAGAATATATTTGAATATCTGATTTAAGGTAGATGGGTACTAGTAGGTTAGTAATATAACATATACATAAATTAAAATTTCCAATTGTTATTTGACAGTAACATAAGAGTGTAATTTGATGTATCTATCTTATTTTTATTATAAATGTAATTATAATTTTTTCAGGAGGATTTTAATGAATTCAAATATGATAGAAATAAAAAAATTAAATAAGTCTTTTAAAGATAAATTAATTATTGATAAGCTAAATTTAGAAGTTAAAAAGGGCGACATATTTGGATTTTTAGGACCTAATGGTTCAGGAAAAACAACTACAATTCGGATGTTACTAAACCTTATTTATCCAGATGATGGAACAATAAAAATAAATGGATATAACATAAAAAAAGATTTTGATAAAGTTGTAGATAATATAGGAGCTATTGTTGAAAATCCAAAGTTTTATCCATATTTGTCTGCTCGTAAGAATTTAAAACTTATGGCAAATCTAATTAGTAACTTATCTAATGATAGAGTAAATGAAGTATTAAAGACAGTAGGCCTTTATAATAGAGCAGATGATAAAGTTAATACTTATTCATTAGGAATGAAGCAAAGATTAGGGATTGCAAACGCCTTACTTAATAAACCTGAGCTTGTGATATTAGATGAACCAACTAATGGGTTAGATCCAAAGGGTATGAAGGAAATAAGGGATTTAATTACAAGGTTAGCTAAAGAGAATAATATAACATTTTTTATTTCCACACATCTTTTAAATGAAGTAGAACAAATATGTAATAGAGCTGTAATTATAAAAAATGGCAAAGTTATTTCTCAAGGAAATGTTAAGGATTTAATTAATATAGATCATGAAATTTTAGAGATACATACAGAAGATGGAAAAAAGGCGTATACTTATATAAATGATCTAAGCTATGTGAAAAATGTTAAAGTAACAAAACAAGGGATCAGAGTACAAATTGAGAAGAATAAAAGCGATAAACTTAATAAATTGCTTATAAATAAAGGCATAGATATTAAATATTCAATCCCTATTAAACAGAGTTTAGAAGAGTATTTTTTAAAGCTTATAAACGAAGGTGATAAAAGTGATTAATATAATACAAAATGAGATTAGTAAGATTTTTTCAAGAAAAAAGATATATATTTTTATTAGTATCTTATTTATTGTAGCTTTGATTAATCTATTAAATTCTTTAATTACAAGAAATCTATTTGCTTCCCAGGATTATGGTCAAACTTTCCCATTACTTTTATTTGATTCAGTGGCAAGTTTAGTAATTCCAATATTTGTCGTAGTTTTAATCGCATCAATGGTTACAGATGAATATTTAGATGGGTCATTGAAATTAACATTATTACGTAAAGTATCAAGAAATCAATTGTTATTAGGGAAAATGGGAGCACTATTTGTAGTATTATTTTTACTTTTATTGTTTTTATTAATAGTTGGTTATACAATTGGAATATCGTTTTTTGGATGGGGTAAAGTTTTTTTATTAAAGGGAAAAGAATTATCATCTAGTCAAGGGATATTGTTTACTTTGTCAGTTTATACTACATCGTTATTATCATATATATCGTTTGGTATGATTATTTTATTATTCTCAGTAACAATAGATAATTCTGGTTCGGTAGTTGCTTTAGGCTTAGTTACACTTATTTCTTGGGTTTTTATAGGTGAGATATTTCATAAAATTTCACCATATTTGATAACTGATTATTTTAATACATATAATCTTTTCATATCAAATCCAAGTAAAGAAAAGATTATTTTTAGCTTTGGAGTTATATTTTTATACAGCATTTCTTTTTATTTATTAAGTTTTAAAATATTTAATAATAAGGATTTATTAAAGTAAATTTAAAAGAACCCATATGGGGTTTAGATACTTAATTATAGGAAAGAAAGGTTAAACTCTTAAAGTAAGGTTTGTCTTTAATTTAAGACTATGATAACATATAAAGCTGTGAAAATAATCTTTTTATATTAGAATTATCATAACGAATGGAGGAAATGAATTATGTACACTTTACCAAATTGTCCAAAATGTAATTCAGAATATACTTATGAGGATGGAAATCTTATTATCTGTCCAGAATGTAGCCATGAATGGATTTTAAAAAAAGAAACTGAGAATAATGAAGAAAAGAAAGCTACTGAAGATATAAATGTTACTAAGGATGCAAATGGAAATATCTTAAACGATGGAGATTCTGTAACAGTAATAAAAGATCTTAAAGTAAAGGGAAGTTCATCAGCTCTAAAAAGAGGTACAAAAGTAAAGAATATCCAATTAATTGATGGAGATCATGATATTGATTGTAAAATTTCTGGTTTTGGAGCTATGAAATTGAAATCTGAATTTGTAAAAAAGGTATAATTATTAATAATATATAAGTATAGATTTAGCTAGGGAATAAACCTAGCTTTCTTTTTTTGTTTAAAAAAAGCAAATGATATTAATACTAAAAAGAATTCTAATATAATAAAAAGAACTATATGGGGGACATATAGTTCCTTTAAATGATAGGAGTATTAACTTTTAATCATCAAGACTATATGTGAAAGGATAAACATCTTCTGCAGTTTTACCTAAATCACTAGCAAACCTTTGAGCATCAATTTCTTCTACTATTCCATTATCTTTGTGGATTTTCATATTCCATACTTCTCCTTTATTATTAACTAAAAGGTCTGCTTTATATGTTGTACCATCATCAAATTTCACTGTTCCTTTTTTCCAAGGCATTAAAAAACACTCCTTTCTTAAGTTTATTATCTGGAGTTTTTTGAAATTTATTTAATGAAAATTTTACAAAAAAAATCATATATTAGTTTAATAATTTAGTTAATTATAATAAAATATAATATATATAAAGAAAGGATGTGAATTTCTATGGCGGATATAATTGATTATAAGATACATGGAGATGATATGCAGATAGTAGAAATTGAACTTGATCCTGGTGAAGGTGTGAGAGCTGAGGCAGGAGCTATGATGTATATGGAAGATGATATTGAAATGCAAACTTCAACTGGTGGTGGACTTTTTAAAGGATTTAAAAGGGCTATTACAGGGGAAAGTTTTTTTATTACAACTTTTTTGTATAATGGTAGAAAAAAAGGACATGCAGCCTTTGGAGCTCCTTATCCAGGAAAGATAATACCTTTAAAACTAGAGGATTTTGGTGGAAGATTTATTTGTCAAAAGGATGCTTTTTTATGTGCTGCTAATGGAATTGAAATAGAAGTTGAATTAACTAAGAGATTGGGATCTGGTTTCTTCGGTGGAGAAGGTTTTATTTTACAAAGATTAGAAGGTAATGGAATGGCATTTGTACATGCTGGAGGAACTATTATAAAAAAAGAATTATCCGCAGGGGAAAGATTAAGGGTTGATACAGGATGTTTAGTAGGATTTGATCCTAGTGTTGATTATGACATTAATTTTGTTGGAGGATTTAAAAATGCACTATTTGGAGGAGAAGGATTATTTCTTGCTAATTTAACAGGACCTGGAACTGTTTATCTACAAAGCTTACCTCTATCAAGATTAGCCGATAGAATCTTTGCAGCAGCAAAGTTTAAACAAGTAGGAGAAAATAAAGGAGTAGCAGGAGGATTTTTAGGAGATATACTTAATGGAGATTAAATTTTACTTGAATAAAAGTAAGATTTATGACATAATATACTATAATATAGACAAAACTATGACTAAGAGTAGTAAGTTAGAATACTAACACTAGCGATTCAGGGATGGTGAAAGCCTGAAGTTAAGTGCTAACTGAATGGACTTAGGAGTTTGAATTTGAAATAAGTAGAATTTGACGGTTACCTCCGTTATGGGTTTAAGAGGGCCTTTAGGCCAATTAGAGTGGTACCGCGATGTTACCCTTCGTCTCTATTTAGAGATGAAGGGTTTTTTATATTTAAAGAAGGAGGAATGAAAATGGGTGATAAAAAAGTTATTTTTAGTGGTGTTCAACCATCGGGTGATTTAACCATAGGTAATTATTTAGGGGCTATTAGAAATTGGGTAGATCTTCAGGATGAATATGATTGCTATTATTGTATAGTTGATTTACACGCAATTACAGTTCCACAGGTTGCTAAGGATTTAAGAAGACGTACACTGGAAGTTTTAGCACAATATATGGCTGCAGGTCTTGATCCTGAAAAGGTTACTTTATTTGTTCAATCCCACGTATCAGCCCATGCTGAACTTGCTTGGGTATTAAATTGTATGACTTATATGGGAGAATTAAATAGAATGACTCAATTTAAAGAAAAATCTAGAAAGTCAGAGGCTAATTTAAATGCTGGACTATTTACATACCCTGCATTAATGGCTTCGGATATCTTATTATATCAGGCAAATGCTGTACCTGTAGGAGATGACCAAAAACAACATTTAGAACTAGCAAGAGATTTAGCTAATAGATTTAATAATAGATATAGTGATACTTTTAAAATACCTGAACCTTTAATTTCAAAGGTAGGTGCAAGGATAATGGATCTACAAGATCCAACTAGTAAAATGTCTAAATCTAGTGAAAATGAAAATGGATATATATTAATAAAAGATGACCCTAAAACAATAAAAAGAAAGATAAAGAGAGCTGTAACTGATTCTATCGGAGAAGTTAACTATAGTGATGATCAGCCGGGTATAAAAAATATGATTACAATATATTCAAAATTTAGCGGAGAAAGTTATGAAGAAATAGTAAACAAATATAAAGGCGAAGGTTATGGTAAATTTAAAGGTGATTTAGCTGAAGTCATAATTGAAGGTTTAAGGCCAGTTAGAGAACGATTTGAAGAATTAATGAGTAATAAAGATTATTTAGAAAACGTGTATAATGAAGGAGCAAAAAAAGCAGAAAGGGTAGCTAGAAAAACTTTAAGTAAGGTATATAGAAAGACTGGTTTCATAAAAAGAAAGTATTAATAAAATAATACCCACAATGGAGTTTGTGGGTATTATTTAAACTTTTGGGTATATATCTTGATGTAACCAATGAAAAGGAGGTGTATTATGAAGGATTCAGATATTATGAAAATAAAAGAAAAATTAGATAAAAATATTAAAAAGAATCAGAATTTAAAAGGAAAAGTAAAATTAGCAACAAAGGTTTTTGAAAATGCAATAGAGGGAATAGTTATAACTGATAAAAATGCTTTTATAGAGTGGGCAAATCCTGCATTCACTAAGATTACTGGATACACTGTAAAAGAGGCAATAGGAGAAAAACCTTCAATATTAAAATCTAATAAACATAATAAAGATTTTTATAAAAAGATGTGGGATGCATTGATAAATGAAGGGAAATGGGCCGGTGAAATATGGAATAGAAGAAGAAGCGGAGAAGCTTATCCAGAATGGCTTACAATTATGGCTGTAAAAGATGAATATGGGAATACGACTAAATATATATCTGTATTTAATGATTTAACAAAACTAAAAAGAAACGAAGATGATTTAAATTATAAAACTTATTATGATGCTTTAACAGGTCTTCCTAATAGACTTTTATATACAGATAGACTTAAGGATTCAATACATATAGCAAAGGAAAATGATAATAAATTAGCGGTTATGTTTTTAGATATAGATGATTTTAAAAAGGTAAATGAAGGATTAGGACATATCATAGGAGATGTTTTATTAAAAAAGGTAGCAAAAAGATTAAACTCAGTTGTAAAAAAGGGAAATACAGTAGCACGTATGAGTGGAGACGAATTTATGATAATGTGTCCAAATTATAAAAATGAACAAGCAATTATAAATGAAGTTAATAAAATACTTAAAGTATTTAATGACCCATTTGATGTAGAGGAACATAAGGTTTATATAACTGCTAGTATAGGTATTAGTTTATATCCAGAGGATGGTACTGATTCAAATTTATTAATTAAAAATGCCCATTCTGCAATGTATAAGTCAAAGGAGTATTCTGGGAAGAAGTATACTTGGTATAGACCTAATATGAATAAAAAGGCAGAAGAAAGATTAGTTTTAGAAAATGATATGCAAGATGCCTTAATAAATGAAGAATTTAGTCTTTATTACCAGCCAAAAGTAGATAGTAAAACTAATAAAATAGTTAGTTTAGAAGCACTTATTAGATGGAATCATCCAACAAAGGGAATGATATCTCCTGGAGCATTTATTCCTGTAGCTGAAGAAAGTGGTTTTATACTTTTATTAGGAGAATGGATACTAAAAAAGGCTTGTAAAGATATAAAAGAGATTAATAAAAAGGTAAAGAGTAAAATAACTGTTTCAGTTAATTTATCAGCAAAACAATTTGAATCAGATAATATTTTAAATACGGTTGATTTAGCGATAAATAATGCAGAAATAAAAACTAATTTACTAGATTTAGAAGTTACAGAAACAACTGCTATGAAAAATGAGAGAAATGCTTTCAAAATAATGAATGAAATGAAAAAAAGAGGTATGACTTTATCGATTGATGATTTTGGGACAGGCTATTCTTCTTTAAATTATTTAAAAAGAGTACCGAGTAATACAATTAAAATAGATAAGAGTTTTATTGATAATATAGCTATTAAAAAATGTGATGCTACAATAGTTAAAAGTCTTATAACTATGTGTCATAGTCTTGGTAAAAATGTGGTAGCAGAAGGTGTTGAAACAAAGGAACAATTAGAAATGCTAAAAGAATTTGGATGTAATCAAATACAAGGATATATATATGCACCACCTTTACCTCTAGAAGAAATAAAAGAAATGATTATTAAGCAAGAATAGCCTCTAAATTTTAGAGGCTATTTAATATTTTTAAATAAAAAAATTATACATAGTAATTATACTTCAAAAAGTATAATAACTTAATGAGAACAAATACTAATAATATTAGTATTAAAAACAAATAGATTATCTGTAGTTTTATTATATTTAAATGATTTTGTAAAAATATAAAAGAAAAAAGGAGATAGGATGATAGATAAAAAAGAAATAATAAAAACAGGTTGGAACTTAGATAATAGTTATGCTAGGTTGCCTAATTCATTTTTTACTAGAATTAACCCAGAGTCAGTATCTTCACCGAAATTGATTATTCTCAATCATTCCTTAGCAAAGACCCTAGGATTAAATGTTAAAGCATTAGAAAATGATTATGGGATAGAAGTGTTTGCTGGTAATAGGATACCTGAAGGTTCTTTACCTATTGCTCAAGCCTATGCAGGCCATCAATTCGGATATTTTACTATGTTAGGTGATGGGAGGGCTATACTCCTTGGAGAGCAGATTAATCCTTTAAAAGAACGGTTTGATATTCAACTTAAGGGTTCAGGGAAAACACCATATTCACGAAATGGTGATGGTAGAGCTACACTTGGATCTATGCTTAGAGAATATATAATTAGTGAAGCAATGCATGGTTTGAAAATTCCTACCACCCGGAGTTTAGCTGTGGTGACAACCGGTGAGTCAATACTTCGGGATACTAAAAAAAGTGGCGCAATATTAACCCGGGTGGCTGCAAGTCATATTCGTGTAGGCACCTTTGAATACATTTCCCATTGGGGTAATGTTGAGGAACTTAAGACTTTAGCCGATTATACATTGCAAAGACATTTCCCATATGTTAAAGATGATGAAAATCCATATCTTTCACTACTTAAGGAAGTAATCAAACGTCAGGCTACACTGATTTCTAAATGGCAACTTGTTGGTTTTATACATGGGGTTATGAATACTGATAATATGACTATTAGTGGAGAAACCATTGATTATGGTCCCTGTGCTTTCATGGATACCTATGACCCAGAAACAGTATTTAGTTCTATAGATACCTTTGGAAGATATGCCTATGGTAATCAGCCGGCTATTGCGGAGTGGAACCTTATGAGATTTGCTGAAACCCTATTGCCGCTTTTGCATGTTAATGAGAAAGAAGCTTTAAAACTTGCTAAGGATTCCGTTTCAGAATTTAATCATATATATAAACGAAATTGGCTTAAGGGAATGAGGGGGAAATTAGGAATATTTAATAAAGAGCAACAGGATGAGTCCCTTATTAAAGACCTTCTTAATACTATGAAAAAGCATGATGCTGACTATACTAATACCTTCCGTGCCTTAACTATTAATAAACTAGATGATATTGATATGTTTAAAACTGAGGAATTTATTAAGTGGTATAAAGTCTGGCAGGCGAGACTAGATAGACAAAGTGAGTTAAGGGAATCTTCATATAATTTGATGAAAAATTCAAATCCTGCAATAATACCTAGAAACCACAGGGTAGAAGAAGCTTTAAAAGCAGCGGTAAAACAGGGAGACTATAGTGTTATGAAAGATTTTTTAAATGTTCTTTCAAATCCCTATGCTTATACTTCTAAACAGGATGATTACGCAACACTTCCACCGCCATCAATTTGTCCCTATCGAACGTTTTGTGGGACTTAATAAAGCATTATACTATCTAACTGACGTTTAGTAAAATTATTGTTACATGAAAAAGGGTTTAAGCTTGACTAGTACGAAATAGTAAAAGCGATAAAAGATTATGTTGGTAAAACATTAGCCGATACTATGGCAGTAGGTATTAATCCATGGAGTAGAATTTTATTAGGACTATATCATGGTGGTGACTGGATTAACTGGGATATGACTGCTTTAGATAATTAAGAAAATGGTAATATACTTCAACTTGATGCCGAGCACAGGCAATCAACAAGCGTTAGTAATCGTTAAAGCAGCAGTTATTGGTGGAAGTGCAAATATGATTCCTTATAGTGATTTAAATGGAGAAAACCTTCCTTAGCCCATAGGTATTTACGATTATGAAGAAATAACAGGTAAAGAATTTAATATTAAATTAATAAATGACGTATACATATACATATATAAAGGTTCAAATGATGAAGACGGTTGGATGATAAATGAAGAAAATGGTAAAATAATTACTTATACTGGAAAAGAATACTATGAGAAATTTAAATTACCAAAACTTATTGAAAAATTATTTAGAGTATATGAACAAAAAAATTTTGTTGATAGATTTTTAATAATCAAATTTATTTTTAATGAACTAAACTTTAATAAAAATGAATTTGTTGTATATGATGGGTTAGGTCACGAAATAAATAATGGGATTAGACAGGATGAATTGGAATTTTTTAAAAGAGTATTAAAGAATTAGAAGTTTAAACTTTAAATTTAAATCAAGGATTATTACAAACACCTAAAAATGGCCTCCTGGCCTTTTTTTTTATTTAACACTTTCATAGCATTTTTAGTAAATTTTGTTGTTTCTATCTTTTCATAAGGAGCTCTATCCTCAAGCTCAACTGCTAACTCCGGTAAGAACAGGATATGGTCTCCATATAGCTTAATCTCTATATCTATTAATTAGAGAAACTAAAATATCCTTAACCTTTTTATAAATCACTTCGTCAATAATGGTTTCTAAGAATTATTGTAGAAAAAATTAACAACAGAATGGTTTACATAATCATGATATAATTACTGTTACGTAGTTACTTGGGGATAACTGATGGATTAACACGTAAGTGTATAAAATTAAGCAGGGTTGATTACAGCAATCGATTTTTATTAGTATGTTCTATTTTAGGATTTAGAACAGGTAGAAAGGAATGTATTATTATGAAGAAAAAATTATTAGGAAAGCGGATTAAATTTAGTGTAATTATACTTTTTGTTTTGATAGTATTGATAACTTATCAAGTAAGAGTTGACTCTCAAAAGTTTAATATGTCTTATTTGTCCTTTGGTAATTCAGATACATATTTAAAATATGTAGATCAAACAGAAGGCTCTTTACAGGTAGTATCCCCTAGCTATATAGATATAAATTCTGATGGAACTTTAAATATGGAAAAATTAGATTCTAATTTCATTAAAGAAATGCACAAAAGAAATATTAAGGTGGTACCTTTCGTAAGTAATCATTGGAATCGAATGGCAGGAGAAATAGCACTTGAGAAGAGAGAAGAATTGTCAACACAGATTGCTAATGCAGTTGAGGAATATGGACTAGATGGAGTCAATGTAGATATTGAAGGATTAACACAGGATAGTAGAAATGATTTAACAGATTTTATTAGACTTGTAAGGGAAAAAATACCTAGTAAGAAAGAAGTATCAGTAGCAGTAGCTGCTAATCCATATGGTTGGACAAGTGGTTGGCAAGGAATGTATGATTACACAGAACTTTCAAAGCTTAGTAACTATTTAATGATTATGACTTATGATGAAAGTTGGAATGGTAGTAATCCTGGTCCGGTTGCGAGTATATCCTTTGTGGATAAATCTATTCAATATGCCTTAGACCAAGAAATACCAAGTGACAAGATTGTTTTAGGAATACCTTTTTATGGACGTATTTGGAATTTGGAAGATACAATGGATGAAACGAAACTAGAACACCAGAAAATTTTGGGAAAAGGGGTTTCATTAAAAAAAGTTGATTCTATTTTATCAACCTATAATGCTAAGATTGAATATGTTGAAGATAAAGAAAGTGTAAAAGCAACTTTTCAAATAAAACAAGAGGACCCTCAAATTAAATTATATAGCTGGGGTGAAGCATTACCTATTGGTAAATATGAACTATGGTTTGAAAATGAAAAATCAATAAAGAAAAAATTACAGTTTGTTCAAAAATATAATATAAAAGGAACGGGTAGTTGGAGTTTAGGGCAAGAAAGACCAAATTTATGGGAGTATTATACTTTATGGTTAAATGGTGAATATTTTGTGGATTTAGATAATCATAAATGGGCAAAGGAAGCTATAGAAGTAATGACATCTAAAGGTATTATTTCAGGCACATCTGAAACAACTTATAGTCCAGAACTAAATATTAATAGAGCAGATTTTATGCTTCTACTTGCAAGAACATTTGAGCTAGAAGCTGAATTTGAAACAAACTTTGATGATGTAAAACCAACGGATTATTATTACGAAGCATTAGGAATAGCTAAAGAATTAGGTTTAGCAAGTGGGGTTGGCAGTAATAAATATAATCCTAAGGAAAATATATCTAGGCAAGATATGATGGTTCTTTTAGAAAGAGCTTTAAAATTAACTAATAAAATATCAGTAAAGGCAACCCCCTTAGATATAAACAATTATAAGGATTCAGAGGCAGTATCCAATTATGCAGAGGAAAGTGTAGTAACATTAGTTAAAGCTGGAATAATCCAAGGAAATAACAATATGCTTTACCCATTAGACAATACAACAAGAGCAGAAGCTGCCGTAGTTATTTATAAGGTATTTAATAAATAGTTATACTCATAGAGACACTAACTGTTTATTTTCCTTCGTAAATACAGGGCAGGAAAGAAAAGGGACATTTCATTCTCTGACTTAATAAGACTCGAAATAAATAATTCCACAGAAAAAGCGGCCTTAGGCCGCTTTTATTGCTTATTACTTAACTAATTCCATAGCTTTTTTAGCAAACTTCGTAGTTACTATCTTTTCATAAGGAGCTCTCTCTTCAAGTTCTCCAGCCAACTCCATGATTTCCATCATATGATTTAAGCCTTCTTCAGTAAGTACAGGATCTGGTCTCCATGTATCTTGATCTCTATATCTATTAATTAGAGAAATTAAAATATCCTTATCTGCATCAGGGAATTGTGGCTGTATCGCTTCAGCTATTTCCTCAGCAGTATGGGACTGAACCCAAAGCATACCTTTATAAATTGCATTAGTATATCCCTGTATAATCTCAGGATTTTTTTCTATATAGCTTTTTTTAGCACTATAACAAGTGTAAGGAATATATCCACCTTCTTTTCCTATGGAAGCAACAATATGACCTTTACCTTCTTTTTCTAGAAGAGAAGCTGTAGGTTCAAATAGTGTTACATAATCTCCTTCACCACCAGTAAAAGCTCCTGCCATTACTGCAAATTGTATGTCGGTTCTTACATTTACATCTTTACCAGGCATTAAATCATGCTTTTTTAGAACATATTCTAAAGTCATTTCAGGCATTCCGCCTTTTCGTCCACCAATAATAGTTTTACCTTTTAATTTATCAAAGGTAAAGTCAGGATCCTTTTCTCTTCCTACTAAGAAAGAACCATCCTTTTGAGTTAATTGAGCAAAGTTAACAGCATAGTCTTCTTTTCCTTGATTATAAACATAAACTGATGCTTCAGGTCCCATAAAACCAATATCTGCTTGATCGCTTAAAACAGCTGTCATTGATTTATCAGCACCTTTTCCATTTGTAAGTTCAATTTCTATACCCTCTTCTTTAAAAAAGCCTTGAGTTATAGCTACATATTGAGGAGCATAAAATACTGAATGGGTAACTTCTACTAATCTTACTGTTTTTAATTCATTAGTCTTACATCCAGAAAGAAACATTGTAACAATAAGTAAAGAAACAAGTACAAAAACAATAAATTTTCTAACCATTAAACCACCCCTTGTTTTTATCTATAGTATTAGTATATTCACTTGATTTGTTATGGTTACAGATATGCTCCTTTATCAAAAATACTCAGATTTACTCAATGTTAAATAAAAGGTTTAACGACTGTTTTGTAACATACTATAAAAAATTAGCGGAAAAATTTTTATAGAAAACAGTCTTTTTTTATTATTGTTTAAAGAACAGCTAATTTTAAACTCATTTGAAAGAGTATATGTAGTTTAGGCAACAAGAAAAGATGTAAAAACAATACAGAGAAATACAATATTGACAAAAATATACATAATAATAAAATTAAGTTAATGTTCTTTTAAAAAAATAAATTTTATGTGCAAGGAGTTTTAAAGTGGAGATGTTGATTAAGATACAGAAAAAAGGATTACATTTAAGTAAACTTTATGAAGAATATGCATCAAAAGCACATGGAGGTTACATAGGAAATAATAAAACAGGTCTTTATTAAACTATAATAGAGAACTATGGTATATATTTATTACATTAGTAAGTATATAGGGGGAGACGATGAAAAGTATTAATAAAAAGGTGTTATTTATTATTTTAGTAATAATTGTTGTTGGATTTTTTGGTTACAATTATCTTTATACTAGTTACAATGAGTATAATTCACTAATAAAAACGTTAGATGAAAATTTTAAACCACAAGGCTTCATTAATATTAATGAGAAAAGAAATAATAAGTATAGTAAAATTACATCCTATCCTAGTAAGGATTGGGGAGGAAATAATAATAATGCACATAATGGAAATGGTATAACGCCTAAACAGATAGATTTTTATTACACTATTAATAATAATAAACAAATAATAAGTAAAATAACTTTTGTGTATTCACCATATTGTCTAAGGAGAAAGTATAAACTTGTTGACTATTTTGAAGAACTTAAAGGAAAATCTGTAATAGAAGAATATAAAGGTGATTTAGTAACACCATATTATCAAGTAGCATTTCAGGGAAAAGGCTATACTGTTTTTGTGACTTCTTTATATACAGAAAAATTTTATAAGAGTGAAGCTATGACAAAAGATAAAGTTGATATTGCACTATCACAGAATGCTAAGTTAGTGAGAGAATTACAGAAATTTCTTATGGATTAATTTAAATGTACTTAAATTGTTGTATTTTAAATTTAGGGAAATTTCTCTTGGATTACAATATAGAGGGTGATATAGAAAATACAACTTTAAATAATATTTTAGATGAAATTAAATAGATGGATATGTTGATTATCTAGAATAAATTTTTTAAAAGTATAGAATGATTAGTTAATATTAACTAGGATGTGATAGATTGGTTAGTGATAAGGTAAGAAAACAATATGAGAAGGCTAAAGAAACTAGACTTTATTGTATATTTGGTATGAGTACAATACCATTAGTTCAGTATCTTCTTCTATTTAAATTTGTCAATAAGTTTTTTAACATTTTACTATCGATAGGAACTTTTTTATTTATCTTAAGAATATATAATAAAAAGTGGAGATGTCCTGTATGTAAAAAGAGATTACCGGATAGGGATATTAATAAGATAGATTTTTGTCCCAAGTGTGGTATTAAGTTAGTTGACTAATTAACATAAAAACGCTTTAAAATAGATATTTAAAAGTTTTAATATGAAAATTATTATAAAGTTATTATATTAGGTAGGAGTATATGTTTATAGATAAATAAGTTAAAAGGAAAGTATTAGGAGGATAACTTAAAATCAATGTAGAATCTAGGTAGATTAAATGAGTTTATATTAGACAAGAATAGTTTATTTAGTTATGGACATACCTATTTATAAGTAGTATAACTTATTAAGGAGCTTCAAATGATTTAATTTAAGAATGTTACAAAAGAATATAAAGAGTCTAACACTTTAGCTCTTGATTCGTTTAATCTTAATATTAATTATAATGAAATTTTATGTTTGTTAGGACCAAATGGGGCTGGTAAAACAACTTTAATAAAGTGCCTTTCAGGTTTAATAATTCCTGATAAAGGCGAAATATTCATCAATGGAAAATTAACAGACCCTAATGATAGAAATTATCTGAAGGACATTTCTGTAGTATTAGAGGGGGCTAGAAATCTATATTGGAGGGCAAGTGTTAAAAGTAATTTTTATTACTTTGGTGCTCTTAAAGGTATAGGGAGAAGTGAAATAAATACAAATATAGAAAAAATAGATGAATTATTTGGAATTAAACATCTTTTAACCAGAAGAGTAAATACACTATCACTAGGGCAAAAACAAAAAGTTGCGATTTTATGTAATATTCTTTTGAATCCTAGATTACTTATCCTTGATGAACCATCAAATGGTTTAGATATAAATAAGAGAAAATTATTACTATACTTCAATCTATTAAAATGCAAAGTGATACTACAATACTAATCGCATCCCATGATGTGGGTGTTATACGGAAGTTGGCTGATAGAATTGTAATAATATATAAAGGGAAAGTACAAAATGTCTCAGAAAATGATAACATGACGAATAATTTAATAGAACAAAAATATTTAGATATTATATCAATATAATTTTATTAATATTCGAAAGGGGAGTATATTTGTGAAATATCTTAATGCTTTATGGGAAGAGTTAAGAATCTCTATAGAATGTACTTGGTCCTATAAAATAAATGTAATTTCAGATATATTGTTTATGACTGTATTATACATAGCGATTATTAATATGAATGATGGTTTACACATAGGTCGTTACTATGGTTCACCAGAAGACTCTAAATCCTTATTACTTATAGGCTATATTTTGTGGACTTTTTCTACTATGTCAATTAGTTTAATGAGTTCAAATATAGAAAGTGAAGCTAATCGAGGGACTCTAGAACAAAAACTTATGTCAATAATACCTTTATATATTCTAATGGTTGGTAAAATTGCATACTCATTCATACGTGAAATTGTTATAATCATTCCTATACTTATAGTTTCTAAATTATTATTTGATGTAGGGATTTCATTCAATTTAGCTTCAATTATTATTTTACTATTAACTATGGTTGGTATGTTCGGGATTGGTCTTATTTTTGGAGGATTAACTATAAAACACAAAAAGATAGGAAGTATTATATATGTAACACAAACAGTTTTATTGTTTATATCAGATACATTAGTAATTTTTTCAGATCAATTTCCATTGATTAATATTATCCCACTCACTAAAGGGAATGATTTAATAAGAAAATCATTAATTGGTAATGGGATTACATCTAATGATTATCTATTGTTCACATTAATTACCTTAAGTTGGATAATAGTAGGTATAGCAACCTTTTTACACTATACAAAGGTGTGTAAGAAAGATGGTTTAATAGGTTCGTATTAGCCAAATTAGCTAATAGCTTTATCATTTTTTTGATATAGAACAAATTTTAAGTTTCATATAGATAACCAAGGGGGATATTTATTGGATAAAGTAATTTATACTAATGAAGCACCAAAAGATGGGTTATTTGAAGAGTTAAACAACTTATTATCTAAGTCTATAAGGAAAATAAGTACAAGAGAGGAAAATAGAGTTGATGGTAATAAATCATCATCTCTTTAATATTGTTTTGAGGTGATATCTTAGAGATGATTATAACTAAACCTTATAAAACGGATTTAACATATAAACTATCAAATAGTCTATGTTGTATCTTTATTTTTAACCCTTTTGATTATCCAATAGACTGTAAAACCCAAACCATATGAAACAGCATCCCAGAAATCACCGGTGCTATCAATTATGAAAATTGGTGTAATTAATTCCCAAAATATACTACACATGACTCCAATAAGAAGAATAATTTTAAGCTTTTTTATTTTATTATATTTACTAAAAAATAGAATAACATTTATTAAAGCCATGAACGAAATTCCACCTAAGAAATCATTATAATGACATCTGAGTAAATATCCTAAATATGGTATTTTTATTTTAAACTTTATTGCTTCATTAATATAAAAAAGAATTGCAGATAATGAAATTAAAAAGAGATTTTGTTTATCATCTTCAGTAAATAAACTATATCTTATCATTTTAACCACATATTGCAAAAATCACTAGAGCTACAAGAACTGCTCCTACAACTCCCCAAAATCCAAGACCATTATTGTTGTTACTCATATACCTATCTCCCCCTAAACTATAATAAATATTTTTTAAATATATAGAATATTAATTTTTACATCCATGAAACTAAATAAATTATATATCATTTCATGTAATTATGTCAATTAAGTTATATTAAGGCATAAATGACGATAAATTCAATTAATTTCAATACCTCCTATCATAAATAACTAAAAATTTATATTCTAAAGTCATTTCAAGCATTCTGACTTCGTTTACTAATAATAGTTTTACCTTATAAAAAATTATTGAAAAATATACTCACAATGAGGAAAAAATATCTAACATTTAAAGCCAATATTTACAAAAAACAACAATGTGATAAAATAAAGATATTATATGTTACTATTAAACATTTAGAGATTTCTAATTAAATTTTTTAAAAAGGAGATATAATTTATGTGGGGATTGGGCTCTATATTTTACTCTGTATTGATAGGAATACTAATATTACTAATTTTGCTTTTAACTATATCTAGTAAAAATAAAAAGATATTAAAATATGAGATAATAGTGTTTATTCCATTGATAATATTTTCATCTTTTTATTTTTTTAATCGAGAATTTCAGTTAGAAATAAAGAGTTATTTATCTCCTAATAAAGAACATACTGTATTTTATGATAATGAAAAATTAAAGATTGAATTACCTGATAAATCAGTGTGGTTATTCAAAACACCTACTGATGTATATCATAGCAAATATAGTGTTAAATATTGCAAGAAATATTTTGAGTACAATTTGAAAAAATTAAGAAAAGATAAGAAGATTAGCAACTATACTTATAATAATAAAGAGTCTTGTTATATAGTAACTATTAAACCTAAAATTATATTTAAAATTAATTTCATTGAAAATCTAGATACTCGACGTTTTTCAATTACTGAGGTAGATGTTGATAAAAATAGATAATAAACTAATCACGAGTTGACTCAACTTTAATTAAATATAAGAATAGGAATTAATATAGAACAATTGAAAAAACGAGGTTATATTAAAGAGGATTTCATAAAAACAGAACTAATGATATGGAAGTTGTTAAGAGCATAACAAACTTTTAAATGTAATAAGGTACAAGATATACTTGAAAAATATAGCATGGCAAATGTAAAACAACATAGATGGGAAGCTATAAGAAGCTTAAAACAGATAGATAGAATAGTAATACAGTAATAATACTAGAATCGTGACTTATATTAACGATAAAAATAAGTCTTATAAATATAAAACTTGTAAAGGAATGTTTTGTATGAGAAAAATCACAAAGATTTTAATAATGACTCTTTTAATTATATCAGTTTTATTTCTAAGGCATATCTATACCTATAGAACAATGGGTATTATTGAAGCTATAAGACCAAATGCTGATGAAATAAAAAGAGTAGAAATATTATTTAATAATGAGACTAAGATAATTAATAAAAAAGATGATATAAACAAGTTACTAGAGTTTTTTGATAAGTACAAAATAAAAAAGGATAAAAATAATAAAGTAATAAGATTAAATGATGATATATATATGCTTAATATTTTAAGTAATAATAATGCTAGCTACATAATTCCACAAAAAAATCAAATAACTATAGATGGATATAATTATAACATAGTAGATAATAATCTAGATATAAATTATTTTGATAAATACTGGAAGTAATTTATTTTTAGCAAAGCAACTAAATAATAACTATTTTGGTACAGTTTCAAAGGGAGAAACAATTCTTTGCTCAAAAGATTAGATAGATCATTTTTATAATAGAAAAATAAATAATTTCAGTTATAATTATATTTAACTTTCATTCTAGTAAACATACTTACCTTGAACATTATGCCTTTAATATAAATTTGTTTTAAGGATAACTTAATAAAAACCTCTAACATATAATAAATAGAGATAATATAAAGGAGGTTTTAAAAGTGTATAATGGATATATGAATATGCCAAATAATAATTATTATCCCATTCAAAATATATTATTAGTTGAACCCTACGTACTAGAAACGTTAAAAAGCATAATAGGTAAAAGAGTTATAATTGATACAATAAGAGGTACAGTACAAGGAACCCTTGTAGATGTTAAACCTGATCATGTTGTGGTAAAAGAGTTCGAAGATGATCAACCAACATTTGTTCGGATTCAACAAATAGTTTTTGTAATGCCAATTAGATAGTTATATAAAAAAATATAATGAATAGTCTATTACGTTCATGATAACTTGCTTTAGATAAATTCATAAAGTCCTTATTGAGAGTTAGCTTATTCCCTACATCAACCTATTAATAGTAAGATGGTTCTGCTAACATTAATAAGGAGGGGAGAATATCTGATAGTAGTCCTTCTTAGTCAATTACTAAGAAGGATTTTTTAATTTAAAAGGAGAGAAATATATTATGTTTATGATATATAATATATAAAGAGAACTTAAATGCTTCATTACTATTTGATAATTTTGTGGCATTAAGTAAACAACTTAACAATGTTGAAGAAACTTTAGAAATGTATCGAGAGGATTTTAATGATAGTATAATTCAGGGTAAATTACAAAGGAAGAAAAGATAAGAAAAATTTCAAGTATTTTAGATAAGTATGGTCAAAACTTAAGTGATATGATATTTACTGAACATATAGGAGTATCAGGTATGTACAAACAAGAAATACTAGATAGAATTATGAATATAATTGATAATATCAATAAGGAAATTTCAAAAGAAGGTATTTAATACATACAGTAATGTTCGTACTTACTTCTATTTTTTTATTAGCATATAAGTGTTATTTTTTCTCCATACCAATATTATTCACTAACAAAGCTATTTAAAAAGATATTGATAAATTTTTAAAAAGATTAAAAGAGGCTTGCTAATAAGTGTTGTTTAAAGATCCACTAGAATATTTATATTAATTCTAGTGGATTTTTATTTGTTGTTATAGTTAGATATATACTTTCTTTGTATAGAAAAGTTTAACTTTGCATAATAATAACAATAAAGACGCTTTTTTGGAGGATGTTATTATGGATTTTAATATTAAAATAGAAGGTAAAAATAAATATACGAGATATGGATATATAAAGGGAGAAATAGGGAAGTATAAGTGGTATGCCTTAGTACATAAAGAATCATTAAATAATGGCATAGATCCAAATACTTTAGAAAAAGGAAAAGGGAAAATAACAAGGTTATGTGTTTATAAGGATGTAAATATAAATAGTGATACTCATATTAAAAGATATATATTTGCAAACTATAAAAGGGGTTGGGATGTATTAAGTAAAAATCATAAAGAATTGATTATACAGTTAGTTGAATATTTAGATAGAAGATATAATATAGTTGTAATCAAATAATTGACACCTTTCTTTTTTAAAAGTAAGGTGTTTAATTTTATGTTAGAAAATAAAGGATTTATTATTAATATATAGAATAGTTTAAACTAGAAATCATTATTTAAGAGGTGTAAAATGAATATACCAAACTTTTTGACTACTATAAGATTTATACTAATTCCAATTTTTATTGCTATATTTTATTCGCCAATGAAAAATAATATAGTTATTGCTACATATATTTTTATATTAGCTGGCATAACAGATGTTTTAGATGGTTATATAGCACGTAAATATGATATGATAACGAAATTTGGTACGGTTTTAGATCCTTTAGCAGATAAGCTAATGTTAATAACTGTGTTAATTTGTTTTACAGATGCAAATTTTCTACCTATTTGGGTTATACTAGTTGTGGGACTAAAAGAAATAACTATGATATTAGGTGGGATATTTCTTTATTATTGTGGAGACAAAACTGTTATACCAGCAAATAAATATGGTAAGGTAGCTACAGTTTCCTTTTATATAGCAATACTTTCTATAGCGTTTCATTTAAATAAGATATTTAGTTATGCATTAATAATTTTAGCTGTTATAATTACAATAATAGCTTTTATAAATTATGTAATAGGGTTTAATACTAAAAATAAAAATATTAATATTGACAAATAAGCTTATGTTTATGTATAATGATAAATAATTAAAAATAAATAGGCATTGAAAGAGAGGAGTAGATGAAATCCTTTTAAGAGAATGAAACTTATAGCTGAGAGGTTTCTAAAGGCAATTTTATTGAAGGTAGCTCTGGAGCTTTCGGGCTGAAATTTTATTAGGCTCGAACGGATAAATCCGTTAACTATTAAGTGTCAGTCAGTGATGGCTGGAATTAAGGTGGTACCGCGATATTTACTTTCGTCCTTTTTAGGATGAAAGTTTTTTTTATTTTAAATAGGGAAGTGATAACAATATATCAATTAGGAGGAATTGTTTTTATAATAAGTACCATTGTCATGTTTGGATCTGACAAATTTTATAAGGCTGGTAAAATTAAAAACCTTAAAAACTTACTAATAATTAAGGTTTCAGCTTTATTAGTCTCTATAGTAGCTGTATTACTTATGTTTTTTGGAAATAAATAATTGGGAGGGATAAAATGACTGAAAACTTGTCAAAGACATATAATCCGAAGGAATTTGAAGACAAACTTTATAAGTATTGGAATGAAAATGGTTATTTTAAAGCTGATGTAAATGAGGATAAAGAACCATTTACAATTATGATGCCACCACCAAATGTTACTGGTAATCTTCATATGGGTCATGCTATTAATCATACTATCCAAGATATATTAATTAGATGGAAGAGAATGGAAGGGTACGAATCTCTTTGGTTACCAGGAACGGATCATGCTAGTATATCCACAGAAGCTAAAGTAGTTGCTAAAATACGCAATGAAGGAAAATCTAAGGATGATTTAGGTAGGGAAAAATTCTTAGATAAGGCTTGGGAATGGACAGAAGAATATGGTGGAAATATTAGAAAACAATTAAGAAAATTAGGAGTTTCATGTGATTGGTCTAAGGAAAGATTCACATTAGATGAAGGTCTTAGTAATGCTGTAGAAGAGGTATTTATTAGATTATATGAGAAAGGTTTAATTTATCGTGGAAATAGGATAATAAATTGGTGTCCAAATTGTGGAACTGCTATATCCGATGCAGAAGTTGAGCATGAGGATGAAAAAGGTAAATTATGGCATATAAAATATCCATTTAAAGATAGTGATGAGTATGTGTCTATAGCAACTACAAGACCAGAAACAATGCTTGGAGATGTTGCAGTAGCAGTAAATCCTGAAGATGAAAGGTATGAAGGTTTAATAGGGAAAAAATTAATTTTACCATTAGTTAATAGAGAAATACCTATAGTAGCTGATGATTATGTGGATATGGAGTTTGGAACTGGAGCAGTAAAAATAACACCAGCCCATGATCCTAACGATTTTGAAATAGGATTAAGACATGACCTTGAGCAGTTAAAGATAATGAATGATGATGCTACAATAAGCTCTTTAGGTGGAGAATATGAAGGATTAGATAGATACGAAGCTAGAAAGAAAATTGTTAAAGATTTAGAAAATCAAGGCTATTTAGTAGAAATAGAAGATCATGATCATAGTGTAGGACATTGTGAAAGATGTAATGAAACAATAGAACCTATTATATCTAAACAGTGGTTTGTTGATATGAAGCCTATTGCAGAGCCTGCAATTAAAGCCTATAAGGATGGGAAATTTAAATTTATCCCTGAAAGATTCGGAAAAATTTACCTAAATTGGCTTGAAAATATAAGAGACTGGTGTATATCAAGACAATTATGGTGGGGCCATAGATTGCCAGTTTATTATTGTAAAGATTGTAAAGAAGTAATAGTGTCAAAGGAAAAACCTGAAAAATGCAGTAAATGTGATAGTAATAATCTATATCAAGATCCTGATACTTTAGATACGTGGTTCTCATCTGCATTATGGCCATTTTCAACATTAGGTTGGCCAGAGGATACTAAAGAATTAGAGTATTTCTATCCTACAGATGTATTAGTTACTGGATATGATATCATATTCTTCTGGGTAGTAAGAATGGTTTTCTCAGGATTAGAACATATGGGAGAAATTCCCTTTGAGAATGTATTTATAACAGGTCTTGTAAGAGATCCTAAGGGAAGAAAAATGAGTAAATCTTTAGGTAATGGCATTGATCCATTAGAAGTTATTGAAGAATATGGTTCAGATGCTTTAAGATTTTCCTTAGTTACTGGAAACACTCCAGGTAATGATATGAGATTCCATATGGAAAGGGTAGAAGCTAGTAGAAATTTTGCAAATAAACTATGGAATGCTTCTAGATTTGTAATTATGAATTTAGAAGAGGAAACTATTAAAGAAGATAAGGCTAAGAAATTATTAGAAAAAGAAGATAAATGGATTATATCAAGATTAAACAATGTAGCGAAAGAGGCTACAGAAAATTTAAATAAATTTGAATTAGGTATGGCTGCACAGAAAATATATGATTTTATATGGAATGAATATTGCGATTGGTATATTGAGATGGTAAAACCACGTCTTTATGGTGAAGATATCGAAAGTAAAAATACAGCAAGATATGTATTATTAAATGTATTAAAAGATACTTTAAAACTTCTACATCCATTTATGCCTTTTATTACAGAAGAAATATGGAATCATTTACCTGAAACAAAGGATAGTTTAATAATACAAAATTGGCCAAAATATACAGAAGAAAATAATTATAAAGTAGCTGAAGAAAATATAGATTTCATTATGGAAGCAATAAGAAATATAAGAAATATTAGAGCTGAAATGGATGTTATACCATCTAAGAAAGCTAAAGTTATATTTGTTACTCTAGATAATGATATTAAAGAGATTTTAAATAATGGAGATAGATATTTTAAAACATTAGCATCAGCATCTGAAATTGAAATTAAAGAAAATAAAGAAGGTATAGGTGAAGATGCAATGTCAGCTGTTGTTGACAAATGTGAAATATATTTACCATTAGAAGAGTTAGTAGATATAGAAAAGGAAATTGAAAGATTAGAAAAGGAAAGAAAAAGATTAGAAGGTGAATTAAAAAGGGTTAATGGGAAACTTTCTAATGAAGGATTTGTAAATAAAGCTCCAGAGCATATAGTAAAAGAGGAAAAAGATAAAAAAGAGAAATATCAAGATATGATGGATAAAGTATTAGAAAGACTAAAGAGTCTTAAAAATAAATAAAGAAAACGGCTGCATATGCAGTCGTTTTTCTTGTATTAACAAAGGGATAAGTATAAAATAGTAAATATGATATATATAAAGAGGTGAATATTATGAATTATAATGAGGCATTAGATTATATACACAGTACTGGTAAATTTGGCAGTAAATTAGGTTTAGATAATATAAAGGTATTACTAGACTTATTAGATAACCCCCAAAGGGATCTTGAATATATCCATGTAGCAGGGACTAATGGTAAAGGTTCAACGTCTTCTTTTATGTCAAATATATTAGCTAAAGAAGGATATAAAGTTGGACTTTTCACATCACCATATTTAGAAAAATTTACAGAAAGAATAAGGATTAATGATAAATATATACCTATGAAAAGATTAGCACAATTAACAAAAGAGGTTAAAGATAATATAAAAAAAATGTTAGATATGGGCTATGCACATCCTACTGAATTTGAAATAGTAACTGCAATAGCTTTAAAGTATTATAGTGAAGAAAAAATAGACATAGTAATATTAGAAGTTGGACTAGGTGGTAGATATGATGCAACTAATGTAATAGAAAATTCTTTAGTTTCTGTATTAACTCCAATATCATATGACCATATGAATGTTTTAGGAGATACCTTAGAGAAAATTGCCTGGGAAAAGGCTGGCATAATTAAAGAAAATAATTTAGTTGTTTCCTATCCCCAGGAAGTTGAAGCACAAAATGTTATAGAAAATATAGTTAAAGAAAAAAATGGAAAACTAGTGGTTTCACCATTAGAGAATATTAAAGTTAAAAACAATGATAGTTTTGGGAGTACTTTTGATTTTACATATAATGACTTTAAATTTAAAAATTTATCTATTAATCTTTTAGGATTTTATCAAATATATAATGCTTCTTTAGCATTAACTGTTTTATTAACATTAAAAGAAAAGGGATTAATTAAATTAAAAGAAAGTTCTATAAAAAAGGGATTAAAAAGTACAACTTGGAACGGTAGATTAGAGATAATAAGTAAAAATCCTAATTTCTTAATCGATGGAGCCCATAATATAGAGGGGGCTAAAGGACTTAAAAAAACACTTTTAGAATCTTTAGAATATGATAGATTAATCCTAGGAATTGCAATGCTTAAGGATAAGGATGTAGACAATGTTTTAAAAGAAATAATACCTTTGACAGATACAGTTATAGTTACAGAAGTTAAAGGAAATCCTAGAGCATTAAAAGCAGAGGAATTAAAAGAGAAAATTAAAAAGTATAATAACAATTGTATTATTAAAAAGAATATAAACGAGGCAGTTGATGAATCTTTAAATCTTGTAAGTAGTAATGATTTAATAGTATTTTCTGGATCTTTATATTTAATTGGAGATGTTCGTACAATAATTAAGGGTAAATAGTAATAGTTTTCTCTCTATTGAATAAACTAGTAATATATTTAATAGGGAGGATTGTTATGAGTTTAATAGGATTTAGGCCATACAAACATTTAGAAGATGAAGAATTATTAAATGAAATTTACGAAGAGATGGAGAAGTTAAAAAAAATATCAGAGGATGATGAATCCTATAAAGAAGAAGTAATGATTCTTAATGATATGATAATAGAATCTAAAAAAAGAGATTTAAGAGCTAACAACGAAACATTATTTAGAAATATACTTTCTTAACAACTACACTTAATAGGTGTAGTTGTTTTTTCATTCACCATAAAATCTTAATTAGCATAAACTGTTATATAGATAAAAAGTCTAATAGAGGTGATGTGCTATGAGGGGTTTGGAAGTTAAAAAAATATTAGTTGCAAATGTTGGGAGTGATTCACTGTCGATTGTAGATTTAAATAATGATTTTAATATGAAAGAAATATTTATTCATTCAATGTTAAAAGAAAATGAGAATAACAAAAAAAGCTTTAATTCTAAGGATATACCTAGGATAGGTGTTCATCAGTTAATTAAAGGAGAGTGTAATATACTTTATTCAGTTAATTCGTATAATAACACCTTATATAAAATAGATATTGAAAAAGAAAAAGTAATTAACTCAGTACATGTAGGAAGTTATCCTACCCATATGGTCTTAATTAATAATAAAATTTATATAACTAATAGTGATTCTAATTCAATTTCTGTAGTTGATGAAGATAAATTTCAATTAATAGAGAATATAGCAGTTAATGAAAAACCCCATGATATTGTCTATTATAAAAAAAATAGAGAAATTTATATAGCAAATAGTAATGGATATAGTATAAGTATATTTAATTTAGATACAAATAAGTTAGAACATTTTAAATTAGATGTACACCCTCTTCACCTTTATTTAAGACAAGACTATATGTATATATTATCATCTCAAAATAACGGAATGAAAAATAGTTGTATTTTAATATTTGATATTAACAATAAAAAAATACTAGAAAGGATTTATATAGACGATGTCATCATGAATATGACCACAGTCAATGATGAAAGTATAATATTTACAACTAATATAAGTAATGGATTTTTATATAAGTTAAATTTTAATGAAAAAAGTATTATTAACAAATACTATATAGGAGGAATGCCTAATAATATACTTTGGGATGGTAAAGAAACATTATATATAACAAATACCCAAAAGAATATACTTACAGTATTAAATTATCCAAAAGGGAAAATAATAAGAAATATTAAGGTTGGTAAAGAACCTAATGGATTATTATTTTTATAATTTCAGGAGGTATTAAATGGAAAATAAACTTTGGCATAATAGAGATATTGAAGATACTTTAAGAGAATTAAAAGTTAGTAAGAGTAATGGTTTGACAGAGGAGGAAGTAAAAGAAAAGAAAGAAAAATATGGATTAAACCAACTAAAAGGTAATAAAGGGAAATCAATTTTTAGTATGTTTATAGACCAGTTTAAAAATTTTATGGTAATAATATTAATTATTGCAGCCATAATATCAGGATCTTTAGGTGAATTAAAAGATAGTGTAATAATAGTGATAATAGTTATTTTAAATGCAGTAATTGGTGTAATACAGGAAAATAAAGCAGAAAAGTCCCTTGAAGCATTAAAAAATATGTCTAAGCCTTTAGCAAAGGTAATTAGAAATGGAAGTAAGACACAAATTAAATCCCAGGATATAGTACCTGGAGATATAATAGTCTTAGAGGCAGGGGATTCTATACCTGCAGACGGAAGAATTATTGAAAGTGTAAATCTAAAAATAGAAGAATCAGCATTAACAGGAGAATCTGTCCCTGTTGAGAAAATAAGTGAGAAGTTAAATGATATAGAAATCCCCATAGGTGATAGAAAGAATATGGTTTATTCAGGAAGTATGGTTACATATGGACGGGGAAATGTTGTTATTACAGAAACAGGGATGGATACTGAAATAGGAAATATAGCAAAATTAATTCAATCACAAAAGAAATTAAAAACACCTCTACAAAAAAAGCTTGATAGAATGGGGAAATGGTTAGGATTAGGGGCTTTAGGCATATGTGCTTTAATTTTTTTATTAGGATATATACAAGGTAGAGGCTTTTTAGATATGTTTATGCTAGCTGTATCATTAGCAGTAGCAGCTATACCAGAAGGATTACCAGCTATAGTAACTATTGTTTTAGCTTTAGGGGTTCAAAGGATGATTAAGAAAAATGCTATTATAAGAAGGTTACCAGCTGTAGAAACTTTAGGTACAGCTTCAGTTATTTGTTCAGATAAAACAGGAACATTAACACAGAATAAAATGACTGTTACAAAGATTTATACCCATGATAAGTTAATTGAAAAAAATAATATAGATATTAATGAGAACGATAAGGACTTATTACTAAAAATAGGTGTTTTATGTAATGACTCAAGTATTGAAGAAAAGGATGGTGAAAAGAAAACATTAGGTGACCCAACAGAAACTGCTTTGGTAACTTTAGCCTATGAAAAGGGTTTAATAAAAAGTGAAGAGGAAAATAAAACTAAAAGAGTAAATGAAATTCCCTTTGATTCTGAAAGGAAGATGATGTCTACAATACACAAGAATAAAAATAGTTTAAAGGTATTTACAAAGGGTGCTCCTGATAGATTAATAGATAAATGTAGTAAAATATTGATAAATGATAAAGTTAAAGATCTTACTTCTGAAGATAAGGAAAAAATAAAAAACGCAAATGAATTAATGGCAAATGATGCGTTAAGGGTTTTAGCATTAGGATATAAGGATCTAGATAAAGAACCTGATAATCTTGATCCAACAAATATTGAAAATGATTTAATATTTGTTGGATTAACAGGAATGATAGATCCACCAAGAGAAGAAGTAAAGCTTTCTGTAAAAGAGTGTAAAAAAGCAGGTATTAAACCTGTTATGATAACTGGAGATTATAAAGTAACAGCCATAGCTATAGCTAAAGAATTAGGTATACTTGAATCTGATAATGAAGCTATAGATGGAAAAGAACTTGATAATATCGATGATGAAACTTTAAGTAATAAAGTAAACAAGTATTCAGTATATGCAAGGGTATCCCCTGAGCATAAAGTAAGGATAGTTAAAGCATGGCAAAGTAATAAAAAAATAGTAGCAATGACAGGAGATGGAGTAAATGATGCGCCGGCATTAAAAGGAGCTAATATAGGATGTGCCATGGGTATAACAGGGACTGATGTGTCTAAGGAAGCTTCTGATATGATTTTAACAGATGATAATTTTTCTACTATTGTAAAGGCAGTTGAGGAAGGTAGAAATATATTTTCAAATATAAGAAAGTCTATACACTTTTTATTATCATGTAATATAGGAGAAGTTTTAGCACTAATGATAGCTCTAATATTAAAATATGAGAGTCCATTACTTCCAATACATGTTTTATGGATAAATTTAGTTACTGATACATTGCCAGCATTAGCCTTAGGAGTAGATATAAAAGAATCTGACATAATGAGTAAAAAACCAAGGGATCCTAAAAAGAGTATATTTTCCGATGGTTTAGGATTTTTAATTGTTATAAAGGGAATAGCTATAGGAATAGTCAGTATAATGGCATTTAATATAGGAAAAAAAGTCGATGTATCGACAGGAAGAACTATGGCTTTTGCAGCTCTTTGTTTATCGCAAATATGGAATAGTCTAGGAGTAAGGTCTTTAGATAAACCATTATATAAAATTAAGACCTTTGGTAATATTTATTTAATTGCTGCTATGATAATATCATCGATATTAACACTATCTGTAATTTTAATTCCTGTATTAAGAAAAATATTTGAATTTAGTTTACTTAATATGGAGCAATGGGGAAGTATTATTGTATATTCAATAATTCCGCTTTTATTAATAGAAATATATAAGGGAATAAAATTTAGCATTAAAAAAAATTGACTCTTTAATTGAGTCAATTTTTTATTCGTTAATTAAGTAATCAAATATTTTCTTATAGATAAATTCAGGATTTTCCTTCCAGTTTTTACATATTATTTTAGCTTGCTTACTAGACACTACATTTAAAGAAAGATTAATAAGTGTTATTTCATTTTCTATAACTTTTAGGTTAACAATATATTCAGATTCATTTTTCTTAAAAAAGCTTCCGACTATTTGTTTTTCCTTAACTTTTTCTTCTTTCTTTTTTTCATATTTTGCATCTATTTTACTTTTAACTTTAGAAGGTATTTTATTCATAAAATAATTGAGTGTTTCCTTTCCTAGCTTAGTTAAATTATAATATTCATTACCATCTCGAGTAGTGATTTTTATGAAACCAGAGGCTACTAATTCACTTAAGTATTGTTGTACTAAAAAATAATTCATTTGATTGTTTTCTAAAATAAAATGAGTTAAATCTGAATTAGTTATTGGAAATTCAACTTTATCTATTAAATATAATAAAATCAGTTTATGTTGAGCTAATTCATCACTATTTTCAATAAACATATTATTCACTTCACCCTTTATTATGAGTTTCCTAATATAGTATATCAGAATTATAACATATAAAAAAGGAGAAGTGGAAATTCACTTCTCCTTTTTTACTATTAAGAGTTTTTATTAAGCATTTGAGTTTGAGCCATCTCTACTAAACGTTTAGTCATATACCCACCAACGTAACCATTTTGTCTTGATGTTAAGTTTCCTTTATCTATATTATCATAATCAGTTAATCCTAATTCATTGGCAATTTCTAACTTCATTTGATTTAGAGCTTCTCTTGCTTCAGGAACAACAATTTTTTTTCTATTAGCCATATTATTCTTCCTCCTCACTTTGAAGCATATTTTATACTACATTATTAATATGTGCTTTTTTAATAAGTAATATTACAGAAATTAAATATAATAAGTATATTATTTAACTGATTTGGTTATAATTAATAGTTTAATAAAAAATGATGCACACATAAGTGTGCATCTAAGTTAGTTTATCCTTTATAGGGACTTTTACATCTCCCCGAGTACCATGTTTATGTTTACTATTTAATTGTGCCTTTTGAGATTTAGCTTCTCTATGATAATGTCTTTCGTCGTTGGTTATATTAATAGTAGAATATTCAACTTGGTGATTATTAACCTTTGTAAAACGACTTTTTCTCATTGACATAAGACACACCTCATAATAAATTTTATTTATTATAGTACTAGTAGTTATTTTTTGTTTTTTTTATAAAAAAATACTCCCAATAAATACTTCAAATATTTTATTTAGTCTTTTATAATAAACTTTGAAAGCTTTACTAAAAAATTACTAAAAGGTAAAATAAGTACTGTTGCAAAAATGTTAAAAAAACTATGAAAGTTAGCTATTTGTCTAGCATAATTATTAGGTGATAATTCTTTTATGAATCTATAGAATATATCAATAAAAGGTAAAATCAGTATAATTCCTAAAAAATTATAAATCAAATGGATAAAAGCTGCTTGTTTACCTAACTTGTTAGTTGCTAAACTACCAAAAATAGCATCTATACATGTACCTAGATTAAATCCTAGAATAATAGGAATAGAAGCTGTAACCTTTATCATATTAGTAGAGGTCATAATTTGTAATAAAGCTAAAGCTGTACTGCTACTATGAATGATAAATACAGAAAACATGCCTAAAAACATACTTAGAAAAAAATTATTTGAAAGATAGTTAATCACATTACTAATAGCTAAACCATTTAGATTTGTAATACCAGAGGACATAGAGTTTATTCCAAGAAAAATTAAAGATAAGGAAAAAAATATAATTATTATGCTTTTAAAAATTTTGTTTTTATAAAAGGGTAATAAAATAAAGGATATTAACAATAAATATTTAATTTGGTTACTAACTTCAAAGGCAATTAATTGGCCTGTAACAGTTGTTCCTATGTTTGCCCCCATAATGATAGGCACTGAACTATAAAGGCTTAATAAATCGCTATGGACTAGGCTAATAACTATTACAGTGGTTGCACTACTACTCTGGATTAAAGCTGTAATTAAAATGCCTAAAAAAACTCCTATTATTTTTTTTTGAGTTAATTTAGAAATTATATTTTTAAATCTTTTAGTTGCTATTTTTTTAAAATAACTAGACAAAATTTTGATACCTAAAATAAATAAAAAAATACCTACTAAAAGATGTAATATAAGCTCATATATCAAAATTTTACCTCCTAGGACTTAAAATAATAACTATTATATATATATTATTGAAAATTATTAATTATTATTTTAAAATTAATATAGTTAATAATTTTTGGGGGTTAGTATATGGACATATTTAAAAGGACCATTTTAATGATTTTAGTTTTAGTTTTGTTTTCAAGTAACTTAATATTTGCAGATGGACAAGAAGAAATGCCTGACCCAGTTAAAGGAAAGGTACTGAAAATAATTTCAGAAAAAACAAAGAATCATGATTATAATGAAGAACAAAGTATAAAGCAACAAACAATTAAGGTAAGAGTTGATAGTGGGAAACATAAAGGTGAAGTTATTTTAGTTGAAAATATAATAGATGAAATGTTTGCATATAATATTCATGTAAATGAAGGAGATAAGGTTTTATTATATTTAGAAGAGAATAATGAAGGTGAGATATTAAATGGTTATATTAGCGACATTGCTAGGGATAGTTATTTAATTTATTTAGTGTTATTTTTTGTAATTGTCTTAATTTTAATAGGAGGCGTTAAAGGTTTTAAATCAGTTATTACTTTAACTATTACTGGTTTTGCTATACTTAAGATATTATTACCACTTATTTTGAAAGGTTATAATCCTATGATATTATCTATCATTGTAAGTATAGGAGTTATAACCCTAACATTAATAATTATTAGTGGTTTTAATAAAAAAACATATTCAGCAATATTAGGTACTTCAGGAGGAGTGTTAATAGCAGGAGTTATAACACTTATTATGGGGTCTTTAGCAAGTTTAACAGGACTTGGTAATGAGGAAGCACAAATGCTTATGTATATACCTCAAAATACTGATTTTAATTTTAAAGGGTTATTATTTGCTAGTATAATTTTAGGCGCTTTAGGAGCAGTAATGGATGTTAGTATGTCTATAGCATCATCTATGCATGAAATTGAATCCCATAATCCTGATATAGATAATAAAGATTTAGTAAAAGCGGGAATGAATGTTGGTAAAGATATTATGGGAACTATGTCAAACACATTAATATTAGCCTATGCTGGAGGATCTTTATATTTAATGTTATTATTTATGGCCCATGATATATCTTTTATTGAAATAATAAATAGGGATATGATAGCATCAGAGGTAGTGAGAGCCTTAGCAGGAAGTATAGGTTTAATTTTTTCTATACCTATAACTGCTTTAGTTTCAGGAACATTACTACGTTATGAAAATAATAAAAGTTCTTGATTGTATATTCAATCAAGAACTTTTTATTATTATCCTAAATAATTTTTATATAAGTTTAATATATATATTATATAAAATAAAAGATTTAGGGGTGAAAACATGAAAATAATTTTACTAAGAAGAAAAATTGTAGTAAAGTTTTTAATCATAGCTATTTTAATTTTAGGTACCTTTGTATGGACTAAATATGATAAAGAAGATATAATAAGCGTGTTTAATAACAGTAAAGAATTACCAATTTATTGTGTTGATACTGAGAAAAAACAGGTAGCAATAAGTTTTGATGCAGCATGGGGAGATCAATATAGTAGAGAAATTTTAGATATTTTAGATGAATACAATATAAAAACTACATTTTTTTTGGTGGAATTTTGGGCTGATAAATATCCAGAATTAGTAAAAGAAATACATAATAGAGGACATGAAATCGGAAATCATTCCGCTAATCATCCTAAAATGTCTCAACTAAGCAAAGAACAAATAACAAAGGAATTAAAAGAAACTGAAAAAACAATAGAAAATATTATAGGAGAAAGAACTATTTTGTTTAGGCCGCCCTTTGGTGATTATAATGATCGTTTAATTAATACATGCAGAGAAAATGGTTATTATGTTATTCAATGGGATGTTGATTCACTTGATTGGAGGGAATTAGGTGTTCAACCTGTTGTTGATAGGGTAACTAAAAATGTAAATAACGGATCTATAATTTTATTTCATAATAATGCAAAATATGTAACTGAATATTTACCTATAGTGTTAAAAAAGTTAAAAAGTAATGGTTATGAAATAGTTCCTATATCAAAATTAATATATAAAGATAATTTTTATATTAATACTAATGGTAGACAAATAAAGAAAAACTAGCCTTTCGGCTAGTCTTTCTTTATTTGTTATCTCTTCTTGTAATTTTTTTTGTAACTTTTTTTATATTGGATTTAATTTTTGGTATTAAATCTTCTCCTAATTCTTCTTTAAATTCATTATATGCTCTTCTAGCATTTCTTGTTGTTTTATTTTCCATATTAATCACCTCAATATTATTGTGTGTAATTATATTATAAATTATAATGGAATAAATAAATTTTTTTTAAAATTAACAACATAAAAATAACAACTTTGCAAAAAATAAAAATATAAGTCTAACAGAGGAGCTGGAAAAATGAAGATAGATGGTGTGAACATAAAAGGAATAACTTCTGATTCTAGGAAGGTAAAAAAAGGATATGCATTTGTAGCAATTGAAGGGTATAAGTTTGATGGCAATAACTTTATAGAACAAGCCATAAAAAAGGGAGCGTCAATTGTTTATACTGAAAAAAATATTTCTTTAGAAAAAGTAAAAATTATACAAGTAATTAATGCAAGAAAAAAGTTAGCTGAATTATTAAATATATTTTATGATTATCCTTCAGAAAAACTACATTTAATAGGTGTAACAGGAACTAATGGTAAAACAACTACATCTCATATTATTGATCATATTTTTTCCTATTCTGGATTTAAAACAGGCTTAATCGGTACTATGGGTATAAAGTGTAAAGACGTTTATAAAGTATCTAAACTGACTACTCCAGACCCTGAAACTCTGTTTAAGACTTTAAATGAATTTGTTACTAATGGCATAGAAATTGTTACTATGGAAGTTTCTTCCCATGCATTAAATTTTTTTAGAACCTATGGTCTTGAATTTCATGTTGCAATACATACAAATATAGAAAAAGATCATTTAAATCTACATAAAACTTTTGAAAAATATGTAGAGATAAAGAAAACTTTATTTGATTCTTTAAATAGAAATAAGTTAGCAATAATTAATATCGATGATAAGAATGGAATAAACCTTATTAAGAATAATGATAAAGCATTAGTTATAACATATGGATTAAATAAAAAAGCAAGTATTACTGCATCAACACTTCAAAGTAATAATAATATAAGTTTTAATTTATGTATACAAAGAGGAATAACAACTTATAATGGTAAAGAAATTGAACCATTTGAGTTTAAATTATATTTAAACTTATTAGGAAAACACAATATTTATAATACATTAGCAGCAGCATCGGTTGCATTATACTTTGGAATAGATATAGATATAATACGTAAATCTTTAGAAAGTTTCACTGGAATAAGTAGAAGATTAGAAAAAATATATGATAATGATTTTTTAGTTATTGATGATTTTTGTCATAATCCATCAAGCTATGCAGCTGTTTTAGAGACTATACAATGTTTAAAATATAATAGAATTATAATGGTTAATTCTATAAGAGGAAATAGAGGGGTAGAAATAAACGAAGATAATGTTAATGAAATTTGTTCTTGGATTCCTATGTTAGGAGAAACAAAAGTAATTCTTTCTTTAAGTGAAGATACGGTAACAAATAAAGATACTGTATCAAAAGATGAATTAGAAATTTATGAAAAAATATTAACTGAGAAAAAAATACCATATAAGTTATTTAATACTTTGAGTAGTTCAATAGATCAAGCTTTAGAGTTAGTAAATAAAGATGATATAATTTTATTATTAGGTGCTCAAGGAATGAATGATGGCAAAAAAATATTAAAAAAACTTTTAAAAAAACCTACTTTTCTAGGAAAGTAGGTTCTTTTATATAGTAATAATGGAAAAATCTTTTATAATAGGAAGGAATTTTTCAATGGATGTCTAAATATATTTAAGTATAACCTTTTTGTATAGTAATAAACAAAAGAAAAATAAGAAAACAATCATATTATTGTACAAATTTGAATAAGTATAATTGTAGATTATACAAAAAAACATAAGAATAGGAAAGGGAGTGGGGATTAAATGATAGAAAAGGTTATTGAGACTAATACTGTTAAGATCACAGGAAAGGTAGTCTCTGAAAAGGAATTTAGTCATGAAATGTATGGTGAGGGGTTCTATTCATTTAAGATTGAAATTCCAAGATTAAGTGAGCAAGTGGATGTTTTACCTGTTACTGTTTCAGAAAGACTTTTAGTTGGAATGGAACTTAAAAAAGATGATCACGTAACAGTAGAGGGTCAACTCAGGTCTTATAACAGATACATCAATGGGAATAATAAATTAATATTAACAGTTTTTGCAAGAGATGTATATAAGCCTGAAGATGAGGAATTTCAAGAGTTAATGAAAAAACCAAATGAGATTTTTTTGGATGGTTATATTTGCAAGAAACCAGTTTATAGAACGACTCCATTTGGTAGAGAAATCACTGACTTATTAGTTGCTGTAAATAGACCATATAATAAGTCTGACTACATTCCTTGTATTGCTTGGGGGAGAAATGCGAGGTTCTGTGAAAAGCTTAGAATAGGTGATCACATTAAACTTTGGGGAAGGATACAAAGTAGGGAATATCAAAAGAAATTTGATGATGGAAGCGCCGAAAACAAAGTAGCCTATGAAGTATCATTATCTAAGTTAGAGTATGTTGAAGATGATAATAACAGAGATAATGAAGAAAATGAAACTGAAAATGAGTAAAGTAGTATAGTTTTATTAAAGTAATCATACTTATTCTGTGATATATTATATTTCAGGATAGTATGATTATTTTTTATAAAATTTACAATCTTTGGACAAAAGTCTATATATTTAGTAAAATGAAATAAAGAAATACTAAATAATATCCTGATATTTCTAAATAAAATAATGTTAGAGGAGGCTAAATATGGATTATAAAATTCTTATAGTTGCTATATTTTTTATAATTTTTATTAGTATTCAATATACGATGAATAAATTATTATATGAAATAAGGGAAATTAGAAAACTTTTAATGAAAATAGATATAAAAAAATAAATAGGTGATTAAAATGAAAAGCCTCTTTAATACTTTGAAAAAGAATAAAAGTAATAATGAGTCCGAAGTAATGAAAGCTATATTAATAAAAATTTGGGATTACTATGGTTTTAATTACAAATATTTAGATTTTTCCTATGAATTAATAGAACATTTAAGAAAATCAGAAATATATGAAAGTTTAGAAAAGCTTGATAATGAAATATGGAAAGATGAATATTTACTAGTTAGAGCATATGAATTTATTGTAAATAGAAAAAAACAAGAAAAATTTAGTATATATTATACACCAAAATGGTTAGTAAGTTATATTACTAAAGGAACTTTAGTGAATATAGACATAGAAAATATTCACAATATAAAAATATTAGAACCTGCATGTGGATCTGGGTCTTTCTTAATCTATACATTTGATTTTTTATTTAATATTTATAGTAAAAACAAATCATTAAATAAATTGGAAATAATAAAAAAAATTATTGAAAATAACTTATATGGTGTGGATATTGATAAAGAGGCATTAAAATTTTGCGAATATTCATTAAAAATAAAAATATTAAAGAAATTAAACTATTTACCAGATATAAGTATGAATTTATTTAAAAAAGATTATTTAATTAAAGAATTTTTTAATAAAATTAAATTTGATTACATAATAGGAAACCCCCCATATTTAGAGAATAGGAGAATAAATAAATATTTTGATAAAAAGTATTTAAAAAAGAATTATTTAACAGCTATAGGTAGGTTTGATATTTATAGTTTATTTATAGAAAAATCATTGAATCTTTTAAAAGATAAAGGTGTTTTAGGTTTTGTTTTACCTGCTAGTTTATTTTCTAATAATAATTTTTATGAAACTAGAAAATTAATTTTAAATAAGTCTAAAATTAATGAACTTATTAATTTAGGTGAACATATATTTGAAGATGTTGGAATGAATATGGCTATTATTATAATAAGTAAAAGTAATAATAAGAATAATTTAATTAAATGTAAAAGTGTAGTTGGAATTAAAGATAAGAAAAAAAATATAAATAATAAATATTTTAGATATATAAATCAAAAGTATTATTATAATATCATTAAGAATGTTTTTGATATCAATTCAAATGAAAGGACTTTTAAATTAAGGGAAAGAATCTATTATGATAATTATATTAAAATTAATGATGTATGTGAAATAGTAGCAGGGATAGCAACTGGAAATATTAGAAATAAATTATTAGTTAATGAAAAGAAAAATAAAAATGCTAAAAAAGTCTTAAGAGGGAAAGATGTAGATTATTATATCCACACATGGTCAAGTCTTTATATAATTGATGATAAAAGTATTATAGATAAAAACAAAGGTGAATACGCTACTTTTATGAGAAAAGAGTTTATTACAAAAGAAAAGATATTGATAAGACAAACGGCAAATAGGTTTATATGTACTTATGATTCCTGTGGTTATTATTTATTAAATACATTATATTCATTAATAATAAGGGATGAATATAATGAAAAGTTAAATATTAAGTATATATTAGCATTATTAAATTCAAAATTTTATAGCTTTTTATATAGAAGTTTAATAAGAGAAAAAGGCAAATTATTTCCTCAATTAAAAATTTTTCACATTCAATCTAGCCCAATTAAACTTATATCTTTAAAGAAGCAAGAAACTTTTATAAAACATGTAGATAATATTTTAAATATAAAAGAAGAGAAATTAAATGCAGGGTTAACTACTGAGTCTGATATTAGAGGTAGAGAGATTAAAAAGTCTTTAAATAAGATAGATAGTTTAGTATATGAATTATTTAATTTAACTAGGGAAGAAATTAATGAAGTAGAGTTAGAGATGGATAAATAATTACTTCCCATTTATTTTTTCTAAGAATTCTTTTTTTAATTTTGTATGTTTTTCATAATCTTCTTGACTTATTTTTCCTTCATTTTTTAACTTATCAAAGTATTTAATAACAGTTAAACAAATAGATTTTAGGTTTTCATCTATATTTTGTGGATTTTTCATATTTAGCCCTCCCCGCAGAATGAATATATTTTATAATTATACAAAAAACTCACAATTCCTTCCAAAAATTGAAAAAAAGATATTAAATTTATTATTAACTTCACTGGGTATTGACAATAATTAATAAATAAAATAGAATAGGTCATAAATACTATTAATACCTAGAAACTTTGTTTTATAAGGAGTTGAAATAAATGGAAAAAAAGAAAAAGGTAGTTATTTCAAAAAAAGAAATTCAAGATAAGGTAAAAGAATTAGGAAATGTATTAAGTAAAGATTATAAAGATAAAAATTTACTTGTAGTGTCTTTATTAAAGGGAAGTTTTATTTTTACTGCAGATTTAGTTAGAGAAATAGATCTGCCGACAAAAATATCTTTTATGACAACCTCAAGTTATGGAGATAAAGAAGAGAGCTCAGGAAAGGTTAATATAATCAATGATTTAAATATGGATGTTGAGGATATGGATGTATTAATAGTAGATGATATTATGGATTCAGGTTTAACAATGAAAGTAATAATAGACCACATAAAATCCTTAAACCCAGCTTCAGTAAAATCATGTGTTTTATTAGATAAGCCAGAGAGAAGAACAGTTGAGTTAAAACCAGATTATGCAGGCTTTACAATACCTGATTTATTTATAGTAGGTTATGGACTTAATTATGGAGAGTATTATAGAAATGTGCCATACATATTTTCATTTGAAGATTAAAATAGGTAGCCTTAAAGGCTACCTATAATTTTTAAATACTATCTAAAACAGTTTCAAAGATATTTAAAAATTCTTTGATTTCATTTTCTGTAATTGTTAAAGGTGGCAATAGTCTAATAATAGTATTATTAGTTACATTTAATAATAAGTTATTATTTAAGGCTTGTTTTTTAATTTCACTAGAGTATTCACCTACATCTACACCTATCATTAAACCTTTCCCTCTTACGTCTTTAATAATATTTGGATATTTTTCTTTTAGTGAGTTCAGGTTAGAGAATAATATGTCACTTTTATAGTTAATCTCTTTTATGAAGTTGCTATTTGAGATATTTCCAACAATGAATTCACCAACTGAAGCTGCCACTGGATTTCCTCCAAAAGTTGAACCATGATCACCATATGTGAAAATATTTTCTAAATCTTTATTTACAAGCATTGCACCTATAGGAAGGCCACCACCTAAAGATTTAGCTAATGCTAAAACATCAGGTTTGAAATTTAGATGTTCATAAGCAAATAACTTACCTGTCCTAGCTAAACCTGTTTGAATTTCATCTACTACAATAAGAAAATTATATTCTTTAGAAAGTTTTACTAATTCATCTATAAATTCCTTAGAAGTTTCTTTAATACCACCTTCACCCTGTATTATTTCAATATACACTGCACATACTTTTTTATTTACTTTAGATTTTAAATCATTTATGTCATTAAAGTTAAAATGTTCAACTCCAGGTAGTAGTGGTGAAAAGTTTTTTTTGTATTTATCTTGTCCTGTTAAGGATAAACCGCCACATGTTCTTCCATGGAAAGAATTATATGCTGATAAAATTCTATATTTATCATCACTAAAACTTTTTCCATACTTTCTTGCTAGTTTTATTGTTGCTTCTATTGTTTCTGTTCCTGAATTAGTGAAAAAAACTTTAGATGCAAAGCTATTATCTACTAAAAGTTTAGCTAAATTTACTATTGGTTTAGATACAAAATAGTTAGAAAGATGAATGAAATTATTTGCTTGTTCGTTAATTTTAGATATTATCTGTTTGTTATTGTGACCAAAGTTATTTACAGCTATTCCAGAAAACATATCTAAATATTTCTCCCCATTATTATCATATAGGTAAGAGCCTTTACCCTTTGATATAATTAAATCCATCCTTTTATATACATTCAAAAGATATTCTTTATCTTCTTTTATTAGGTTTTCCATTAAAACACCTCATTTACTATCTGTTTATCCTCTTAATTGATCTAGAATTTTGACTTTATCTACTGTTTTATTATCTTTTTGTTTAATTATTCTAGCAGGTGTTCCTGCTACTACAGAGTTAGAAGGAACATCTTTAGTAACTACTGAACCAGCTGCTACTACAGCACCTTTACCTATTTTTACTCCTTCTAAAACAACAGCATTAGCACCTATTAAAACATTATCTTCTATTATAACTGGGTCTTTGCTTGGTGGTTCTAATACTCCTGCGATAACAGAACCAGCACCGACATGGACATTATTTCCTATTTTTCCTCTAGCTCCGACTACTACATTCATATCTATCATAGTTTTTTCTCCAATTTCAGCACCTATGTTAATAACAGCACCCATCATAATAACAGCATTATTTCCGATATGAACTTTATCCCTTATAAAAGAGCCAGGTTCTATTCTAGCGTTGATGTTATTAGTATCTAATAAAGGTATAGCTGAATTCCTTCTATCCCATTCTATATGTGTTTCTTTTAATTTATCTTCGTTATCTTCTAGAATTTTAGAAATATCATCATATTCACCAACTATGATTTTAAAAGAATCATCACCAAATACTTTAGAATTAGGGAAATCTAAGTTCTTAAGATCTCCCTTAATATAAGCTTTAACCGGTGTTGATTTTTTTGCATTTTTTATATAGTTTGCAATATCATATGGGTCAATTAAATTAGCATCGATTTTATTATTATCATTATTCATTTGTTATCCAATCCCTTCTTTTTTAGTTTAAATTAATTAAGTCATCCATATTGTAAAAACCAGGTTCCTTTTTATATAAAAATTTCGCTGCTTTTATAGAACCGGCTGCAAAAATTTTCTTTGAGGATGCTATATGTTTCACTTCTAAAACTTCATCATCTCCTGCATAAATAACAGAATGTTCACCTACTATAGAACCACCTCGTATTGAATGGATACCTATTTCTTCATCTCTTCTTTTTTCCTTAGTACCATATCTACCAAAAACATATTCCTTAGAATTATTTAATTCTTCATTTATTTCCTTTGCTATCATGTAAGCTGTTCCGCTAGGGGAGTCAAGCTTATGTTTGTGGTGCTTTTCAATTATTTCTATATCAAAACTTTCATGTAATACCTTAGTTGCTTTTTTTACTAAACTATTTAGTACATTTATCCCTAAAGACATATTAGCTGAGAAAAAAACGGGTATTTTTTTACTAGCTGTTTTAATATTTTCTAAATCTTGATTAGTAAATCCAGTAGTGGCTATTACAACACCGATATTTTTTTCTAATGCATAGTCTAAAAGACCAGTTAAGTAATAAGGATTTGAAAAATCAATAATAATATCTACCTTTTCTTTACATTTAAATATATCTTCATAGACTGGAAATGTATTAGTAATTTTATCAGGATGTCTATCTACACCTGCAACTGCCTCCATGTTTTCTTGAGCTTTTATTTCATCTGCAAGAACCTGACCCATTTTTCCATTGCATCCATTTAATAATATTTTAAGCATATATAATTACCTCCTTGGGTTAAGTCCATATAAGTTCATTTCATTAATTAATTTACTTTTATTATCATCTGACATTTCAGTTAAAGGTAATCTTAAATCTCCAGCTTCCATACCTAAAAGATTCATTGCAGTTTTTATAGGTATAGGATTGGTTTCTATAAATAAAGCATCAATTAAGCCTTTCATGTCTAGTTGTAATTCCCTTGACTTTTTAACGTTACCTTTTAGATAACTTATAACCATATTATGTGTGTCTTTAGGTAAAATATTAGCTACTACCGAAATAACTCCAACTCCACCTAATGATAATAATGGAACTATCATATCATCATTACCTGAGTAAATATTAAAATCATCTTCACACAATCTTGCTATTTCAGCTACTTGACTAATATTACCACTTGCTTCTTTAACAGCCTTTATATTTGGATGTTTAGATAATTCTAATAATGTGTTAGGTAAAACATTAACACCAGTTCTTCCAGGCACATTATATACAATAATAGGTATATTTACCTTATCAGCAATTGCATTATAATGTTTTATTAACCCCTTTTGAGTTGTTTTATTATAGTATGGAGTTACAATTAATAAACCATCAACGCCAACCTTTTCTGCATATTCGCTTAATTCTATAGCATGTGCTGTGTTATTACTTCCTGTACCTGCGATAACGGGGATTCTTTTATTAATTTTATCAACAGTATATTTTATAACTTCTCTTTGTTCTGTATCACTCATAGTAGATGCTTCACCTGTAGTTCCACAAATTATTATAGCATCAGTTTCTTCTTTTACATGCCAATCTAATAATTCTCCGAGCTTTTGATAATCGATTTTACCATTTTTATATGGAGTAACAATAGCAACGCCTGAGCCTTTAAATAAATTCATAATAATCCTCCCCTTTTAAATAAAATATTCTTGTAATAGTAATTCAGCGATTTGCACTGTGTTAGTAGCTGCGCCTTTTCTTATATTATCTGCTACAACCCACATATTAACACCATTTTCTATACTGTAATCTCTACGTATTCTACCAATATAAACATCATCTGTACCCTCAGCATTTGTAGCTAAAGGATAAATGTTTTTTCTAGGGTCGTCTTGAATTATTATACCTTCTGTACTTTTTAGTTTTTCAATTAAATCATTAATTTCAAAACTATTATTAAATTCAATATTAACTGAAACGCTATGTCCATAATTAACAGGAACCCTTACAGCAGTTGTTGTAATTTTAAGATCATGATCATTTAATATTTTTTTAGTTTCTTCTATCATTTTCATTTCTTCTTTTGTATAATCATTATCCATAAAAACATCAATATGAGGTAGACAGTTAAATGCAATTTGATGAGGATATTTTTTGTTTTCTAATCCTTTAATTCCATTTTCAAGGTCTTTCATTCCACCAACACCTGAGCCAGATACTGCTTGATATGTTGAAAAAATTATTCTTTTAATACCAAAGGCGTCGTTTAAAGGTTTTAAGGGAACAACACATTGAATAGTTGAACAGTTTGGATTAGAAATAATACCCTTATGCCATTTAATATCTTCTGGATTTACTTCTGGTACTACAAGGGGAATATCCTTATCCATTCTCCAAGCACTACTATTATCAACTACAATAACTCCATTATCTCTAGCAATTGGTGCAAATTTTTTACTTATTTCGCCTCCTGCTGAAAATAATGCTATATCAATATCTTTATTAAAGGAATTTTCAGTAAGTTCTTCTACTTCATATTCTTTATTATTAAATTTAACTTTTTTACCTGCAGATCTTTTTGATGCGAATAAATAAAGATTTTTAATAGGGAAATTTCTTTCTTGTAAAACTTCAAGAAAAGTTCTACCTACCATTCCAGTTGCTCCAACAATTGCTACATTTACTTTAGACATCAATATCACTCTCCTTTTTGTTATAATTGTTTAATAATATATATTACTAAGAATTTAAAAAAATACAAAACTTAAGGTTATAAGTTAAATTCTTCAGAAATTAATTTTACTGCACTACATTTTCCTTCAGTATTAATAGCGTAAGAAATTCTTATTTCAGAAGTAGTAACTAGTTTAAATTCAATGTTATTTTCTGAGAAGATTTTAAATATTTTAGCAGCAACACCAGGTACATCTCTCATTCCTAGACCAACTACTGAAATTTTTGTAATATCCTTTTGTATTTCTGTGTTAATATCCTTAAATTTTTCTTTGAAACTCTCAGTTAGTCTTTTTATTAAATTTATACTATCCTCTGGTGCTGTAAAAGATACATTAATATAGCCATTAGTAGGAGCAGTTTGGCTAATCATGTCAATATTCACACTATTTTCAGCAAGTTTTTGGAAAATTAATGATATATTTTTATTATCATAAGGAATATTATTAATTGTTACCATTAAATCATCATCTGATACTGTTAGACCAGTTATAACTTTTTCTTCCATAGTATTATCAAACTCCTTTATATAAGTTCCTTTTTTTTCGCTAGTACTTAAGGCTACATAGATAGGCACATTATACTTCTGACCTATTTCAACTGCTCTAGATTCCATTATATTTGCTCCTAAACTGGCCATTTCTAGCATTTCTTCATAACATATATAATCTAACTTTTTTGAACTAGGGTATTGTCTAGGATCTACACTATAAACGCCGTCTACATCTGTATATATTTCACAGGAGCTTTTAAGTTTAGCAGCTAAAGCAACTGCAGTTGTATCAGAACCACCTCGTCCTAAAGTGGTGATATCACCTTTATTATTAATACCTTGAAATCCAGCTACAACAACTATCTTTCCATCATTTAAATAGTTATTAACTTTTTTTATGTCTATATCAGAAATTTTCGCTTTAGTATGAATATCATTAGTTACAATACCAGCTTGAAATCCTGTTAAAGATATAGAATCATAGCCCATTTCTTTTAAAGTCATTGAGAGTAAGGATATAGTAACTTGCTCTCCAGTGGAAACAAGCATATCAAGTTCACGTTTACAAGGTTCTTTAGTGACCTCTTTGGCCATGTTTATTAAATTATCAGTTGATTTTCCCATCGCAGAAACAACAACTACTACGTTGTTACCTTGCTTTTTTCTTTTTATAATTCTTTTTGCAACTGATTTAATATTAGCAATAGTACCGATAGAAGTACCACCATATTTTTGTACAATAGTTGTCAAATCCATCACCTCATTTTAAAATAAAAAAAACAGCCATGAGCATAGAGGGCTCATGACTGCAATATACAGTAATAATGGCCCCAACGTGTATTAAGCGCTCCATTAAAAGATTGGGCTTTCAATTAATAGCAGTACTGCACTTATTAAGTACAGTCCCAACACATATTTAAAATATGCATTTCGGCAGTCACACCTTTCTTACTAAAGTAATACTAATTGTAACTGCAGCCTCTTTAATACACTAAATCATATTTTAAAAAATTGTAACATTTTATTTAGGAACTGTCAAATGTTTATATAATATTATTTTAATTATTTGTATATTAAATTCATATAATGCATTAATTAAATTTTATGGTTTTAAAATTTAAGATTTTAAAGTAAAATATATATTAAATAGATTATAGGAGGTAAAGATGAAATATTTAGATGAGATATCCGATTATACTAGTAAAGTAAGAAGAAAATTACATCAAATACCTGAATTAGGGTTTAATGAATTCAAAACAAGGGATTTTTTGAAAAAAGAATTAGAAAATTTCGAATTTGAAATTTATGATGTTGCAAAAACAGGAATTATAGCAGTAAAAAGAGGAATAAATAAAAATGCTTTAGCTTTTAGAGCAGATATGGACGCTTTAGTAATAAAAGAAGAAAATGATTTATCTTTCAAGTCTAGACATGAAGGAAAAATGCATGCCTGTGGCCATGATGGACATATGGCTATAGTTTTAGGCTTTGCAAAATATTTATCAAAAATAGAAAAATTAAATAGAGATATTGTTTTAATATTTCAACCTGCAGAAGAAGGACCAGGAGGAGCAGAGGTTATAGTAGACGAGGGAATATTAGAAAAATTTAATATAAAAGAGGTATTTGGACTTCACATTTTACCGGATGTTAAAGAAGGTAAGGTTGCAACTATACCTGGAGCAATGATGGCTAAAACAGGGGAAGTTGATATAACAATAAAGGGGAAAGGAGGACATGGTGCAATACCTCAAAGTACTATCGATACTTTATATGTTACATCACAACTTATTAACAATTATCAGAGTATAATAAGCAGAAATATAAATCCAATACAAGGTGCAGTTATGTCTGTAGGAAAAATTAAAGGCGGACAAAGTAGAAATATAATAGCTGAGAAAGTAGAATTAGAAGGAATAATAAGAGCCTTTGATACAGGAGTTTATGAATTAATAAAAAGAAGAATAAAAGAAATTAATGAAGGCATTGAGAAAATGTATGGTGTGAAAATATCTATGGAAATAAGGGATATGTATCCACCTGTAGTGAATGATAAAAAACTATATGATATATTTAAATCTGTTATAGATGAAGAAAAGTTAGAAAAATTAGATCCTATGATGATAAGTGAAGATTTTTCATATTATCAAAGAGAAATCCCAGGATTATTTTTTATGTTAGGTTCAAGGAATGAAGAAAAAGAGTTTATATATCCCCTTCATAATGCAAGATTTAATTTTAATGAAGAAATTTTAGTTGAAGGTGTAAAAATATATATAAAACTTTGTGAAGCTATGGAAATATTCATATAAAAAGGGGGGGTAAAATGGATGGAAAGAAGAAATCACCATCTGTTTTCGAGATTAACTTATTTTATTTAGTTATTGCGATTTTATTTATTTTTATAGGAGCTTATGTACAGAAAAAAGACATATATAGTGGATTAGTTATTACTGAATATGTACTTATTTTACTACCAACAATTCTATATCTAAAGGTTAGAGGTTATAGTCTTAAAAGGGTTTTAAAATTAAATAAACTTTCATTAAAGCAAGTTTTATTAATACCATTAATAGTCCTTTTATCCTATCCGATAGGAGCTTTTTTAAATGCTATTATGGCTTTGATACTTAGCACATTTGGGGAATTAATACCACCCCCACTACCAACTCCAACTTCGGGGGGAAGTTTTTTCATTGGGCTATTAATAATTGCTTTATCACCTGGTATATGTGAAGAAGTTATGTTTAGAGGGATGTTAATGAAAGCATATGATAGAAAAGGAATAAAAAACTCAATTATATTTTCAGCTATCTTATTTGGTGTCTTTCATTTTAATATTCAAAATTTATTAGGTCCAATATTTTTAGGGTTGTTATTTGGATATATAGTATATAAGACAAATTCTATATACTCATCTATCTTAGCCCATACAACTAATAATGCTATAGCATGGACTTTAACATATTTTATTGGAAAATCTGGAATTGATCCTAGTAAAGCTAAAGAGGTCAGTATGCAAATGCCTTATACAGTACAAATGGCCTTAGGAGCACTTATGCTAGGTGGAATAGCTATAGTAACCGGAACAGGAGCATATTTTCTTTTAAAAGCATTGCCTAAAGATAAAAATAGTTTACTTAATGAAAATGTAAAATTAGAAAAAAAAGAGACTAGTGAGAAAAGTTTATTAATACAATACTCACCTATAATTGGAATCGCGGTAATATATGTAGTTATAACATTTAGAATTATAAAAATGATACAAATGTAAACATAAAAAAGGACCGACCTTGGGGGAAAGGTGGTCCTTTTTTAAATTTATAAAATTAAAGGGGGAGTGGGAAAATTTAATTTTTCCAACAGAAAATAGTCTAACACAAAGAATATAAATAAATCAAGAAAAAAATAATTTTTTACATAATCTTAAAAATTATTTCCTTTAATTAATAGTATATTATTTCTCTAAATCCAAATACTAGTATAAAAGGAGGAAGGATTATGGCTAAAAACAGAAAAAAGAAAAAAATTGAAACACTAGAAGATAAAATGAAATATGAAATAGCTGCTGAGTTAGGATTGTTAGATAAAGTAACAAGTGAAGGGTGGGGTAGTTTGACAGCGAAAGAGACTGGTAGAATAGGAGGTATAATAACAGTAAGAAAAAAGAAAATGAAAAAAGAGTTATAAGAAAATAAAAATCAAGAAAATCAAATTTAGAATAGTTTATTATTATGTTATAATAACAGTACCACAAAGGAAAAAGGGGAGAATTATGGAAGCTTATAAAAATTTAGCACATATGTATGATGAACTAATGGATGATATTAGCTATGGTGAATGGTATAATTACATATTAGAAATCTTTGAAAAACGACAAATAAAACCTAAGGAAATATTAGAAATGGCCTGTGGTACTGGTAATTTAACAGAATTTTTCTTAAAAGAAAGATATAATGTAACATGTTTTGATCTTTCAGATGAAATGTTAACAGTAGCATATAATAAATTAAGAAAGTATAAAAATGTTACCATAAGGAAACAGGATATGGTTGATTTTGAATTAAACAAAACTTTTGATGTAGTTTTAAGTGTCTGTGATAGTTTGAATTATATTATTAATTATGATGATTTAGTAAAGGTTTTTAAAAATGTATATAAACATCTAAATAAGGATGGATATTTTATATTTGATATAAACTCCTATTATAAGTTAAGTAAAATAATTGGTAATAATACCTTTGTAAATGACACTGAAGAAATTTTCTATGTGTGGGAAAATAATTTTATTGAAAATAAAAATATAGTAGAATTTTATCTAAATTTCTTTATAAAGGAAAATGATTCATATTTAAGATTTGAAGAAGTACATACCCAAAAAGCTTATAAAAAACATCAAATTATAACAGCTTTGAAGGAAGCTAATTTTACAAATGTCTCATCCTTTGAAGCATTTACATTTAACCATCCAAATAATAACAGTGAAAGAATTAATTTTGTAATAAAAAAATAAAAAAAATAATTTTAGTTGTATAAAAAGGTATTTTTGGAAATACTAATTGACAGAGTAATTTAATTATGATAGTATAATTTTATAGTAGGTGATGAAGTCATCTACAAAATATTTGTGATTTACAGGAGGAATGTTTTCAATGGAAAAAGGAACAGTTAAGTGGTTCAACGCTACAAAAGGTTATGGATTTATTACAAGAGAGAATGGCGACGATGTATTCGTACATTACTCAGCTATCGAAGAAGAAGGCTTCAAGACTTTAGAAGAAGGTCAAGAAGTAGAGTTTGAAATAGTTGAAGGCGAAAAAGGCCCTCAAGCTACAGCTGTTACAAAACTATAATAAAAAATAATATAAATAGATATAGTTTTTAACAAATAAGTAGTATCCAAGGTCCCGTGTATACGGGGCCTTGTTTTGTTTTAAACTATATTTTATAATATATATAATGCTATATATAAGGAGGTTTATATGCAAGATTATATAATAAGGGCTTTAGATGAGGATAAATGTATAAGAGTGTTTATAGCAAGTACAACAAATTTAGTAGAAAAGGCAAGAAAAATTCATAATACAACTCCTACTACAACAGCAGCTTTAGGTAGAGTGTTAACTTCTGCTTCGTTAATGGGGATAATGTTAAAAGGAGATAACGATAAATTAACATTACAATTTAGAGGAAATGGACCTGTAAGAAGTATTCTTGCTGTTGCAAATAATAATGTGAATGTGAAAGGTTATATAAGTGATCCTAATGTAGATTTACCTATAAGGGATGATGGGAAACTTGATGTAGGTGGAGCAGTAGGAAACAATGGAAAAGTAATAGTTATAAGGGATTATGGATTAAAGGAGCCCTATGTTGGTCAAAGTAATTTAGTTAATGGAGAAATAGGTGAAGATTTAACTCAATATTTTGCAGCATCAGAACAACAACCATCTGCAGTATCATTAGGTGTATTAATTGACAAAGATTTAAGTGTAAAAGCATCAGGAGGATTTATAGTACAAGTACTTCCTAATATTCCAGAGGATAAATTAACTAAATTAGAGAAAACTATAAGTGAAATTTCATCAATTTCTAAATATATTGACGATGGATATAAACCAGAAGATATACTTAGGGAAGTTTTTTCAGATTTTAATATGAAAGTAACAGATACACAAAAGGTTAATTTTAGCTGTGATTGTAGTAAGGAAAGAATGAAAGAAGCATTGATAAGTTTAGGTGAGAAGGAAATAAAAGAAATAATACAACAAGATGAAAAAGCAGAATTAGTATGTCACTTTTGTAACACTAAATATAATTTTAAAAAAGGTGAATTACAAGAATTAATTAAAAATATGAAGGAATAATGATTCCTAAAGTAGAAATTAAGTAATATCATGTCTATGATATTACTTAATTTTATTATTATAAGGAGGAATATAATGGATATAAACAAAATGAAAAAATCAACTAAAGCTGTTTACTCTGAACCTTGCAAACTTACAGGTGCTCATGTTAAACCGATATATCAAACATCAACTTTTGTATTTGATGATGTTAACCAAGGTGCTAAAAGGTTTGCAGGAGAGGAAGAAGGATATATATATACAAGGTTAGGTAATCCTACTTTAACTGATTTTGAAAAAAAGATTGCTCTTTTAGAAAATGGTGAAGATGCAGTGGCTTTTGCTTCAGGAATGGCAGCAGTTAGTGCGGCTATATTTGCTTTTATAAAAAAAGGAGATCATATTGTAGCTCAGAATTCATTATATGGTTGTACCCATGCGTTTTTATCCGAAATGGTTACTAAATTTGGAATAGATGTGGATTTTGTAGATGCTAAGGATATTTCTAATATAGAAAATGCTGTTAAGGAAAATACTAAGATAATATATATTGAAAGTCCTTCTAATCCAGCGATGGCTCTAACTGACATAAAAGGGGCATCTGAAATTGCTAAGAAAAATGACTCTAGGTTAATTGTAGATAATACTTTTATGACTCCCTACTGGCAGAGGCCTTTAGAATTAGGTGCTGATATGGTTCTTCATAGCGCTACTAAATATATAGGAGGCCATGGAGATGTAATAGCTGGTGTGCTTGTAGGTAATAAAGAAGATATGAGTTTAATAAGAGAAACCACTCAAAAAGATATAGGTGGAATTTTAAGTCCTTTTGATTCTTGGCTACTGCTAAGGGGATTAAAAACTTTAGGAATTAGAATGGAAAAGCATGAAAGTAATGCTAAAAAGCTTGCTGAGTTTTTAGAAAAGCATCCTAAAGTAGATAAAGTTTACTACCCAGGATTAAAGTCTCATCCACAACATGAATTAGCAAAAAAACAGGCTGAAGGTTTTGGTGCTATGATAGCTTTTGAAGTTAAAGGAGGGATTGATGCTGGAAAGACAGTAATGAATAATGTAAAATTAATAAAACTTGCTGTAAGTTTAGGTACAGTAGATTCTTTAATACAGCATCCAGCTTCTATGACTCATTCACCTGTAGATAGAGAAGATAGATTAACAGGCGGAATAACCGATGGGTTAATAAGATTTTCTGTAGGCATAGAAGAGCCTGAAGACATTATAAATGATTTAGATAATGCATTAAATAAAATAAAGCTATAGTAAAGAACCTCAATGTTTTTACATTGAGGTTTTTTTATGCTTATTTAAATTTTCGTGTATTATTTTGGAAAAATGATAGATACTAAAAAGTGTGTAAAATTTTAATAAGATTTAGGAGGGGTTTTATGGTAACAATGAAAACAATGGATGGAAATGAAGCTGCAGCTTACGTTTCTTATGCTTTTACTGATGTAGCAACTATTTATCCGATAACGCCATCTTCTCCCATGGCAGAAAAGGTGGATTTATGGTCAGCAAATGGGAAGAAGAATTTATTTGGACAGAGAGTAAAAGTTGTTGAGCTTCAGTCAGAAGGAGGAGCTTCAGGTTCTATGCATGGTTCACTTCAAGGAGGAGCATTAACTACTACTTATACTGCTTCTCAAGGACTTTTATTGATGGTACCTAATATGTATAAGATTGCAGGAGAGTTACTACCTGGAGTATTTCATGTAAGTGCAAGGTCATTAGCAGCTCAAGCTTTATCTATTTTTGGAGATCATCAAGATGTTATGGCAACTAGACAAACTGGAGCCGCTATGATTGCTTCTAATAGTGTTCAAGAAGTAATGGATCTAGGAGGAGTTGCACATCTTGCTGCAATTAAAGCTAGATTACCTTTTGTGCATTTCTTTGATGGTTTTAGAACTTCCCATGAAATACAAAAGATTGAAGTTATTGATTATGATGATTATGCTAAGATATTAGATTATAATGCAGTACAAGGATTTAGAGATAGATCATTAAATCCTGAAAGACCAGTAGTTAGAGGAACAGCACAGAATCCAGATATATATTTTCAAAATAGAGAAGCAATAAACCCATTTTATGATTTGATTCCAGATATAGTGGAAAATTATATGCAAGAAATTAAAAAAATTACAGGAAGAGAATATCATCCATTTAATTATTATGGTGCTAAAGATGCAGATAAAGTTATTATAGCTATGGGTTCAGGTTGTGAAACAATAGAGGAAACTATTGATTACTTAGTTTCTAAAGGAGAAAAAGTAGGTATGATAAAGGTTCATTTATATAGACCTTTTTCTAGTAAATACTTTTTCAAAGTTTTACCGAATACAGTGAAGAAAATAGCTGTATTAGATAGAACTAAAGAGCCCGGAGCTCAAGGAGAGCCATTATATCAAGATGTAAGAAGTCTTTTCTATGAAAAAGATGATAGACCTATAATTGTAGGAGGAAGATATGGTTTAGGATCTAAAGATACTACACCAGGTCAAATTATTGCAGTTTATGAGAATTTAAAACAAAATCAACCGAAAAATCACTTTACTATTGGAATTGAAGATGATGTTACCAATACATCATTAGATTATAATAATACAGACACATCTCCAGAGGATACAATTAAATGTAAATTATGGGGCTTAGGTTCTGATGGTACTGTTGGTGCAAATAAAATAGCAATAAAAATCATAGGAGATAAAACAGATTTATATGCTCAAGGATATTTTTCATATGATAGTAAAAAATCCGGCGGAACTACAATTTCACATTTGAGATTTGGAAAACAACCAATAAAATCAACTTATTTAGTACATGATGCAGATTATATTGCGTGTCATAATAAATCCTATATAAACAATTATGATTTACTTGAAGGGCTTAAAAAACAAGGAACATTTGTACTTAACTGTCCCTGGAATCAAGAGGAATTAGAAGAAAAATTACCAAATAATATTAAAAAAGAAATAGCACAAAAAGAAGCTAATTTTTATGTAATAGATGCTGTGAAAATAGCTAAAGATATAGGTCTTGGTGGCAGAATTAATATGGTAATGCAATCTGCATTTTTTAAACTAGCTAAAGTATTACCTATAGAGGATGCAATAAAATATTTAAAAGAGTCAATAGAAAAGACCTATGGTAAAAAGGGAAGAAAAGTAGTAGAAATGAACTTTAAAGCTGTTGAAAAAGGGCTAGATGGACTTATGAAAATTGACGTTCCGGAGGCTTGGAAAACTTTAAATATACAAGAAGAAAGGAATTTAGAGGAGCCTGAATTCGTAAGAAATATCCAAAGACCTATGGCTAAACATAAAGGTGATAGTTTACCGATAAGTGCCTTTAAAGGAATGGAAGATGGAAGTTTTCCATTAGGAACAACAGCCTATGAGAAACGTGGCATAGCTGTAACTATTCCACAGTGGCAAACTGAAAATTGTATACAATGTAATCAATGTGCTTTGGTTTGTCCTCATGCTGTTATTAGACCATTTTTATTAAATGAAGATGAAAAAAATAATGCTCCTGAAGACTTTGATACTAAGAAAGCTTTAGGCAAAGATTTAAAGGGATTAGAATACAGAATCCAAATAAGTCCACTAGATTGTACTGGTTGTGGAGTTTGCGCTAATGTTTGTCCTGCTAAGGAAAAAGCATTAGTTATGGTAGATGCTGAAAAGGAAATAAAAAGACAAATTAATAATTGGGAATATGTATCTAAAGAAGTTAGTATAAAAGATAATTTAATGAATATTAAAACTGTAAAGGGTAGTCAATTTGCACAACCATTACTAGAGTTTTCAGGAGCTTGTGCAGGGTGCGGAGAGACACCTTACTTAAAATTAGTTACACAGCTTTATGGTGATAGGATGATGATAGCAAATGCAACGGGGTGTTCTTCTATATGGGGAGCAAGTGCACCTTCTGTACCTTTTACAGTAAATAAAGAAGGCAAGGGTCCTGCTTGGGCAAATTCTTTATTTGAAGATAATGCTGAATTTGGTTATGGAATGTATTTAGCAGTTACTCAAATAAGAGAAGGAATAAAAGAAGATATGCTAAAAGTAATAGAAAATGGTGCTGATAATGAATTAAAAGGAGTATTTAATCAGTGGATAGAAAATATGAATAGTACTACTGGTTCAAAAGAAGCAAGTGAAAAAGTAGTAAAATTATTAACAAGTAATTATAAAGAAAATAAATTAGCTCAAAAAATATTAGATAAAAAGGATTTTCTAATTAAAAAATCCCAATGGATAGTAGGCGGAGATGGTTGGGCATATGATATAGGATATGGAGGTTTAGATCATGTGTTAGCATCTGGTGATGATGTAAATGTGTTAGTATTTGATACAGAAGTTTATTCTAATACAGGAGGTCAGTCATCTAAAGCCACACCTACAGCTGCAGCAGCTAAATTTGCTGCTTCAGGTAAAAAAATAAGGAAAAAAGATCTTGGAATGATGGCAATGAGTTATGGATATGTGTATGTAGCTCAAATATCATTAGGGGCTAATATGAATCAAACTATAAAAGCCATAAAGGAAGCAGAAGAATATGATGGTCCTTCTTTAATAATTGGTTATGCTCCATGCATTAACCATGGTATTAGACAGGGTATGGGATCTTCGATAAATCAAGAAAAAAGAGCAGTAGATTCTGGATATTGGCATCTTTATAGATATAATCCAGATTTTAAAAATGAAGGAAAGAATCCTTTTACTTTAGATTCAAAAGAACCTAAAGAGTCATTTAAAGAATTTATTTTAAGTGAAGTTAGGTACTCTCAAATTAAAAATACATTCCCTGAATTAGCAGAGGAATTATATTCAAAAGCTGAAAAAGATGCTAAGGAAAGATATAAAAATTATAAACGTTTATCTGAAATGAAATATTAAAGAAATGAGGAAATCCTAGGATTTCCTCATTTTTGGTTCTTATCAACCCACTCTTTAGCATTTTCTACTTCCATTTCAGAAGGTATAGCAACATTTGACTCATCTTTTTGTTTTTGAATATTCGCCCATGCAGCGGTTTTATGGTTTTCTATAGGTTGATTGTTTTTGATATTTAATTTTTTATCCATTTTATCACTCCTCTTTATATATTATTTGCACTTTTTTGAAAATTATAAAATATAATATATAATAAAAATATTTTTAAAAATATATTTGACATTAAGTTATAAATATTGTATACTAGTTCTTGTCGTCAGAAAAAAACAAGGATGCCCAGATAGCTCAGTCGGTAGAGCAGGGGACTGAAAATCCCCGTGTCGGTGGTTCGATTCCGCCTCTGGGCACCATTTAAAATAAAATTTGCGGAAGTGGCTCAGTGGTAGAGCATCGCCTTGCCAAGGCGAGGGTCGCGGGTTCGAATCCCGTCTTCCGCTCCATCTAGATATGGCGGCATAGCCAAGTGGTAAGGCAGAGGACTGCAAATCCTTTATCCCCAGTTCAAATCTGGGTGCCGCCTCCATACGATATTTAATCTCCTATTAGGAGATTTTTTTTTGTAAAAAATTGTTATAACTATAGTTTGAAAGGTTAGTAATAAAAATATAAGATTCTATTAATAATAAGGGTGATATAATGAAAAATCCATTCATGCCAGATGAAAAAAGTGATTTAGTTATTGTAGATGGAAGGGCAAGTGAAGAAATAATAAAGGGATTAAAAATTCTAGATTTAGATATAGTAAAAACTATCAAATGTGAAGAAGTATACGAAGCAATATCTTATCATCCAGATATAGTAATACATCCGTTAAATGAAAATACACTTATTGTAGCACCTAATGTGTACGATTATTACAAAGACTTATTTAAGTTAAAAAAAATAAAAGTAATTAAAGGAGAAAAATGGTTAAAAAGAAACTATCCTAATAATGTTGCATATAATGTAGCAAGAGTTTCAGGATATGCAATACATAATTTTAAACATACAGACCCAAAATTAAAATTCTATCTTAAAAAAGCTGGGATTGAGATGATAAATGTAAATCAAGGATATTCTAAATGTTCGATAGCAAATGTATCAAAGAATACTATAATAACTTCTGATCCTTCAATTTTTAAAGCATTAAATAATTTTAATATTAACATATTAAATATAGAAAAGGGTTTTATTGAACTTCCAGGATTGAATTATGGTTTTATTGGCGGAAGTACAGGATATATAGGAAATGATAAAGTATTGTTTACAGGTAGTCTAGGTAATCATCCTGATCAAGTTAAGATTTTAAATTTTTTAGATAAGCTTAAAAAAGAACCTATCTTTTTATCAAGAAAAAAAATTATAGATCTGGGTTCAATCATTCCTTTAAAATACATTTAAGTAATAAAGTACTGTGAATATGGTAAACATATTTTCACATACTACTAATACAGGTGAAAGGAGTGACAAAAGTGGAATTGCTCTCTATAGGATTTGATAGTAAATTACAGAAAGTTAAAGAAGTATTTGACAAGAAATCCATTCTTCTTAAAGAAGAATTATATATAGATAAAAGAACTAAAAAAATTGGGAATACAATTTTTTTAAAGTATGAACTTGAAGATGAAAAGAATAAATATGTAAATACAAAGAATATTTTAAAATATTATATTGCAGATGTTATAACAGATATAGTTATTGATTTGTATCAAGATAAACTACTAAAAAGGATAATAAACGATAGGTGTTATTATTTAGAAAATTGCGAAAAAGAAGAAATTTTAGAAGAGACAAAGAAAAGAATTAGAAATGATAAACTAACAATAAACAAAATTAGAGCCAAAGCAAATGAAAAGTCAAAGGTTTTAAAGGAAGTGTTAGATTATTTAGAAAGTAATGATGAAATAATTTTAGAAGGTTTTATATCATTTAGATTAAGATTTTTAGTTAATTATCTAGAAGATACTTTAGACAATGTGTTAGATGATTTTGTTATAGAAAGAGAATATAAAGAGTTTATTAAGATATTACGTTATTTTGTTGAAATTCAAGAACCTAAAATAAATACTGTGAACGTAATTATTTATGAAGATAATAAATATGAATTGTATGATATTAAAAAAAGACTTATAAATAATGAATTCCTTGAAGAGATAGCAAAGGAAATGTCAGAGAATAATATGAATTATGAAGATTTACTTATAAGCTCTTTAATAACTATAGCCCCTAAAAATATTGTTCTTCACTTATATGATAAGAAAAAAAGTGAAAAGATCGTAGAAATAATTAAAAATGTATTTGAAAACAAAGTTGAGATCTGTAGTGGATGTACTTTTTGCCTTTCAGTAAAAGAAAATATGAAAAACAAAAGATAAAGCAACTTTTCTTTAAGAGAAGTTGCTTTATCTTTTGTTATGTTATAATAAAATTTAGAAAAATAGATTAATTATTAGTAGGTGTTTTACTTATAATTCTAATGTGGTATAATAATATGGTTAATAAATGACACAGGAGTGGTACAATGAGCATAATTAAATTACTTATTTTGGCAATCGTAGCAGCGATGATAGGATGGTTTACTAATATTATAGCAATTAAGTTGATATTTAGACCATTATATCCTATAAAAATCCCTGTATTAAATTTTGAAATCCAGGGTCTTATACCTAAAAGAAAAGAAGAAATAGCAAAGAGTGTTGGGGATGTAGTTGAAGAAGAATTATTAAATATAAGGGATATAATAGAAAGAATTATTGAAGATGAAGATATAAGTAAGATTAAATTCATACTAAAACGGAGAATAAATAATATTGTTGATGAAAAATTACCGGCTTTAATTCCTAGTAGCATTAAAAATATGATTTCAGAATACGTAGATGAAATTGTTGATTCAGAAGGAGATAAAATTTTAAAACAGTTAATTGAAGAAACTATAGATAATGCTACTGAAAGAGTTAGTATTGCTGATATTGTAGAAGAAAAGATTAATTCTTACGATATAGATAAATTAGAAAGAATAATAATTACGATTGCAAAAAAAGAACTAAAACACATAGAAATCTTAGGTGGAGTTTTAGGATTTTTCATAGGAATAATTCAAGGTATAATAGTTTTAAATTTTTAGGTATAGATATGACAATTCTTATAAGGATTGTCATTTTTTATTTGCAAAATAGTCTTATGCCCATAACATAATTTTATTTTACAGTAATATAATTATAAAGAAAGTAAAAATTTTAAAAGGGGGCTAAACTATGAATGCTTTATTACTTGCTATTTTAACTTATGCTGGATTTATTATTGCTTATAAAACGTATGGAAAATTTCTAGGAGATAAGTTGTTTGAATTGAGTGGAAGTGCAGTAACGCCAGCAAATGAGATAAATGATGGCATAGATTATGTACCTACGAAAAAAAGAATATTATTTGGGCATCACTTTACATCAATAGCTGGGACAGGACCAATTGTTGGACCGGCAATAGGAGTTATATGGGGATGGTTACCTGCAGTTATTTGGGTATTTGTAGGTTCAATTTTCATGGGGGCTGTACATGATTTTGGCGCATTGGTAATTTCATCAAGGAAAAAGGGAAAATCTCTTGGAGATGTAACAAAAGATATAGTAAGTCCTACTTCAAGAAATTTATTTTTAATAATTATCTTTTTCTTATTATTAATAGTTATAGCAATATTTGCAATGATAATAGGTAAATTATTTATAATGTATCCTGCATCTATATTCCCTGTATGGATGGAGATACCTATAGCTTTAGCTTTAGGATATTTAGTATATAAAAAGGGTAAAAATATCAATTTATTATCCATAGTTGCAATAATTCTTATGTATTTTACTATATGGATTGGAGCTACATACTTAAATGATATCCATATACCTGAATTGTTTGGAATGCAAGAAATAATAGTATGGGTAGTTGTATTAATGATATATGCATTTATTGCTTCTATACTGCCAGTACAAAAATTATTACAACCTAGAGATTATATAAACTCCCATGAACTTATAGTGGCTATGGGTTTATTAATACTTGGATTAATTTTTGTACACCCTACTATTGTGGCACCAGCTGTTAGATTAGGTATAAAAGATGCACCACCAATGTTACCATTTTTATTTATCACTATAGCTTGTGGTGCAATTTCTGGATTCCATAGTTTAGTATCTTCTGGAACATCATCAAAACAATTAGCAAATGAAAGGGATGCTAAACATATAGGTTATGGCGGAATGCTTATGGAAGGTGCTTTAGCTATTTTGGTAATTTTAGCTTGTACTGCTGGTTTAGGAGATACAGCAGCTTGGACCTCAAGATATGTCGATTGGTCAAGTGCTAGTGGTCTAGGAGCAAAATTAAGTGCTTTTATAGATGGTGGTGCTAATTTTATTTCAGGTCTTGGTATAAGTTTGGGATTTGCAAAAACATTATTAGCAGTTTTTGTTGTTAGTTTTGCTGCCACAACTCTAGATACAGCGACAAGGATTCAAAGATATGTTGTTAGTGAGATAGCAGAAGGAATGAAAATAAAACCACTTACAACTAAAAATGGTTCAACTTTATTTGCAGTAATAACAGCTATATTGCTTGCTATGGCAAAACCAGGTGGAGCAGGTGCAATGATATTATGGCCATTATTTGGAGCTTCTAATCAATTATTAGCAGGCTTAGCATTAATGATAATAACTGTTTACTTAGCTAAAAAAGGAAAACGTATATCATATACTTTAATACCTATGATATTTATGATGATTATGACAGGTTGGGGTATGATTCATAATATCATTGGATATGCAAGCAAAGCAGATTATTTATTACTAATAATAGGTATAATTATTATGGTCTTAGAGTTATGGATGATATTTGAAGCTTACAGAGTAATAAAAAAAGCAAAAAAGAAAACAGTTTAACTAAAATAGGCTATGGAGTTTTATCCATAGCCTTTAATCTATCCTAATAAAAATTAAAGATTTATTAAGAATATGTATAATTTTCTTGACAATAATATAAAATATATCTATAATATATTAAAACCAGAAAATCAAAAACATTGATAGGAAGAGTAAATTAGACACAGTTTACAGAGAGAAATCTCCGAAGGTTGCGAGGGATTTTAAATATGCCTAATTGAAAACTAACCTGGAGTTGTATCCGAAACCGTGTAGGGTAAGGATTACCGTTGATTGCGTTAAGATCTTAGAGTTTCAATTAGGGTGGAACCACGGGTATATACTCTCGTCCCTAGACTAAGAAGTCTAGAGATGGGAGTTTTTTATTTATATAATAATTCAGAGGAGGGAGAATATGTCAAAAGTACAGATAACTTTACCTGATAATTCAAAACGAGAGTATGATAATGGAGTAAAGGTTATTGACGTTGCAAAGGATATTAGTGAAGGTTTAGCAAGAGCAGTTGTTGGAGCAAAAGTCAATGGAAAATTAGTAGGACTAAAATATGAAATGAATGAGGATTCTGAGCTAACCTTATTAAAATTTAATAGTGATGGAGGAGAGGAAATATACAGACATACTAGTGCACATATATTAGCACAGGCTGTAAAAAGATTATTTCCAGATACAAAGTTAGCTATAGGACCTGCTATAGATAATGGTTTTTATTATGACTTTGATACAGAACATAGATTTACACCAGAAGATTTAGAAAAAATAGAAAAGGAAATGAAAAACATAGTTAAAGAAAGACTTGAGATAGAAAGATTTGAACTTCCAAGGGATGAGGCTTTAGAGTTTTTAAAGGAAAAACAAGAAGATTATAAAGTTGAATTAGTTGAAGATTTACCTGAAGATTCTATTATATCTTTTTATAGACAAGGAGATTTTGTTGATTTATGTGCAGGACCTCATTTACCGAATACAAAGAAAGTAAAGGCAATTAAATTATTAAACATAGCAGGAGCATACTGGCGTGGAGATGAAAATAGAAAGATGTTACAAAGAATATATGGTACTTCTTTCGAAAAGAAAAAAGAGTTAAAAAAATATTTAAAGAGATTAGAAGAAGCTAAGAAAAGAGACCACAGAAAGATAGGAAAAGAACTTAAATTATTTACATTAGAAGAAGAAGGACCTGGATTTCCATTTTTCTTACCTAGAGGAACAGAACTTAAAAATGCATTACTTGATTATTGGAGAGAAGTTCATAAGTTAGCTGATTATGTAGAAGTTGAAACTCCAATAATATTAAATAAAAAACTATGGGAAACTTCAGGACATTGGTTCCATTACAAAGAAAACATGTATACTTTAAAAATAGATGAAGAAGATTATGCAATAAAACCAATGAATTGTCCTGGTGGTATGTTGGTATACAAAGATGAAATGCATTCTTATAGAGATTTCCCATTAAGAATAGGAGAGATAGGTAGAGTTCATAGACATGAATTATCAGGAACTTTACACGGATTAATGAGGGTAAGAGCTTTTACTCAGGATGATGCCCACATATTTATGTTACCAGAACAAATTAAGGATGAAATTAAAGGTGTTGCTAATAAAATAGATGAAATATATTCTAAATTTGGTTTTAAATATCATGTTGAACTATCAACTAGACCAGAAAATTCATTAGGTAGCGATGAAGATTGGGAACACGCTGAAAAGTCCTTAAAACAAGCGTTAGATGAGCTTGATTTACCTTATATAGTTAATGAAGGAGATGGAGCTTTCTATGGACCTAAAATAGACTTTCACTTAGAAGATTGTATAGGTAGAACATGGCAATGTGGTACTATACAGCTTGATTTTCAATTACCTCAAAGGTTTGATTTATCATATGTAGGAAAAGATGGAGATAAACATAAACCAATCGTTATCCATACAGTTGCCTTTGGAAGCATTGAAAGATTTATAGGTATTTTAATTGAACATTATGCAGGTAAGTTTCCAGTTTGGCTATCTCCAGTTCAAGCTACTATTTTACCTATATCAGATAAATTTAACGATTATGGAAAAGAAATTAAAAAGAAATTAAAGAAAAAAGGTATTAGAGTAGAGATGGATACTAGAGCAGAGAAAATTGGGTATAAAATAAGAGAAGCTCAACTTGATAAGATACCTTATATGTTAATAGTAGGGGAAAAAGAAGTTGAAAGTAAGACAGTATCAGTAAGATCTAGAGATGAAGGAGATAAAGGAGCAGTAGATATAAATAAATTTATAGATAATGTAACAGAGGAAATAGAAAATAGAAAATAAAACCTAAGTTTACTCCTCTCTAAACTAAATAGTTTAGGGAGGAGTTTTTTTAAAAATAAAAAGAACGGTTTAACCGTTCTTTAGCTTGCAGTATTTGGAAGTTTATTATGTTTTTCAACGATTTCTTTTAGTTCTTCCCCTGTAATAGTTTCTTTTTCTAATAAATAATTTGCGATTTCTTTTAATATTATTTTATTTTCTCTAATAAGACATAATGATTTTTCAAAACACTCATCAATTATTGCTTTAATTTCTCTTTCAATTTTATTAATATTATATTTTATATACTGATTTTTTATTGTGATGTTACCAAAAGAACTCATTCCATAATTACATACCATTTCTTCAGCAATATCTGTAGCTTTTTTCAAATCATTATGGGCTCCTGTAGTAACTTCATCAAAGATAATTTTTTCGGCTGCTCTTCCACCTAACAAAACCATTATCTTACACATCAGTTCATTTTGTGTATGAAGATATCTTTCTTCGTCAGGAAATTTCAAAACATATCCTAAAGCTTGACCTCTTGGTACTATAGATATTTTTTGTACCATATCAACATTTAATAATTTACCTACTAAAGCATGACCTGCTTCATGATGGGCAACTATGTTCTTTTCTTTTAATAATACTGAAGGGTGCTTAATTTCTAATCCTGCAACTACTCTTTCTATTGCAGTCTCAAAATCATCTATATCAATTAATTTTTTATTATTTCTAACTGCAATGATTGCAGCTTCATTTGCTATGTTTGCTAATTGAGCTCCAGAAAAACCATGGGTTTTTTTAGATAAAGCATCAATTTCCACATCAGAATGGATGGGTTTATCTTTAATATGAACTTTAAATATTTCTTTTCGTGCGTTTAAATTAGGGTTTCCTACATAAATATGTCTATCAAATCTACCAGGGCGTAATAAAGCTTCGTCTAATAAGTCTAATCTATTTGTGGCCCCTATAACTACTACTGTATTATTTTTATTAAAACCATCTAATTCAACTAGCAATTGATTTAAAGTTTGATCTTTTTCATTGTTACTATCCATATTTCTTTTACAGCCTATAGCATCTATTTCATCTATAAAAATTATACTTGGTGCACCTTTTTTAGCTTTTTCAAACAAACTTCTTATTCTCTTAGCTCCTACTCCTACATATTTTTCAACAAATTCTGATCCGCTTGAGTAAAAGAATGAAGAATTAGTCTCTCCTGCAACAGCCTTAGCAAGCAATGTTTTCCCTGTACCAGGAGGGCCATGAAATAAAATTCCTTTTGGTATTTTTGCACCCATTTTTTTGTACTTTTCTGAGTTGTTTATAAAATCAATAATCTCTTGAAGTTCATCTTTTACTTCATCTAATCCAGCGACATCATTAAAAGAAACATCTGATTTATTTTGGTCATTAGTATTTTCATCTTTATTTTTATCGGTTGTAACAGAAGCTGTAACTAGCTGAGGTTTGCTGTCTAGCTTTAAATAATACACTAATAGACCTAGCGTAACCGTAGATATTAAAATAGTATCTCCAGTGGTAAATCTAGTAAGCATTACGTCGGAAAAAAGTTTATGGTAAATCAAAAAAGATGATGTTACTAATCCAAAGACAAGCAATAAAAATACTATCCGTTTTTTCAAAATTATCCCACCTTTGATCTTGAGTTATTTTATGTTAATAGTAGTTTAACCAGATAATATTCTAAATATATGTAATTTTTAATAATATAAAAGGTAAAATTTACAAAGTGGTTTACTTTTCATATGATTTTAAGTATAATATTTATGAAAAGAAATTTTTTGTTGACAAAATTCAATCTATGGAATATAATGATATAAGTGAAAATAAAGTAGAAGTTTCCGCTTCTCACCTTATGGCTAAGGCTAATAGGGTTAATAGTTATTATCTAATCTTAAATAAGGGATTAGTATATCTATGTGGAGTCAAGCGGATAGTGATAAAACTATCCGTTTTTTTATATATAGAGGTTAATTTTTAAAAAAATCAGGAGGTGTCTTAACAATTAAAGAACTTCAAATTAATGAGCAAATCAGAGAGAGGGAAGTAAGATTAATTAACGCAGATGGCGAACAAGTAGGAATTGTCCCTATAAGAAAGGCGCAACAAGAGGCTTTTGATAAAAAATTAGATTTAGTGAAGGTAGCGCCTAATGCTAAGCCACCTGTTTGTAGAATTATGGACTATGGAAAGTACAAATATGAGCAGGCAAAGAAAGAAAAAGAAGCAAAGAAAAAACAGAAGGTTATTAACATTAAAGAAATTAGAGTTACACCTCATACAGAGGAACATGACCTTCAAGTAAAGGGTAAAAAAGCTATTAAGTTCTTGAAAAATGAAGATAAAGTTAAAGTTACAGTTAGATTTAGAGGAAGAGAATTAGGACATAAAGAACAAGGTAGACAAGTGCTTGATAGATTTACAGAAATAACTTCTGAATATGGAGTTATAGATAAAAAGCCAAAAATGGAAGGTAGAAACATGGTTATGTTTTTACGTCCAAAGAATTTATAGTCGAGAGGAGGAACTAATATGCCAAAAATGAAAACTCATAAAGGAGCAGCTAAGAGATTTAAAAAGACTGCTAAAGGAAAATTAAAAAGAAAAAGTAACTATACAAGTCATATACTAGGCAAAAAGTCTCCAAAGAGAAAAAGAAAGCTTAGAAAAGATAAGTTAGTTCATTCAAGTGATGAAAAAAGAATTAAAAAGGTATTACCATACTAAATTAAAGGCTAAAGGAGGTACCAGAGATGGCGAGAGTAAAAAAAGCAATGAATGCAAAAAAGAAACACAAGAAAATATTAAAACTTGCTAAGGGTTATTATGGAGCTAAGAGTAAGCTATTTAGACCGGCTAACCAAGCTGTTATGAGAGCTCTTAATTCAGCATATACAGGACGTAAATTAAGAAAGAGAGATTTTAGAAAGTTATGGATTACTAGAATTAATGCAGGTGCTAGAATGAATGGATTATCATATAGTAGATTCATTAATGGATTAAAGAAAGCCAATGTAGAGATTAACAGAAAAATGTTATCTGAAATGGCTATACATGATAAAGAATCATTTAAAGAATTAGTAGATTTAGCAAAATCAAATCTTTAAGATATAAAAGTTCCGATATCGGAACTTTTATTTTTTTTGTAAAACTTTTAAACATAAGTTTAAAGTGATATAATAATAAAATGATTATTCTAGTTAATACTACTAATAATAAATATTAGTAAATATAGGGGATGATTGAAATAGAGTTTAAACATAGAATTGAACAATTAAAAATGAATCCAGCCCAAGTTTTAGTTATGGGATTTGCAGTATTAATATTAATAGGAGCAACCCTATTAAATCTGCCTATTTCGTCAATAGATGGAAAAAGTATAGGTTTTATAGATGCATTATTCACTGCAGCTTCAGCAGTGTGTGTAACGGGGCTTATAGTTGTAAATACTGCAGCACATTGGACATTGTTTGGTAAGATAGTTATACTTATTTTAATACAAATTGGTGGCCTAGGTTTTATGACTATGGCTACATTAGTCTCCTTTGTCATTGGTAAGAAAATAACACTTAAGGATAGACTAATAATGCAAGAGGAGTTAAACCAATTCACATTATCTGGTTTAGTTAAATTGACTAGATATATTATATTATCAACTATTATAATGGAAGGGTTAGGTGCCTTATTTTTATCTAGTAAATTTATACCAGTCTATGGAGTTAAGAAAGGTATTTGGTTTTCTATATTTCATTCCATATCAGCATTTTGTAATGCAGGATTTGATTTGATTGGAAGTAGTATGGAACCCTTTGTAGAAAGTTATATTGTAAATATTACTGTGACATTATTAGTTGTGATTGGGGGATTAGGTTATACTGTATATATAGATATAACAGAAAGTAGGAAGTATAAAAAATTTTCTTTACATACAAAACTTGTGTTAATTATTTCGGGAGGATTACTCTTAGTAGGATTTATTTTAACTTTATTTTTAGAATTTAACAATCCAGACACACTAGGACAATTAACATTTAAAGGAAAAATCCTAGCATCAATGTTTCAATCAGTAGTACCGAGGACAGCAGGTTTTAATAGTATTGATATGGCTTCTATAACAAATGCAACAGCTTTTATAATTATAATATTTATGTTTATAGGAGGTTCCCCAGGGTCTACAGCAGGAGGAATAAAAACAACGACTGTTGGTGCTATAGTTTTAGGTGTAGTTTCAGTTATTAAGGGTACTGACGATGTTGAAGTCTTTAAAAAAAGAATTAATAATGAAATAATATTTAGAGCTTTAGCAGTTATAGGAATAGGACTTTCTATAGTTGTTTTAGTAACTATGATTTTGTCAATTACTGAAAAAGGTACTGATGCAACTTTTTTAGATGTTTTATTTGAAACTGTTTCTGCCTTTGCTACAGTAGGGTTAAGCAGAGGATTAACGCCTAATCTTACCGTAATTGGAAGATTAGTTATCACAGTAACTATGTTTGTAGGAAGACTTGGTCCATTAACAATGGCCTTTGCCTTTGCTAAAAAACGTAGAGAGAAAAAGGGAAGATACAGATATGCAGAAGAAAGAATTATAGTTGGTTAGGATGGTGAATATTATGAGACAATTTGTTGTTATTGGTTGTGGAAGATTTGGAACAAGTGTAGCAGAAACTCTTTATAACTTAGGGTACGATGTTTTAGCTATTGATAAAAGTGAAGAAAAAGTACAGGAAATATCAGATAAAGTAACCCATGCTGTTCAAGCTGATGCTATAGATGAAACTACTCTAAAAACATTAGGTATAAGAAATTTTGATGTAGCTGTTGTAACTATAGGTTCAGATATGCAAGCTTCTATAATGGCGACTTTGATTGCCAAAGAATTAGGTGTTAAATTAGTTATTGCTAAAGCACAAAATGAATTACATGCTAAAGTATTAGAAAAAACAGGAGCAGATAGGGTAGTATTTCCTGAAAGAGATATGGGTAGTAGAGTTGCTCATAATTTAGTTTCATCTAATATTTTAGATTATATTGAATTTGCGCCTGATTATAGTATTGTTGAGGTAACTGTAATGAAAGACTGGGAAAATAAAGCGTTAAAGGATTTAAATTTACCCACTGAATATGGTATTAATGTAATAGCTATTAAAAGGGATCAAGAAATGAATATATCACCCTATGCTGATGATTTGATAAAAAAAGGTGATGTTTTAATAGTTATAGGAGCAAATAAAGATTTAAGAAAACTTGAGAAAAATAGTTAGTAGGGGGGATACCTTGAGTATAATTACTAGTTCTTCAAATAAACAAGTTAAACTAGTAAAAAAACTACATAAGAAAAAATACAGATGGAAAAATAAAAGTTTTTTTACTGAAGGAGTAAGATCTGTAAGTGAGGTAATTAAGTCTAAGGATATTAAAATTAAATTCATTTTATATAGTGCTTCTTTATTTGATATTGAAGGTGGAAAAGATTTATTTAATGCTATAGATAAAGACATAGTATATGAAACTACTGATAATTTACTTAAAGAAGTAAGTGATACTAAAAATCCTCAGGGTATTTTAGCTGTTGTAAGTTTTAATACTAATGAATTAGAAGATATTTTATTAGATGATTTAAATTTTTTAGTAATATTAGATAGAGTACAAGATCCTGGAAATATGGGTACAATAATTAGAACTGCAGATGCAATGGGTGCAAATGGAATAATAACCACCAGTGGTTGTGTTGATGTTTATAATCCTAAAACAATAAGAGCAACAATGGGTTCTATTTTTCATATGCCAATATTAAATCATAACAATACAACTAAATTAGTAAATGAATTAAAAAGTAAAAATATATCAATAATATCATCATACTTAACTACAAATAAGTATTGTTATGATATAAATTTTAATAAAAATTTTGCATTAGTTATAGGTAATGAAGCAAATGGTATTACTAAAGAAATTGTGGATATTTCAGATGAAATATTAAAAATACCAATGACAGGAAAAGCAGAATCTTTAAATGCTGCAATTGCGTCAGGGATAATTATGTATGAAGCGTTGAAACAAAGACAGAATTTTTAGAAAAATCATTACATAATAGCCTTGTATTTTACAACACCTCATGCTATAATTTAAATAAATAGCCTTGAAGGGGTGTATAACCTTATGATTGATGCTAATTTTTTCTGGAATTTATTTCAACTTACAGGTTCAATTAATGCTTATTTAATGTATAAGAAGCTAGCAATAAATTAATATGATATATACTAAAGGTAATGATAGAGAAAAGTATGTATAAAAGACATAATAGAGAGAAGGTGTCCTAGGCTGAAAGCACCTTTATGTTCTGATATGCTGAAAATTCACTCTTAAACTGCTAAGTCGAAAGTTATATAGTAGTAGACTTATGCCGGAGAGATTCGTTATATTGTTAAGTGATCTAATGATTAGATTATTAGGGTGGTACCGCGGAGATTTTCGTCCCTTTAGGGGCGTTTTTTTATTGCATAAATTAGTACGCAAAGGAGAGTGAAACATGGAATATCTAGTAAGTTTTTTAGTTTTTTTCTTAGCGTATTTTAGTTTAAATTTTTTAATTGCTAAAGTAACAAAGAAATCGAAATATCATGGTAATTTAAGATTATTAACAAAAAATAGTTTTTTAGTTAGTTTAATCTACATAGTTGTCATTTTTGTATTAAAAAGAATTAATTGATAGATAAAAAGAAAGGAGATTATTATGAAGGATAAACTTAATAGTATTAAAGATAGCGCATTACAGGATATAAAGAATGCTAAAGATTTAAAACAATTGAATGAGATCAAAGTTAAGTTTTTAGGAAAAAAAGGTGAATTAACGAAGGTATTAAGAAATATGGGGAAACTTCCAAAGGAAGAAAGACCTATAATGGGTAAACTAGCCAATGAAGTAAGGGAAGCTATAGAAAATGAAGTAACTAAAATTGAGGAAAAATTAAAAGATGAACTTCAAAAGGCTAAATTAGAGTCAGAAAAAATTGACATATCTATGCCAGGGAAAAATGTACCACTAGGACATAGACATCCTTTAATCCAAGTAAAAGAAGAACTTGAAAATGTATTTCAAAATATGGGATTTGATATAGTAGAAGGACCGGAAATAGAAACGGTGGATAATAATTTTGATGCACTAAATGCACCTGAAAATCACCCTTCTAGGGATATGTCAGATACTTTTTATATAACAAATAAAATCTTATTAAGAACCCAAACATCACCTGTTCAGGTAAGAGTGATGAAACAAGTAAAACCCCCTATAAAAATAGTTTCAGCAGGTAGATGTTTTAGATTTGATGATGTTGATGATACACATTCACCTATGTTTCATCAATTAGAATGTTTAGTTGTAGATGAAGGAATAACATTAGCGAATTTAAAGCATACAATAAACGTGTTTGTAAAAGAGTTATTTGGTGAAGATATTAAAACTAGATTTAGACCACATTATTTTCCATTTACTGAACCTAGTGCAGAGGTAGATGTATCTTGTCTAGAATGTAAGGGAAAAGGATGTAAGGCATGTAATGGAACAGGATGGAGTATGGAAATATTAGGTTGTGGAATGGTTCATCCTAAAGTATTAGAAAACTGCGGAATAGATTCTGAAGTTTATAGTGGATTTGCATTTGGTTTAGGGATAGATAGATTAACAATGGCAAAATATGAAATTGACAATATAAGACTATTATTTGAAAATGATATGAGATTTATAAAACAGTTTTAATAAAGGAGGATAAATATGTTAGTACCAGTAAATTGGCTTAAAAAATATGTGGATATAGATATAAATACTAAAGAATTAGCAGATGAGCTTACAATGTCAGGTTCCCATGTTGATTCAATAGAAGAAACTAATAAGGGAGTAGATAAGGTAGTTGTTGGTAAGATTTTAGAAATAAATGACCATCCTAATGCTGATAAACTTGTCATAACAAAAGTAGATGTTGGAGAAGAAGAATTAAAGATTGTAACAGGAGCTACTAATATAAATAAGGGTGATTATGTCCCTATAGCATTGGTAGGTGCAAAACTTCCTGATGGGATGAAAATTAAAAAGTCAAAGTTAAGGGGAGAATCATCCTTTGGTATGATGTGTTCTTTAGATGAGTTAGGTATAAGCTCTGATTTAATACCTAAAGAATTTAAAGATGGCATTTTAATATTAGATAAAGAATATGAGTTAGGTAAAGATATTAAGGATATTTTAGAATTAGATGAAAAAGTAATAGATTTTGAAATAACTCCTAATAGACCTGATTGTTTAAGTATTATAGGTATGGCTAGGGAAACTGCGGCAACATTAAATAAAGAATTGAAAATTCCAGAAGTTAAAATAAATAATCAAGTAGAAGATATAAAAGACTATGTTAATGGTATAGAAGTATTAGATAATGATTTATGTAAGAGATATTATAGTAAAGTAGTTAAAAATATAGAGGTTAAACCGTCTCCTCTTTGGATGCAACAAAGATTAATAAAAGCTGGGGTAAGACCTATTAATAATATCGTTGATGTTACTAATTATGTAATGCTTGAGTTAGGGCAACCTTTACATGCCTTTGATCTAGATAAATTAAAGGATAAAAAGATTGAAATTAGAAGAGCAAAAGAAGATGAGGAAATTACAACTCTAGATGGAGTTAAAAGGGATATAGATGACTCAATGTTAATTATAGCAGATGCTGAAAAGCCTATAGCAATAGCTGGTGTAATGGGGGGAGAAAACAGTGAAGTTTCAAAAGAAACAAAAACAATACTTATAGAATCAGCTAATTTTGATGGTAGAAGTGTTAGGTTAACTTCAAGAAAGGTTGGCTTAAGAACAGAAGCTTCATCTAAATTTGAAAAGAATTTAGATCCTAATTTATCTGAGATTGCATGTAAGAGAGTTTGTCAATTACTTGAAGATATCAATGCAGGTGAAGTTATTAAAGGTGAGATTGACGTATATGATAAACCTCTTAATGAGAAATCTTTAAATTTAAGACCTGAAAGGGTTAATAAATTATTATCAACCGATTTAACTAAACAACAGATGATAGATATATTAAATAGGTTAGAATTTAAAGCTGAAAAGGTTGATAAAAACATAAAAGTTATAGTTCCAACATTTAGACAAGACATTAAATTAGAAGCAGATATTATTGAAGAAATAGGAAGAATTTATGGCTTTAGTAAAATTGAGCCTAAACCTTTTAAGGGAACCTTAACTAAAGGTGAGAAGAGCAGACAAAGAAAAATAGAAGATTTAGTTAAAAGTAAATTAACAGGATTTGGATTAAATGAAATAATGACTTATTCTTTTATAAGTCCAAAGGCATATGATAGGATTAATTTACCTGAATATAGTATGAAAAGAAAATATGTGGAATTACTTAATCCCTTAGGTGAAGATTATAGTGTTATGAGAACTACTTTAATACCTAATATGTTAGATGCTTTAGCTAGAAACTATAAATATGGTGTTAATAAAGCCTGGGCATATGAGATAGGAAATATATTTACACCTAAAAACGTTCCAGTTAAATCCTTACCCTATGAAAATAAGAACCTTTGTATAGGAATGTATGGAGAAGTAGATTTTTATTATATAAAGGGTATTTTAAATACTATTTTAGAAAGTCTTGGAGTTTATAATGTGGAATATATGCCAGAAAAACATCATAATACATTCCATCCAGGTAGAACAGCCAGTGTAGTTAAAAATAATAATGTTTTAGCAACAATAGGTGAGATACATCCAGATGTATTAAAAAATTATGGGATTAAAGAAAGAGTATATGCATTAGAATTAGATTTAGAAATAACATCTATATTAACAAATCTTAAAAATAAATATAAAGAACTACCTAAATATCCTGCAATAAATAGAGATATGGCTATAGTACTAGATGAGGAAATACTAGTAAAAGAAATTGAGAAAATAATTAAAGAAACAGGGGGAGAATTAATAGAAGATATTACCTTGTTTGATGTTTATAAAGGAGAACAAATACCAGAAGGTAAGAAAAGTGTAGCATACTCAGTAACATATAGATCCTATGAAAGAACTTTAAAGGATGAAGAAGTATCTAAAATTCATAAAGAGATTGTAGAATTGATAAAAGATAAGTTACAGGCTACATTAAGAAGTTAAAATTAAACACAATAGAGTGAAAGCTCTATTGTGTTTTTTCTATATTAATGATAAATTTTTAATAAGGAAGATAAATGATTTTTTGTTATTTATTAAACTAAATCTGAGTTTCTTTAAAATCTTGCAGGATTTAATAGGTTTTAAAAGAAGTTATTATAATAGTAGTTAGGAAATAAAGGAGAGGGTATTTATGACTGAAAAAAGAAAAGTCATAGTAAATATAGATGACCAAGAATATACAGTTATTGGAGATGAATCTGAAGAGTATATACATAATATAGCTAGCTATGTAGATGAAAAAATCAAAGAGATTACTAGTAAAAATAGAAGGCTAAATAGGTCAATGGCTGCTATTTTAGCTGCTTTTACAATAGCCGATCAATATTATAAAACATATACTGAACTTGAAGAATTAAAAGAATATGTTAAAGAGCCTTTAAAAGAGTTAGAAGAAATTAAATCTGAATATAAGGAAAACAAGGATAAACTTAATGAATTAAAAGAAGAAAGAGATAAATTTAAAAAAGATTTAAAGGATATAAATAAGGATAAAGAGAGTAAAAATAAAAAAATAATACAATATGAAGAAGCTTTAAAATTAAAAGAAGAAGAACTAAATAATACACAAAAGATTATAAATCAGTTACAAAATAAACTTTTTGAAAACCAGATTGAGTTAGTTCAAACTAAAAAAGAGTTAAATGAAATTAAAAAGGATTATAATAAATAATTACCTTATGGGAAATTTAATTGATTATAATTAGAAATATCCATATAATAAGATTAATAAATGGAGAGTAGATTATACTCTTTCATTTTTTGTTTAATCTAAAATAATAAGAAATATTCAGGAGATGATAAAATGAATGAGATAGAACTTTTAGCCCCCGTAGGTAATGAAGAAGCATTAAAGGCAGCAGTAGAAAACGGTGCGGATGCTGTTTATTTAGGAGGAAAGCTTTTTAATGCTAGACAAAGTGCAGCTAATTTTAGTAACGAAGATTTAGAAGATGCGGTAAAATATTGTCACATTAGAAATGTTAAGGTATTTGTTACTGTTAATATTTTACTAGATGAAATGGAAATTAATGAAATATTAGATTATTTAATTTTTCTTTATAATATAGATGTAGATGCTTTAATAGTTCAAGATCTAGGATTAGTAAAATTAATAAAGGAAACATTACCTGATTTTGAAATTCATGCAAGTACTCAAATGACAGTAAATAATCTTCAAGGTGTTAAGTTGCTTGAAGAATTAGGTGTAAAAAGAGCAGTTCTTGCTAGAGAATTATCATTAGAAGAAATTAAGTATATAAGCGAAAATACTAGCTTAGAATTAGAGATTTTTATCCATGGAGCTCTTTGCTTTAGTTATTCAGGACAATGTCTTTTAAGTAGTATTATAGGTGGAAGAAGTGGTAACAGAGGTAGATGTGCTCAACCTTGTAGAATGCCATATTCACTTATAGATTTAGAGAATGATGAAATCGTGGATGATATAAAAAAACAGTATTTACTTAGTCCAAAGGATTTAAATACTATAGATTATTTAAATAAGATAATAAAATCAGGTGTAACCTCATTAAAAATAGAAGGTAGAATGAAAAGAGCTGAATATGTAGCAACTATTGTTAGCAAATATAGAAAAGAAGTAGATAGATTGTTAGGATATTCTGCAGATAATATTACAAAAGAGGATAAAAGAGAAATAGCTCAGATATTTAACAGAGGATTTACAAAAGGATTTTTATTCAATGAAAAGTTATCTAACCTATTATCAACAGATAAACCTAATAATAGAGGATTATGTATAGGTGAAGTAATAGGAAATAATAAATTAGGTATAAAGATAAGATTAAGTGAAAACTTAACAAAGGGTGACGGTATTAGATTTACAGATATTAATGGTAGAGATAAGGGATTATATGTTAAAAAATTATACGAAAAGGGCAATAAAAAGGATTATGTATCTGGGAATAAAAAAGTATTAGTAGAAACTAATATAAAACCTAAAATTGGTTCTTTAGTTTATAAAACTTCAGATATTCAATTACTTGATAAGGCTAAAGAATCCTTTTTAGAAGATAAAAAAAGGATTGCAGTTTCTGGAGCAATTAATATAGAGATAGGAAAGAAGATAAAGTTTCATATTTGGGATGATGATGGTAATTATGTTGATATAAAAAGTAAAGATTTAGCAGAAAAGGGTAGGAAAGTTACACTTAAAAAGGATAAAGTAATAAAACAAATTAAAAAGATGGGTAATACAGCCTACTATTTAAAATCTTTAGAAGTTAATCTATCAGATGGAGTAATGATACCTAGTAAAGTATTAAATGAAATAAGAAGAGATGCATTAAAAAAATTAGATGAAATTAGAGAAAATAAAAATAAACGTAGACTCATAACAAAAGAAGATATTAACATAAAGGGGAAGATAAATAAGAATAACAATGACTCAAAAAGAAATATTAGTATAAAAATAAATTCAAAAGAACAATTTGATAAATTAGATATAAAAAGACTTGATAGAATATATTTAAATTTCACTGAAGGAATAGAAGAATGTATTAAAAAATTAAAAGAATATGAAAAAGAGATTTATTATTCCACGGATAGAATTATAGATGATAATAATTTTTATGAATTAGATAGGTTATATAAGTTAGGTTTAACAGGTATAAGTGTTTCTAATATAGGCAGTTTAAAATATGTTAAAGATAATTTTGATATTAAAATTCATTGTGATTTTGGACTGAATGTATTTAATAGTCTTTCAATATCTCAATTAAAAAACTTAAAGGCTAGTAGTGTAACATTATCACCAGAACTAACTTTAGAGCAAATAAAAAGAGTAACAAAAAAATCATTATTATCTAATGAAGTGATAGGTTATGGATATTTACCAGTTATGGCAACTAAATTTTGCCTGATAGCTCCCCATCATAGTTGTGATAGTAATTGTAATACTTGTAAATTTAAATCAGGATATGCACTTAAGGATAGAATGGATATGAAATTTAGATTTACTAGAAAAAATAAAATAACAACTATATATAATAGCCAAGCTTTAGTGGTAGTTGAAGAAATTAATAAAATATATGATAATAATATTGAATATGTTAGACTTGATTTTTCAACTGAATTAGAAGGAATTAATGAAATACAAAGAATATATTATGATTATGCTAAAAATAGAATAGAAAGTGATGAAGTGAGAAAATTTGTAGAAAACTTTAAAAATAAAGTAGGTATTACAAAGGGACACTACTTTAGAGGTGTAAAATAAGAGATTATGTATTAGAGGTGAAATAATGAGGGAAAAAACTTTAAAGGTTTTAGAGTATAAAAAAATATTAGGTATGTTAAAAGAAAAAGCCGAATCAAGTTTAGGAAAGGAGTTAATAAATGAATTAACTCCAAATATAAAAAAGGATGAAATTGAAAATGCACAATTAGAAACAGAGGAAGCCTTAACGATTATGATAAAAAGAGGAAATCCTCCTTTAGGTGGAATACATGATGTTTCTAAGGACATTAAAAGGGCTAATTTAGGGGCGTCACTTACCCCGAAGGGTTTACTGAAAATTGCAGATACATTAAGGGCAGCTAGAAATCTTAGAAATTATTTAAAGCATGATAAAGAGGATAAAGATACAAAGTATCCTCTTTTAGAAAATATGTTTTATAATCTAAATATCCATAAGAATATTGAAAAAGATATAGAAAAAGCTATTATTAGTGAAGAAGAAATATCTGATGATGCAAGTCCTAAATTAAAGGATATAAGACGTCAAAAACAAAATAAGCATGCATCTATTAGAAATAAATTAAATTCAATTATTAATTCATCATCCAAACAAAAATATCTCCAAGAAAGTATTATTACAATAAGGGGAGATAGATACGTTGTTCCTGTAAAGATGGAACATAAAGCTCAAATACCTGGTATTGTACACGATCAATCTTCAAGTGGTGCTACAATATTTATTGAACCAGTAGCTGTTGTTGAATTAAATAATCAACTTAGAGAACTTAAATCAGAAGAAAAAAATGAAATAGAACGAATTTTAGCTGTACTTACAGAGAAAGTTAATGGAATAAGTGAAGATATAAAAAATAATCAAAAGATATTATCAAAATTAGATTTTACTTTTGCAAAGGGTAAATTTGCTTTAGATATGAAAGCGATAAAACCAATTTTAAATAATGATGGCTACATTAATATAAAACAAGGAAGACATCCTTTAATAGAAGCAAATGAGGTTGTACCTATTGATATTTATTTAGGTAAGGACTTTACATCTTTAGTTATAACAGGGCCAAATACTGGAGGTAAAACAGTAACATTAAAAACCGTTGGTTTATTAACACTTATGGCTCAATCAGGACTTCATATACCAGCAAATCAAGGAAGTCAAATAGCTGTATTTGATAGTGTATTTGCAGATATTGGAGATGAGCAAAGTATAGAACAAAGTCTAAGTACTTTTTCATCCCATATGACAAATATAGTGGATATTTTAAAATCAATAAATAAAAATAGTTTAGTATTATTTGATGAGCTTGGTGCAGGGACAGATCCAACTGAAGGAGCTGCTCTAGCAATGGCAATTCTAGATCACTTATATAATAAAGGGATAAGAACACTTGCAACAACCCATTATAGCGAACTTAAGATTTATGCAGTTACTAATGAAGGGGTAGAGAATGCATCAGTTGAATTTGATGTTGAAACTTTAAGTCCAACTTATAGATTATTAATAGGAGTTCCAGGAAAATCCAATGCATTTGAAATATCAAAAAGGTTAGGGTTGCAAGAATTTATTATAAATAGCGCGACTAGATTTTTATCTAAAGAAAATATAGAATTTGAAGATGTATTAGCTCAAATTGAAAAAGATAGAAAAATCAGTGAAGAAAATAGAGAAGAGTCAGAAAAATTAAAATCAGAGGTTAAACAATTAAAGAAAGAATTAACAGAGAAAAAACAAAAGATAAATAATATGAAGAAAAATACTTTAAGACAAGCAAAAGAAGAGGCAAGAAGCATACTAGAAAATGCAAAAGAAGAAGCAAATACAATAATAAAAGAATTAAGAAACATGTCAACAGAGATGAAAAAGGAACGAAGTAAAAAAATTCAAAATGCTAAGGATAAATTAAAATCAGAATTAGATAATGTAGATGATAGTTTAACTGAAGATATATTATCATCTAAAAATACTAAACCACCTAAAAACCTTAAAAAAGGAGATACTGTTAAAATTCTTAATCTAGACCAGACAGGATCAGTTCTAACAGAGCCAGATAGTGATGGCAATTTAACAGTTCAAGCTGGTATTATGAAAATAAATGTGAATGTTGAAAATTTAAAGAGAGCTAAGGATGAGAGTGAATCAAAATCACAGCAAGCAACTAAAGGAATTATTAGATCTAAATCAACTTCAATTAAAACTGAATTAGATTTAAGGGGTAAAAATTTAGAAGAGGCGATTATGGAAGTTGATAAATATTTAGATGATGTTTATATTGCTGGATTAAATGAGGTAACAATAATACATGGAAAAGGTACTGGAGTATTAAGACAGGGAATTAAACAATTATTAAAAAGTCATAGACATGTTAAGAGTTTTAGATTAGGAGAATTTGGAGAAGGTGGAACAGGAGTAACTATAGTAAATTTAAAGTGAGGTAATTAAGATGTTTATAGTAAGCGCATGTTTAGTTGGAACAAATTGTAAATACAATGGTGGTAATAATTTTAATAAAAAGATTTATGATTTAGTACAACAAGGAAAGGCCATATTAGTATGTCCAGAGCAATTAGGTGGATTAACAACACCTAGGGATAAATGTGAAATTATTAAATTTAGAGAAAAGGATAAAAAAGTGGTTACTGAAAGAGGAAAAGATGTAACTGAAGAGTTTTTAAAAGGTGCAGATGAAACTTTAAAGATAGCTAAGGCTATTAAAGCAGATTTTGCTATTTTAAAATCAAATAGTCCATCCTGTGGCTTAGGCTATATTTATGATGGAACATTTAATAATAATTTAGTAAAGGGAAATGGTATTACTGCTGAAAAGCTTATAAATAATGGAATAAGAGTATATAATGAAAAAAATCAACCGTTTATATAAAGAAAGGGGAATAAATATGAAAAAAATAATTACATTTTTAGTAGTCTTAAGTTTAGTGTTCACTGTTACTGTGTCATGTTCTGATGAAACAAATGAAAAACCTAAGGACGATGAGACTGTAACTAAAGAAAATACAGATAAGGATAATAAACAAACAACCGATGAAACTAAAGAAAAAGAAGAAGTTAAAGAATTATCATATGCATTATATTTAATAAATGAAACAGAACCTTTCATTATGACTGAAAAATTTGATATTAATTCTGACGATTCAAAATTAGAAAATAGTAACATAAAAAAAGTAGCATTAAAGCATTTAGTAGATTTTAAAGGGTTTAAAAATCTTGTATCCCCAGTACCTAAAGGAACTAAACTATTAGGTTTAGATATTAAAGATAGTAAGGCTTTTGTAAATTTCAGTAGTGAATTTGTTGAAAATATGAAAGATAATAAAAATTATACAAAAGCATCTATAGCTGCTATAGTAAACACATTAACTTTCTTTGAAGATATAGAAAGTGTAGTTTTTAAAGTAGATGATAAAAAAATTAATTCAATTAATGGTTTAGATATGGACAAGGCTTTTGAATTTAGTGGAGACTATTTTTTAGATAAATAATAAAGAGGAAGATGTAAATGAAGTGGAGATGTAACTTGTGTGGTTTTAAAATAAAGGATAGGGAAGATAGAAGAAAAATAAATATAAAAAATGGAAGTGTATATGTTCTTGGTTATTGTGATAATTGCCTTAATTGGACGATTTTAAAAAGACTTTCATTAGATAAACTAAAGGGACATATAAAAGAGTCCCTATTAGAGTAGTAAATATTTACAAACTTAAAGATATTAAATATATGATAAAATATTAAATACTAATGATTAGGAGGGTTTTGATGGACATAAAAGAGATAAGAGATAATGCCAGAGAAAGAATGAAAGGATATTGCAGGGTATGTCCTATATGTAATGGGGTAGCCTGTAGAGGTGAAGTTCCTGGAATGGGAGGAGCTTTGACTGCTAGTTCATTTAAGAATAATGTTGAGGAATTAAAAAAGATTAATCTTTTATTAAATACTATTCATGATTGTAAAGATCCAGATACGTCTGTGAATTTATTTAACAATAAATTAGATATGCCTATTATGGCTGCGCCAGTAACGGGAAGTAGTTTTAATATGGGAGGATATCTTACGGAAGAAGAATATGTTGATTCTGTTATTGAGGGAAGTACTTTAGCTGGAACAATAGCAATGACTGGGGATACTGCAGATCCTTCTATGTATAAAGTTGGCCTTGAGAAAATTAAAAATGCTAAGGGGATACCTTTTATAAAGCCAAGGGAAAATGAAGAAATTATAAAAAGAATTAAGATGGCTGAAAAGGTTAATCCTTTAGCTATAGGAGTAGATATTGACGGTGCAGGTCTAATAACTATGGCATTAAAGGGACAACCTGTCGGACCAAAAACAAAAGAAGATTTAAAAGAAATTATTAGTAAGACAGATATTCCTTTTATTATTAAGGGAGTAATGACACCTAAAGAGGCTGAAATGGCAGTTGAGGTAGGAGCTAAAGCTATAGTAATAACAAACCATGGAGGAAGAGTACTAGACCATACACCTGGTGTAGCAAAGGTAGTACCAGAAATAGTAGATAAGGTTAAAGGAAAAATAACAATCCTAGCTGATGGTGGTATACGTTCAGGTGTAGATGTATTTAAACTATTAGCACTAGGAGTAGATGGAGTATTAATAGGAAGACCAGTAATTATAGGGGCATATGGAGGATACTCAGAGGGAGTAAAAGTAACCTTAGATAAAATGAGAAAAGAACTATTAAAAGCAATGATTTTAACAGGCTGTAAAGATATAGATTCTATTGATAGGTCAAAAATAACTTTTGAATAAAAACACTTGAAATAGCAAAGATTATATGATATAATCCAGTAAATTGAACTGTTAAATTCGGTGAAGGGGAGAGTAAAATATATATATAGTTAAAAGCGATTCAGGGAAGGTGAAAGCCTGAAACTTAAATATATTTGAAAAGAACCCCAGAGAAACTATCTGAAATTAGTAAGATAAGTCGTATCCCGCGTTAAGGGTTTAAGTGGATACAGTAGTATCAAAAAGAGTGGTAACACGGGTATAACTCGTCTCTATTAGAGGCGAGTTTTTTTATTGTATAAGAAAGTATAAATTTTTTTGATATAATAGAGTAGGTGAAAGTCAGATGATGTCTATAGCACAGAATTTATGCAAACTATTTACAGTAAAAATATGGTTGCGCTTAAGGAGGTAACTATGGGTACTGGAATAATCAAAAAAATATTGATAGATCATTGGGATGAATTTTACGAACTTTATGATTAC